>KN174028.1:2828-4899 GCA_000759655.1 Acidicaldus organivorans | reverse complement strand
CTGGTCCGCTCCTGGACCCACCTCGAGCGCCAGCGCGGCGGCTTCGGCTTCCTTGGCGGCCCGGGCGAGACCCAGCTCGAGGCCGACCGCCGCCTGATCGGCGAACGCATCGCTCGCATCCGGCGCGAGCTTGAGGAAGTGCGCCGCACCCGCGGCCTCCACCGCGCCGCGCGGCGGCGGGTGCCGTTCCCGGTGGTGGCCCTGGTCGGCTACACCAACGCGGGCAAATCGGCCCTCTTCAACGCGCTGACGGGCGCTTCCGTCATCACCCGCGACCAGCTCTTCGCGACGCTCGATCCCACCATGCGGGCGCTCAGGCTCCCCTCGCGGCGGCGGATCATCCTCTCCGACACGGTGGGCTTCATCAGCGATCTCCCCCATGAACTCGTCGCCGCCTTCCGCGCCACGCTCGAAGAAGTGGCGGAGGCCGACGTCATCCTCCATGTCCGCGACATCGCCCATCCCGACGCGCAGGCCCAGCGGGAGGACGTGCTCGCCGTGCTCGCCGATCTCGAACGCGAGGGGATGCTCGATGCGGGCTGGCGCGAGCGGGTGATCGAGGTGCAGAACAAGGCCGATCTCCTGGGCGGGGTCGCCAACGTGCCGGTGCGCGAGGGCGCGGTCGCCGTCTCGGCGCTCACGGGCGAGGGGCTTCCCGCGCTGCTCGCCGCGATCGATGCGCGGATCGCGGCGGTGATGACCGAGACCGACTATGCGCTCTCTCCCGCCGATGGCGCCCGGCTCGCCTGGCTCTATCAGCATGGCGAGGTGATCGGGCGCGAGGACCGCGAGGACGAGATCCGTATCCGGGTGCGGCTCCATCCGGTGGACCGTCACCGCTTCGAAAGCCTGTTCGCGCCGCCCTCATGACGTTCGGCGCCAAAGATCTCGCCACGCTCCGCCGCATCGTCGAGGAGGCGGTGGCGGCGGAGGTGATGCCCCGTTTCGGGGCGCTTGGCGCGGGGGAGGTGCGGCGCAAGTCGGGCCCGCTCGATCTCGTCACCATCGCCGACGAACGGGCCGAGGCCCATATGCGCGCCGCGCTCGCCCGGTACTTCCCGGGAGCGCTCGTCATTGGGGAGGAGGGCGAGACGCCGCGTTCCTTCCCCGAACTCGCCACCGCCCCCCTCGCCTTTACCCTCGATCCGGTCGATGGCACGGCGAATTTCGCCGCCGGCGTCGGCGCCTTCGGGGCGATGGCGGCGGCAATCGTCGCGGGCGAGGTGGTGGGCGCGGTGATCCTCGATCCGGTGGCGGGAAGTGTGGCGCTCGCGCTCAAGGGGGAGGGAGCGTGGGTGGAGGACCGGCAGGGGGTGCGCCATCCTCTGCGAGTGGCCCCGCCCGCGCCGCCCGAGGAGATGACCGGGTTTCTCTCCTGGCGGTTCCTCCCGCACGGGATGCGCGAGACGGTGTGCGCCCGGCTTCCCCGGCTGCGTGCGGTTTGGGATTTCCGCTGTGCCGCGGTCGAATACCGGCTTGCCGCCGCCGGGGCCTGCCATTTCCTCGTCTTCAACCGGATCCTGCCCTGGGATCACGCCCCCGGGGTTTTGCTCTTCACCGAAGCGGGCGGGTATGTGGCGCGGTTTGACGGCTCGCCCTATACACCGGCTGAAAGCCGGGGCGGGCTGATCGGCGCACCCGACCGGGCGGCGTGGGAGGCGCTCCGCCATCTGCTGCTCGGCGAGGCGTGAGCGGCGCGGCAAGGCGCTGAGCCGCGAGGTGGGGGCTCCGCGCCCCGTCGAACCATCCCCACCGCCGATTCCTGTCCAGAGATTTCCCGTCCCGTGAATTTCTGCCCGGCGGTTTCCTCTTGCCGCGGAGGGGCGGGCTGATAGTCTCGCGGGCGGGAGGAACGGGATGGACGAGGCGGTGGTTTCTACCGGAGAGGGGCGCGCCTGGGTAGGGCAGGCGGTGCCGCGGCTCGAGGATCGGGCGCTGCTCGCCGGCGCGGCACGCTTCATCGACGACACCGCGTTGCCGGTGGGCACGCTGCATGCGGCGATTCTCCGCTCGCCCCATCCCCATGCCCGGATCACCGCGATCGAGCGCGAGGCGGCGCGGGCCCTCTCCG
>KN174028.1:2346-2725 GCA_000759655.1 Acidicaldus organivorans | reverse complement strand
GCGTGGCGGCGGTTTTCACCGGGGCTGATCTCGCCCGCCTCACCGATGGGCTTCCCGCCACGCTCCGCCTTCCCATCGAGGCGCGCGCAATGGCGGTCGATCGGGTGCGTTACGTGGGCGAACCGGTGGCGATCGCGCTCGCCGCCGACCGCTATATCGCCGAGGACGCGCTCGATTTGATCCGGGTACACTATGAGCCGCTCCCGGCGGTGATCGACCCCGAGGCGGCGCTCGCTCCCGACGCGCCGCGGGTGCACGAGACTTTGGCGGGCAATCTCGCCAGCGATCGGGTCTTTTCTTACGGCGATCCGGAAGCGGCACTCGCCGCCGCGCCGCATCGGCTCGCCCTCAAAGTGCGCTATCCGCGCAACACCGGCGC
>KN174028.1:0-2265 GCA_000759655.1 Acidicaldus organivorans | reverse complement strand
GCCGATCGAGACCCTCGGCCTCCTCGCCCTCTATGATCCGCATGAGGGGGTCTATGACGTCACCGCCAATTTTCAGGGCCCGTTCAGCCTGCACGGGGTGATCGCGCGGGCCCTCAAAGTGCCCTCGCACCGCTTGCGGCTCCGCACGCCGCCCGCCTCGGGCGGGAGTTTCGGGGTCAAGCAGGCGCTGATGGCCCCGATCGTGATCTGCGCCGCCGCCGCCCGCCTCGCCGGACGTCCGGTGAAGTGGATCGAGGACCGGCTCGAGCATCTCACCGCCGCCACCGCGGCGACCAACCGGGTCATCACCCTCACCGCCGGATTCGATGACGAGGGGCGGGTGAGCGTGCTGTCGTGGGACCAGATCGAGGATTGCGGCGCCTATCTCCGCGCCCCGGAACCGGCCACGCTTTACCGGATGCATGGCAACATGACGGGGGCCTACGACATCCGTCATCTCCGCATCCGCAATCGGGTGGTGCTCACCAACAAGACGCCGACCGGCCTGGTGCGCGGCTTCGGCGGCCCGCAGGTCTATTACGCGCTCGAGCGGATGATGGCGCGGATCGCCCAGCATCTGGGACGCGATCCGCTCGAGGTGATCCGCTGCAACCTGATCCCGCCTGCTTGTTTTCCCTATCGCACCGCCTCGGGGGCGCTCTATGACTCGGGCGATTATCCGGCTGCGGTGGAACGCGCCGTGGAAGAAGGGGGGCTTGCCGAACTCCTCGCCCGGCGGGAGCGGGCGCGGGCCGAGGGGCGGCTTTATGGCATCGGGTTCGCCGCGGTGGTCGAGCCCTCCGTCTCCAACATGGGCTATGTGACGACGGTGCTCACTCCCGAGGAACGGGCGCGGGCGGGAGCCAAGGGAGGCGCGCAGGCCACCGCCACAGTGAGCCTCGATCCGACCGGCCAGGTGAGTGTGCATGTCGCCTCCACCCCGCAGGGCCAGGGGCATCGCACCGTGCTCGCCCAGGTGGTGGCCGATGTCTTCGGGCTCCGCCCGGAGGGGATCGCGGTTCATGCCGAACTCGACACGGCGAAGGATGCCTATTCGATCGCCTCGGGCAATTATTCGAGCCGCTTCGCGCCGGCGGTGGCGGGGACGGCGCGGCTCGCCGCCGAGCGGCTCAAGGAGAGGCTCGCCGCGCTCGCTGCCTCCGAACTCAACCTCCGCCGCGAGGAGGTGGTGTTCCGCGAGGGCTGGGTGGGCCATCCCGCCAATCCCGCGGCCCGTCTTCCCTTCGCCCGTCTCGCCGCCGCCGCGCATTGGGCGCCGCACAGCCTGCCTGAGGGTCTTGAGCCACCGCTGCGCGAGACGGTGTTCTGGTCGCCGCCCGAACTTGCGCCGCCCGATGCGGCGGATCGGGTCAATTCCTCGCTCTGTCACGGGTTCATCTTCGATTTCTGCGGGCTCGAGGTGGAGCGCGAGACGGGACGGATCCGCATCGACCGCTACGTCACCCTGCACGATGCGGGGACCATCCTCCATCCCGCTCTCTATGAGGGCCAGATCCGCGGCGGCTTCGCCCAAGGTCTCGGCGCCGCCCTCCTCGAAGAACTCGCCTATGCCGAGGATGGCGCCTTTCTTTCGGGGAGTTTCGCCGACTACCTGCTCCCCACCATCGGCGAGATCCCGGAGCTTGCCATCCTGCACACCATCACCCCCTCGCCCTTCACCCCGCTCGGGGCCAAGGGGGTGGGCGAGGGCAACTGCATGTCCACGCCGGTGTGCATTGCCAATGCGCTCGCCGATGCGCTCGCTCCCGAGACCGGCCCGCTCGATCTCGACCCGCCCTTCAGCCCGGCCAAGGTGCTGGGCTGGCTTGGCGCTCTCCCTGCCGGCGGGAGGAGCGACGCGGGAGCCCGAGCGCGGCGTCCTCCGTCGCCGGGGGCGGCGGGGCGGGGCGGCGGGCTTCTGCTCGAGGGCGAGGGCGAGCGCGCCCTTGCTGCGCCTGCCGAGTCGATCTGGGCGCTGCTCCTCGACCCCGAGGTTCTGTTCGGCCTGATCCCGGGCGCGGAGCGGGTGGAGCGGGTTTCGGCCGAGCGTTTCCGGGCCACGCTGCGGCTCGGGGTGGGCGCGGTGCGCGGGCGGTTTGCCGCCGAGATCGCCCTGCTCGACCCGAAGCCGCCGCAATCGGTGCGCCTTGTGGGGCGGCTTTCCGGCCCGCTCGGCGAGGCCGAGGGCGAGGGGTGGATCACATTGATCCCTGAGGGGGAGGGGGTGCGTCTTTCCTACCGCTACCGGGTCGGGGTGAGCGGGCG
>KN174027.1:6144-7670 GCA_000759655.1 Acidicaldus organivorans | reverse complement strand
CCTCCAAGGCCCCCGCGCGCCGCCCCCCGGTGAGCCCCCTCAGGGCTTGGCGGTGGAGGGGGAGGCCTGCGGGGATAAGGAGGGAGCCGGGGCCGGCGGCGGGATCTCCGCCGAAAGCTTGGGAAAGATGTTCCCCTCGACCCGATCGCCCACCTCGATCCCCTCTTTTTCGGTAATGCCGCCTTTGAGCTCGAGCGTGGCGCGCACCGGCCCGTGGCTCGCGATGACGGCGAGGCTCTGCGGCACGGTGTTCTCGACGATGCGGCGGATCGAGCCATCCTCGTTGATGAAGACCATGTCGAGCGGGATGAGGGTATTGCGCATCCACATCTGGCTCTCGCGCGGGCTGCCCCAGTCGAACAGCATGCCCCCGTCATCGGGCAGGCTCTTGCGGAACATCAGCCCCACCGTCTGCTGCTCCGGCGTGCGCGCCATTTCCACGTGAAACACGTGGCGCTTGCCGTCATGGGTGATGATGGTGATCGTTTCCTTGGGAAGCTCGGGCTGGGCGTGGGTGATGTCTTGGCCCACCACGCCCCGCCCGGCGAAGGCAAGCGAGGCGGCAAAGATCAGGGGCAGGACGCGGGGGACGGGACGGAGCATGCGTGAAACAGGGATCATGGTCTCTCCTCGAGGGTGATCTCGGCAATATGACGGATCTCGGGCCGCACTTCGCCTTCCTGCGGCGGATCGAGCAGCGTGGTGAGCCAGTGTTCGGGCGGGTTGCGTCCGGCGGGGCGGTTGTAGCGAAGCCCGCGCAGCACGCGCTCGGCGGCCTCCGGCAGGCGGGCGGGAATGGGCTTGCGGTTGAGCGTGCCCCAGATCAGCGTCCAGCAGCGGCCCACGGCGTAAGGGTTGTAGCCGCCGCCCCCGAGCACGATGAGACGGGGGGCGAGCGAGGGCAGGATCTGCACCAGCCAGCGATAGGCGCGGTTGGAAAGGGCGAGCTTGGCCATCGGATCATCGGCCAAGGCATCCGCCCCCGCCTGGAGCATGATCGCCGCCGGCCGCAGCCGCTCGATCAGAGGAAAGAGCGCGGTTTCGAACAGATAGCGGAACTCGGTGTCGTTGAAGCCGGGCGGCACCGGAAGGTTGCGTGCCGCACCGCCGCGCCGATCCTCGAGCGCGCCCGAGCGCGGCCAGCGTCCCGCCTCGTGGATGCCGATGGTGAAGACCGCCTCATCCCCGGCGAATGCGTCTTCCACCCCATCGCCGTGATGGGCGTCGATGTCGAGATAGACGATGGGGGCGATCCCCGCCTCGCGCCAGACGAGAAGGCCAAGCACCGGATCGTTGACGAAACAGAACCCGCTCGCCCGGTCGCGCCGCCCGTGATGCGTCCCTCCGCCTGGGACATGGACGATGCCCCCCGCGGGGGGGGGGGGGATGTATGCCGCCCGTGATGCGCCCCCCCGCCGGGGACAGGGACGATGCCCCCCGCGGAGGAGAGCCGGGCGCCTTACATCTCCCCCCCCGCCGAGGACGCCGAGCGGCGAAAGATTGCGGGATAGATCGGGTTGGCATCG
>KN174027.1:5267-6053 GCA_000759655.1 Acidicaldus organivorans | reverse complement strand
CGCCCGATCCGGTAGCGCTCCTTGAGCGCCTCGGGAAGCGTGCCCTCCCGCTCGGCCTGCTCGAGGGCGGCGAGATAGCCCTCGTCGTGGAAGCGGGCGAGGTCCTCGCGCGAGGCCATTGGCGCGTCGAGATAGACCTCATCGGGAAGCCAGTCCAAGGCGCGGGCGAGATCGATCACGGTCGAGACGCGGGGGACGGCGAGCGGATGGCCCGGCCCGTAGGTCGAGTGGCGGTAGATCTCGCTTCCGATGAAAAGCGGACGAAGGCGCGGGTCAGGCGCCATCGCTCATGGCTGGGGCGGGGCGGGGAGGAGGGTGGCGATGATCGAGGCATCGAGCGCCTCGTATTCGTAATAGCCGAGCGTCTCATAGAGCTCGGCGCGGGTCTGCATTCGCTCGAGCATCGCCTTCGTCCCGCCATCGCGGCGGATCGCCGCATAGAGCTCCTCCTGCGCCTTGGCCGCCACGCGAAGGGAGCTTACCGGCCAGATCACCATCTTGTAGCCCATCTCGGCGAATTCCTGGGCGGTGAAATAGGGGGTGCGGCCGAACTCGGTCATGTTGGCGAGCAGCGGCACGCCGGGGAGTTGCCGGGCGAATTCGCGGAACATCTCGGCCGAGGTCAGCGCTTCGGGAAAGATCGCATCCGCCCCCGCCTGAAGATAGAGTTTGGCTCGCGCCACCGCCCCCTCCAGCCCCTCGCTCGCCGCGGCATCGGTGCGGGCGATGATGAAGAGATGCCGCCGCGCCTTGGCCGCCGCTGCCACCTTGGCCGCCATTTCCTCC
>KN174027.1:4894-5183 GCA_000759655.1 Acidicaldus organivorans | reverse complement strand
GGGGCGGCGAGTTTCTTGTCGTTGAGATGGCCGCATTTCTTGGGAAGCAGCTGGTCCTCGATATGCACCGCCGCCGCCCCCGCATCCTCGAACGAGCGCACCATGTGCATGACGTTGAGCGCCTCGCCATAGCCGGTATCGCCATCGACGAGGACGGGAAGCGCGCTCGCCCGCGCCAGCTGACGGACGAAGAAGCTCACCTCATCGACGGTGATGATGCCGAGATCGGGGATCCCCATCGAGGCGGTCATCGCCGCCCCGGAGAGATAGAGCGCCTCGAACCCGGCGC
>KN174027.1:1620-4651 GCA_000759655.1 Acidicaldus organivorans | reverse complement strand
CCGGCCGGCCGGTCGGGAAGGTCACGGGCGAGAAGATAGGGCATGTCCACCTCCCTCTGCCGCGCTGCGGGGCGGCGCCTTTCGTCCTATCGGTAGCCGTCCGGATGGGCAAGGCGCCAGGCATGGGCGGTCGCGATGATCTCATCCAGCGTGGTGAACCGGGGCTGCCAGCCGGTCTCGGCCTGGATCCGGGCCGAGGAGGCGACGAGCACCGGCGGATCACCCGCCCGGCGCGCGCCCTCGATCACCGGCACCCGCCGCCCCGTCACCCGCTCCACCGCGGCGATCACCTCGCGCACCGAATAGCCATGTCCGGTGCCGAGATTATAGGCGCGGCTTCCTCGCGCGATCGCCTCGAGCGCGGCGAGATGGGCGGTGGCGAGATCGCTCACATGGATGTAGTCGCGGATGCAGGTCCCATCCGGGGTCGGATAGTCGGTGCCGAAAATGGTGAGCGGCGGGCGGCGGCCGAGCGCGGCGTCGAGGGCGAGCGGGATGAGATGGGTCTCCGGGTCGTGATCCTCGCCGAGCCGGCCCGCGGGGTCGGCTCCGGCCGCGTTGAAGTAGCGCAGAGTGGCGTAGCGAAGCCCAAAGATGCGATCGGCCCAGGCGAGGATGCGCTCGAAGAAGAACTTGCTCTCTCCATAGGGCGAGGCGGGGGCGAGCGGCGTGTCCTCGGTGATCGGCATTTCGGCCGGAGCGCCGAACAGATTGGCTGTGGAGGAAAGGACGAAGCGGCGCACCCCCGCGGCGAGGGCCGCCTCCAGCAGGGCGATCCCCTCGCCCACATTGTCGCGGAAATAGGGGAAGGGCTCGGCCATGCTCTCGCCGACCAGGGAATGGGCGGCGAAATGGAGCACCGCATCGAAGGGGCCGAGGGCGAAGGCGCGGGCAAGGGTGGCGGGGTCGCCGCAGCGCCCCTCGATCAGCACCGCCCCTTCCAGCACCGCTTCGCGGTGGCCGCGGCTCAGATCATCGATCACCACCACCTGATGGCCGCGATCGAGGAGCGTGGCCACGCAATGGCTCCCCACATAGCCCGCCCCGCCCGTGACCAGAAAACGTCCGCTCATCCCCGCTCCCCTTTCCTTCATGCTCCTTACCTTCACGCGTGGCCCCACCCCCCTCTGGACCACTCGACCCCGTCCGCCTATTCAGGCGCAAGCCCGCCCCGCCCAAGGCGGGGCCGTTGCTGGGGCGTAGCCAAGCGGTAAGGCAGCGGATTTTGGTTCCGCCATGCGGAGGTTCGAATCCTCCCGCCCCAACCATGCCCCCCGCATCGTTCCGCCCCGTTCAGTCGTGGCCCGTCCCCGGCGCGGGGCCTTCCTCTCCCTCCGCGCTTGCCCCGCCCGCCGCCGCCCCGCCCGTCTCCGCTGCCGCATCTCCTGCGGCGAGACGTCCCTCGGCTTCCTCGCGCAGACGGTGGAAACTCCGCACGCTGAAGGGAAGCATGGCGAGATAGATGACCCCTGCCACGGCGAGCGCCGCCCAGGGGTCGGCGATGAGGAAGGCGGCATAGAGCCCGGTTCCGAGCAGAAGCGGCAGCACGCGGCTTGCCGGGATCTTGAAGTTCTTGAAGCTCCACACCGGGAGAGTGGAGACGAGGAGGAAGGCGGTGCCTACCAGGATCGCCCCGTCGATGAGGGGAAAACGGGCGGCCTCCTCAAGCCGCGTCCACGCCATGTCGCGGGCCTCTAGCCCGACGAAGAGCGGCATGAGGGCAAGCAGCGCGCCCGCCGGGGCGGGGACGCCGGTGAAGAAATTATACGTGTAGGGCGGGGCGACGGCATCGAGGGCGGCATTGAAGCGGGCGAGCCTCAGCGCCATGCAGACGGCGAAAATCAGCCCCGGGACGAAGCCATAGCCATGCAGCCCCTGCAGCGACCAGAGATAGATGACGAAGGCGGGGGCGACGCCGAAGCAGAGGAAGTCGGTGAGACTGTCGAACTCGGCGCCGAATCGGCTGACCGCCTTGAGCAGGCGAGCCAGCCTGCCATCGAGCCCGTCGATCACCGCGGCGAGCAGGATCGCCTTGGCCGCCCCGCCATAATGCCCCTCGATGCCGAGCCGGATCGCGGTGAGCCCGGCGCAGAGCCCGACCAGGGTCATCAGGTTGGGGATGAGCCGGTTGAAGGAGGGTCCGGCAAAGCGGGGACGGCGGCGGAAGCGCCGGCGTGGCAGGCGCGCCGTGCCAGCGGGCGTGTCGTTCGGCGCCTCGCTCATCGGGCAAGCTCCGCGATCACCGTCTCTCCTCCCACCATGCGCTGGCCCTCCCGCACCCGGATCCCCGTTCCGGGCGGGAGATAGAGATCGGTGCGGCTTCCAAAACGGATCAGGCCGAAGCGCTCGCCAAGCCGCAGCCACGTTCCCTCCCGCGCCCAGCAGACGATGCGGCGGGCGATGAAGCCGGCGATCTGCACCACCACCACCTCATCGCCCCCTTCGGTGACGATGAGCAGGGTATTGCGTTCATTGTTTTCGCTCGCCTTGTCGAAGCTCGCATCGATGAAGGTGCCGGGGCGATAGACGACGCGCCGCACCTGCCCTCCCACCGGGGCGCGATTGATGTGCACGTCAAGCACCGAGAGAAAGATCCCGACATAGGGCCGGGGTTCCGGCGAGAGGCCGAGCTCGGGCGGCGGCACCCGCGCCCCCACCGCCACCACCCGCCCATCGGCCGGCGCCACCACCGCGCCCGGCAGATCAGGGGGAACGCGCTCGGGGTCGCGGAAGAAGAACAGGGTGAAGGCGCCGAAGGCGAGGCCGAGCCAGACCAGCGCATGGAGCGGGCCGATCAGCCAGCCGAGGACGATGAGCACCACCGCGCCGATGAGGAAGGGGCGGGCGGCGGGATGGGGCGGGGGAAGGCTCGCCCGGAGAGTGGCAAGGTCCATGCGCGGGTCTCGCTCGGCTCGAAACAGGGACGTCAGGCGGCGCGGTTTATGAAAGCTTAATCGGTTGCGGGCAAGATGAGGGGGTGATCGCCACCATCCGGGAGGTCCTCATGCCGATCGATACCCCGCTCATCCTG
>KN174027.1:0-1507 GCA_000759655.1 Acidicaldus organivorans | reverse complement strand
GGTCCTTTCTGCGTCGAGGCCGATGGCACGCTCCGCCCGCGCGAGGAAGACCGCCCCGCCCGCTTCGGCTTCCGCTGGCGGAGCCATGTTTTCGCCGCCCGTCTCGAGGAGGAAAGCCTCGTCCTCGAGGCGCGCGCCGGCCGTCTGCCGAGCTCCGCAGAGGGGGCTGCCGCGATCCGGCGCGACTTTTTCGAAAGCCTCCCCGCGCTCCGCCGCCTCGTCCCCGAGCCCTGGCGGCTCGGCCTCACCCCGGCCCATTCGCTCGCCCTCTCCGCCCGTTTCGCGCTCGCCCTGCCCGCGCGGATCAGCACGCTGCTCACCCTCCTCACCGGGGAAGTCCTCCGCCTCGCCCCCTATCTCGAACTCCTCGAAGGGGCGGGCGTGGTGCCGGCGGCGGGGGGCGGCAGGCTCAGCGTCTGACCGGGATAGATGATGTCGGGATTGCGGATCCGGTCGCGGTTCTGGGCGTAGATGATCGTATAGCGCGTGCCCTGGCCATAGAGGTTGCGGGCGATTCGCCAAAGACTGTCCCCCTGCTTGACGACGATCGCGCCGGGCGTGAGATGTCCCGCCGCCGCTTCGCGCAGGAAGGGAAGCTCGAGTTGGGCGATCACCGTCCCCTCGCGGCTGGAGGCGAAGACTTCCAGACGGTGCGGCCCGGGAGGAATGGGCTTGCCGAGGGCCGCGGCCCAGTGGCCCGCCGCGTCGCTCTCGGTCTCGGCGCGTTTCTCGCCATCGACGCTCACGATCAGCACCGCGCCGGCCGGCGCCGTGCCGCTGAGCCGCACTTGCCCCGCCTCGTCATAGTCGATCACCTCGACCGTAACCCGCCTCTCGCCAGGGGCGGAAGAACTCCCGAGGAGAGCGGGCAGCGCCCCGGACGCCGCTGCATTGGGGGCGAGCGCCACGGGCGAACTCGCCGCCCCCTCGGGCTTCGGGTTAACCACGAGGAGGGCATCGCGCTCGCCCCGGATCACCGTCCCGTCCGGGGCGGTCGCCTCGAGCGAGAAATCGTGGGGGCCGGCGGCGAGCGGCGAGGTGGGCAGGATGACGAAGGTGCCGCTCGCATCCGTTTTGGTCGTGGCAAGGACCTGGCCATTGTCGCGGATGCGCACCTCGCTCCCCGGCGGGGCGCGGCCTGCGATCACCGCCATGCGGTCGGGCCCGATGCGGATCACGTCGAACCCCGGCGCGGCATTGGCAGCGGAAGACGGGGAAGATGCGGAGGGCGCCGCGGGTGGGGACTGAGACGGCGGCGACGCAGCAGGCGGGGAGGCGGGGGCATTGGCGCGAGGTGGAGCGGGATGGCGGAGAAGCAGGATGCCCCCCGCCGCGATGAGAACGACGAGCCCCGTCGCGGCGATCAGAAGGGGCGCGCGCCGGAAGGAGCCTTCACCTTTCTCGGCTTCGTTCATTTGAGCGTGAGATTAGGCAAAAGCCGCGCCGGACGGAAGGGCGAATCGGCCCCCCTGCCCGCAACATCCCCCCCGCAACGTCCCCATTGCTG
>KN174026.1:1686-1766 GCA_000759655.1 Acidicaldus organivorans | reverse complement strand
CCGCCCGAGACCGGCACCACCGCCGCTCCCCCCGCGGCTCCCCCGGCTCCGCCGGGCGGTGGCAGGGGCGGAATCGGCGC
>KN174026.1:577-1560 GCA_000759655.1 Acidicaldus organivorans | reverse complement strand
GGGCGGCGTGTTCACATAATATTTGAGGCTGCGCAAATCGCCCGCGGTGGGAAGATCGGAGTCCCGCCAGCCGCCGCCCAGCGCCTCGATCAGCGAGACGGCAGCGAGCAGCCGGTTCTGCTGGATGGTGACATCGGTGATCTCATCGGAAAGCTCGAGCTCCTGGTCGGTGAGCACCGTGGTGTAGATCACCGTGCCCCCCTTATATTCGTTGAGCGCAAAGGCGACGTTCTCCTGGGCCGATTTCACCGCGATGTCCTGCTGGCGCTTCTCCTCCTCGAGGATACGGAGCGAGGCGAGCGCATCCTCCACCTGCTGGAAGGCGGTGAGCACCGTCTGGCGGTAGTTGGCAACGGCCGCGTCATAGGCGGCGCGCGCCGCCCGCACGCTCGCAATCTGCGCCCCGCCTTCGAAGATCGGCGCATCGAACCCACCCCCCAAGGCCCAGATCCGGTCCGCCGCGGAGAAAAGAGTGCTGAGATTGGTGCCGGTGAACCCATAGAAGCCGGAGAGCGAAATGGTGGGGAACCAGGCGCCGATCGCCACCCCGATCTCGGCATTGGCCTCCGCCATCTGCCGCTCCGCCGCCGCCACGTCGGGACGGCGCTCGAGGAGCTCGGACGGCACGAAGGGCGGCACGGCTGGCACCTCCTCGGGCAAGGCACCGCGCGGGATGGAAAACCGCTCGGGCGGCTCGCCGATCAGCACCGCGATCGCGTGCTCATAATCGGCGCGCGCCACGTATTCGGAGGTGAGCTGCGCCTCGGTGGTTTGCAATTGGGTCTGCGCGGTGAGCACGTCACCGCGGGCGACATAACCGGCATGGTACTCGTTTTCGGTGATGGCGAGCGCCTGCCGGTATTGTTCGACCGTCTTTTCGAGGAGCGTGATCAGCGAGTCCTGGGCGCGGAGGTTGAAATAGTCCTCGGCGAGTGTTGCCTGCGCCGAAAGCCGGGCGGCGGCGACCTCGGCCGCGCTGTACT
>KN174026.1:0-488 GCA_000759655.1 Acidicaldus organivorans | reverse complement strand
GGGCGGCGGCGACATTGGCCTCGATCTGGCGGCGGATCTCGCCCCAGACGTCGATCGTCCATGAGCCCAAAGCCTGGAGCGTGTACTGGTTGATGGTATAGCCCGCGGGTCCCGAGACAGCGAGCGAATTGCCGGAGACCACCGCGGCGTGGCTTCCCCCCCCCACTCCCGTCCGCTGGAACTGGCCGGGGAGAGTGATCGTGGGAAAGAGCTGGGCCTGCGCCTCCTGCACCAGCGCCTGCGCCTGACGGTAATTCGCCTCGGCCTGGGCGAGCGTGTAGTTGGAAATGTCGATGCGGCGTTCGAGCCGGTCGAGCAGGGGATCGTTGAACACCGCCCACCAGTCGCCCCGATCGAGCGCATCGCGCGGCGTGGCCGGCTTCCATCCGGCGAGCTCCTTGTAGGAGGCGGCCATCGGCGCCGAGGGACGGTGGTAATTGGGCCCCACCATGCAGCCGGTCGAGGGCGAGATAGACCACCGGCGTCGT
>KN174025.1:4993-5775 GCA_000759655.1 Acidicaldus organivorans | reverse complement strand
GAGCGGCGGGGGGGCTCCCCGCCACCGCCGAGCGGGCCTGGCCGCTCGCTGAGGAGCTGGCCCGCCTCCTCGATGAGGCCGGGCTCGAAGAGGTCGATCTCGCCGCAGGATTGGACAGGCTGCTCGAAGAGGGCCTCACAGCCGAATTCGCCGAGCACTGGCAGGCCACGCGCGATCTCCTCGCCCTCCTCACCCGCGACTGGCCGGAATGGCTCGCGGCGCATGGCCTCTCCGACCGAGCGGCCCACCTGATCGCGCTGCTCGACGCCCAGAGATCGCTCTGGGAGCGAAGCCCGCCCCCCTATCCGGTGTGGGCGGCGGGCAGCACCGGGGGGATCCCGGCGGTAGCACGGCTGCTCGGCGTGGTGGCCCGCCTCCCCGAGGGCCGGGTGATCCTCCCCGGCTTCGACCCCGAGACCGCCCGCTTCGCTCCTCTCCCCGAGACCCATCCCGAGGCCAAGATGCTTCGCCTGCTCGGACGGATCGGCGCTGATCCCGAGAAGGTGGCGCCGTGGCCGGGCCCCTTGCGGCGGAAAGCGGGGGTGGGGCGCGAGAGCCTGTTGCGCACCGCGCTCCTTCCCGCTCAGGCGCTCGCGCGCTGGCAGGAGACGGACGTCTCGAGGGAGGCGCTCGCCGGGCTTTGCCGGCTGGAGACGGCGAACGAGCAGGAAGAGGCGGAGGCGATCGCCCTCATCCTGCGCGAGGCGCTGGAGACCCCCGGCCGGCGGGCTGCCCTGATCACACCCGATCGGGCGCTCGCCGAGCGGGTGCGCGCCGAACTC
>KN174025.1:0-4880 GCA_000759655.1 Acidicaldus organivorans | reverse complement strand
ACAGCGCGGGCGAGCCCCTGCGCGCCACCCCGCCCGCCGTCTTCCTCCGCCTGCTCGCCGAAGCCCTGAGCCGCGATTTCGCCCTTCTCCCCCTGCTCGCCCTGTTCAAGCACCCGCTTGCCGCGCTCGGCCTCGCGCCGGCGGAGACGCGGCGGCGGGTAAGGCGCCTCGAACATTTCCTCCGCCGCGGCCAATGGCTGCGCGAGATGCGCTTCGCCGCGCGCCGGCGCTTCATCGACCAGCACGCCTCCCCAGAGGAGAGGGACGAATTCGCCGATCTGATCACCCGTTTCGAGCAGGCGGTGGCGCCGCTCAGGGGGCTGCGGAAAACCCCTCCTGGCCGGGGCGGGACAGGCGAGAGCCTTGTTGCGCCGCGGCGTCTCGTCGAGGCGTTGCTCGCGGCGGGCGAGGCGGTCGCAGCGGATGATGCGTCGGCGGGGAAGGTGCGGCTCTGGGCCTTCGAGGAGGGGGTGGCGCTCGCCGAGCTTCTGCGCGAGGCGCTGCCCGCGCTCGAGGCCCTGCCGCCGCAGCCGCTCTCCAGCCTGCGCGGCCTGTTCGAGGCGCTCATCGGCGAGGCCGTGGTGCGCACCAGGCGGAGCGTGCGCGGGCGCGAGGCGGCCGAGCATCCCCGCCTCGTCATCTGGGGCCTGCTCGAGGCGCGGCTGCAGAGCGCCGATCTCGTCGTGCTGGGCGGGCTGGTCGAGGGGGTGTGGCCGGCGGAGGCCGATCCCGGCCCCTGGCTCAACCGTCCGATGCGGGCCGCGATGGGCTTTCCGAGCCCGGAGGAGAAGGTGGGGGACGCGGCGCATGATTTCTTCACCGCCGCGGCCGCCGCGCCCACCGTCATCCTTTCCGCGCCCCGCCGCCGCGACCGCGCCCCGGCCGTGCCGAGCCGCTGGCTCGAACGGCTCGAAGCGCTGACCGGGGGCCTGCCCCGTCATCCGGCGGGCGGCTGGGTGCGCCGTCTCGACCGCCCCTCCGCCCCGCCCCGTTCCGCCCTACGACCCGCGCCCTCGCCGCCGCGTGAGGTGCGGCCGAAGAGGCTTTCCGTTTCGGACGTGGTGCGATGGCGGGCCAATCCTTATGCCATCTATGCCAAACACATCCTCCGTCTCACCCCGCTGCTTCCGCTTCATTTCGAGATCGGACGGGCGGAATTCGGCACCCTCGCGCACGAGGCGCTCGCCCGCTGGGCGGAGCAGGATGACAGGCAGGCATCCCGTGCGGCGCGCATCGAGGCATTCCGCAACGTTTTCGAGAGGCTTCGCATCGAGGAGGACCTGCATCCGGCGCTCGTGGCCTGGTGGCGGCCCCGCTTTCGCGAGATCATCGAGGCGGTGCTCGATTGGGAGGCGACGCAGCCGGCAAGCACGCTGTGCGCGACCGAGCGGAAGGGCGCGTGGGAGGTGGACGAGAGACTGCCTTTCGTGCTCACGGCGCGGGCCGATCGCATCGAGCGCAGCGCGGGGGGAGGCTTCGTCATCATCGATTACAAGACGGGCAAACTTCCCTCGAAAAAGGAGGTTCTCGCGGGAGAGGCCCTGCAACTCCCGCTCGAGGCGGTGATGCTGAGCCATGGCGGTTTCGGCTCCGACCTCACCGGTGCGGTCGAGGCGATCCTCTATCTTCGCCCCGACCGCGGGCGGAAGGGCAGGAGCTATGAGGAAAGTAAAGTCGACGGAGAGGCGCTTTCCTCGCGCCTGGTGAAGACCGAAGCCATGCTGCGCGGGCTGATCGAAAACTACTCCGTCAGGGCCCCGCCCGCGCCCTACACCGCCTATGCCGTCTTCGAGCGCGACTACGCGCTGCTCGCCCGCATCGAGGAATGGAGGGGGACGTGAGCGGGGCCCTCTCCCCCCGGCAGGAGGCCGATTCCGCCCAGCGCCGCGCCGCGGATCCCGCCGCCTCCGCCTTCGTCCTCGCTTCGGCCGGTTCGGGCAAGACCAAGCTCCTCGTCGATCGCATGCTCAGGCTCCTGCTCGACGGGGCCGACCCGGCGCGGCTCCTCTGCCTCACCTATACCCGCGCCGCGGCGGCCGAAATGGCGATCCGCCTGCGCCGGAGGCTCGGAGAGTGGGTGCGCGCCTCCGAGGGGGAGCTCGGGGAGAGGCTCCGCACCCTCGGTGTGGCGGACACGCCGGAGCTGCGGGCGCGGGCACGGGGTCTTTTCGCGGCGGTGCTCGACGTGCCGGGCGGGCTCCGCATCGATACTATTCACGCGTTCTGCCAATCGGTGCTGCGCCGCTTTCCACTCGAGGCGGGACTTTCGCCGCATTTCACGGTGATCGAGGAGAGCGAGCGCCGGGAATTGCTCGAAGAGGCGCTCGAGGAGGTGCTGACGCGCGCCGTCGAGGGCCCAAGCGATGCGCGGGCGCCGCTTGCAGCGGCGATCGAACGTCTCGCCCCGCATTGCGAGAAGGACCAGCTCATCGCCCTCCTCTCCGCCCTGCTCGATGAGCGCGAACGCTACCGGGACATTCTCGCCCTTACCCCCGAGAAACGGTGCGAGGTGCTTCACCAGGGACTTTCCCTTCGCCTCACCCATGAGGCGGAGTTCTGGGATGAGGCGCTTGCGCTTCTGGAGGGCCTCGGTGAGACTTTGCGACGTCTTTCCGATTCATCGGAGGCCACGGACAAGCAGAAGGAAAAATTCGACCGCCTGCTCGCCTGGCTCGACAGGCCCGAGGCCGAACGCCGCGCCCGTTTCGAGGAATGGTGCGGTCTTCTTCTCAACAAAGAGCGAAAGCCGGATGGAAATCTCCTGAAGCGTAGCACCCGGCTGGCCAAGGCATTGCCCGAAGAGGCCGGGGCGCTGTGGAGGGCGCAAGAGCGCTTGGCAGCGCTCCTCACCGCGCGCGACGCGCTGGAAGAGACCGAGGTCGCGCTCGCTTTCCTCGAACTCGCCGCGCCGGTCCTCATCCATTTCGAGAACGAAAAGAACCGGGCAGGCTTCCTCGATTTCGGCGATCTCATCGCCCGCACCGCCGCGCTGCTGCGCTCCCATCCGGCGGCCTGGGTGCTTTATAAGCTCGATGGCGGGATCGATCACATCCTGATCGATGAGGCGCAGGATACCGCCCCCGCCCAGTGGAAAATCATCGAGGCGCTGAGCGAGGAATTTTTCGCGGGCGAAACTGCCCGGCCCAGCACCCGCACCCTCTTCGTGGTGGGCGACGTCAAGCAGTCGATCTATTCCTTCCAGGGGGCGAAGCCCGAGGCGCTCCTTCCCCTTCGCCACCGCTGGGAGGAGAGCGCCCGAGGGGGCGGCGCGGAATGGCGCAACGTGCCGCTCAACGTCTCCTTCCGCACCACGGCCCCGCTCCTCGATCTGGTCGATCGCGTATTCGCCGGGCGGGCCCCGGCGCTTGGCCTTGATGCGAATGATGCCATCCGTCATGCCTCGGCGCGCGAGGAGCGCGGGGCGCGGATCGAGCTCTGGCCGCTCCTTGGCAAAAGGAAAAGCGAGGGGGGAAGCCCCGCCGGTGCTGAGGTCGAAGACGGCCGCGCGGAGGCCGAGCCCCCGCGCGATGATCCGCCGGCGCCGGAGACGGTGCTCGCCGAGGCGCTCGCGCGATGGATCAAGTCCTGCCTTGACGACCCTTCCCTTCGCCTTCCGGCGAGCGGACGGCGGCCGGTGGCGGGCGATTTCCTCGTCCTCGTCCGCCGCCGCGGCCGTTTCGATGCCGCACTGGTGCGCGCGCTCAAGAGAGCCGGGGTCAATGTCGCGGGGCGCGACCGGCTTTTGCTTACCGAACAGCCCGCGGTGGCCGACCTCCTCAATCTCTGCGATGCCATCCTGCTTCCCGAGGACGACCTCGCGCTGGCCAATTTCCTGGTCAGCCCCTTGGGCGGGCTTGACCAGGAAAGCCTTATGGAGCTTGCCCTCGGCCGCAGCGACAGTCTCTGGCAGACCCTCCTCCGGCGCCGGGGAGAGAGGAAGGCGTGGGACGCGGCGGCAGACTTCCTCGAGACCCTGCGCGACCGTCAGGACTTCACCTCGCCCTACGGCTTGCTCGCCGAGGCGCTCAGCCGGTTCGGTGGACGGCGCCGCTTGCTCGCCCGCTTCGGCGAGGAGGCGTTGGAGCCGATCGAGGAACTGCTCGCCGAGGCGCGGCGCTATGCCGAGATCCATCCGCCCTCGCTCGAGGGCTTCGTGCACTGGCTCCGGGTGAGCGCGGAGGAGATCAAGCGCGCTCCCGAAAATCTCGCCGACGCGGTGCGGATCATGACGGTGCACGGCGCCAAGGGGCTCGAGGCGCCGCGCGTCATCCTGCCCGATACCACCTTCGACCCCGCGAGAATCGGCCGTGGCCAGGAGGAGATCCTGACGCTGGAGCGAGGCGGCGCCCTTCCCTGCGACATCCCCTTTTTCCACCGCCGCCCAACACTCGACTTCGGCGCGGCGGTCGCGGCGGCGCGGGAGAGGAAGGAACGGGAGGGGCTCGCCGAGCATCACCGCCTGCTCTACGTGGCGTTGACCCGCGCCCAGGAATGGCTCGTCGTCTGCGGGGTGGAAAAGGGGCAGAAGAAGGGAGCGGCGGCGCAGCCCGCGACGGATCCTGCCTCGAGCGCCGTTCCCGCCGCAGCGGAAGGCGAGGCGGGTGAGAGGAAGGAGCGTGAAGAGGAGGCTCGCTCTTCGCCTTCACTGTGCTGGTATGACCTCATCCGGCAGGGGATGGGAGGTCTCGAGGGGGTGGAAGAAATCCCCTGGACGGAGGAGGCGACGGAGGGGTTTGCCTGGTCGGGGACGGCGCTTCGCTTTCTCCGCGAGGAGAGGCGGGGCGTGCCCACGCCGACTGCCGCGCCTCTCTCCCCCCCCGATCTTCTGCCTTTTGCCCGGGATCCGGCGGCCCACCCGCCGCCCTCCGAGCCTTCTCCGC
>JPYW01001041.1 GCA_000759655.1 Acidicaldus organivorans | reverse complement strand
GGTGAGGGCGGGGATCAGCGCGGTGGGGCGGGGCGCGAAATTGAGCGTGGTGCCATCGACCCAGACGTCGAAGCTTTCGCGTTCGGCAAGCCACACCAAAAGGTTCCACTCGGTGGTGGCGCGCGAGAACTGGTCGAGGGTGATGCGGTCGTGTTCGGAGGCGTAATAGCGCCCGACCGGGGTGGTGGTGGGGGTGACGTTGGGGGTGAGGCCGTGGTTCTCGGCGAGCTGGGTGGCGATTTCGGAGGCGGTCTGGTTGGCGTAGGACTGGGTGATGCGGGTCTCGATGAAGGGCGCGGTGAGGTCGCGGCCGCGGATCACCACCCGTCCGGCTACCGGATCGAGCGCCACGCTATCGACGATGCCGGTGAGCAGGGTGGCGGCGGTGGTGGCGTTCACCCCGGCGATCGGCCCGGCGAAGCTTGCCGCCAGGGTGAGCAGCACCGAGCCGGTCTCCGCCCAGAACGCGGCCTCGGTGGCGAGCGAGGCGTCGTAGGCGAATTCGCAGGCGAAATGGTTGGCAGCGTAATGGTTGTTGACCGAGACGAAGAGCCGGACAAGCCCCGGCAGCGCCGCCCCATCCAGCAGGGCTGCCGGGCGCGGGGCGCGCAGTCCCGGCGCGGCGGCGGCGATCCCGGTGCCGACCAGGCCGAGCGCGGCTTCGAGCGAGGTGCCGCTCATGCCCCGCTCCCACCGCTTGCCGGAGCGCTCGCGCTTGCTGTTCCGCTTCCGTAACCGGCCGGAACGCCGCCCGAGGCCGCCGGGTTGGGGTCGGGGATGAGGAGCGTGTTGAGGCCGGAGAGCATCGGGTCGGAAAGTCCGTTGAGCTGGGCGATGCGCACCCATTGCGTGGCATCGCCGAGATACTGCGCGGCGAGCTGGTAGAGATTGCCCCCGGCGAGGGTGATCTTCTGCATCGCGTGCGTCTCTCAGGATGGGGTTCGTTTCAGGAGCGGGCGCATTCGGGGCGATGCGCGTTCAGGAAGAGGCGCATTTATGAAGAGGCCTGGGCGAGCAGCCCCGCCGCCCGCCCGGTAAAGCTCGCCGCCTGCTGCAGCCCGGCGAGCGCGCCGGTGGTGGAAACGGCGCTCGAGAGCGCCGCGGCGCCCGCCGTGGCGTCGGTCCCGGCGAGCGGGGCGGCAAGCGCGGCCTGGGCGGAGGACTGGCTCGCGATGGCGGAGGCGATCGCGTTTTGAAGGCTGCTCACCGCCGAGGTCGCCGACTGGTAGGCGCTGGTCCCAAGCGTGGTGGCGCCGGAGACGGAAAGGGCGCTCTGGGCCGGGGCGAAGTCGATGGTGGCGGGGGCGAAGGCGGCGGCGGTGGCGATGTCGTTGAGCGGGGTGCTGGCGAGGCTCGCCGCATCGGCGATCACGGTTGCCGCATCGCTCACCACGAGGAGCGCGATGCGGTAGGGGATCCAGGCGGCTGACTGGTAGAGCGCGAGGAACTCGGCGATCACCACCGAATAGGCGAAGAGGCCGAAGGAGAAGGGAAGCACCAGCCCCGCGGCGCGCAGCGCATCGAGGGTGAGGGCGCGGGTCTCGGCATTGGGCCCGGAGAGGATGCCGGAGAAGGCGATCGTTGCTTCATCCGGGCCCATCGCATCGATGAGCCGCGCCCCGCCGGGGAGCTGGTGCACGGCAAGGCGCTGGGCGCCGCCGAAGCGGATCTCGGCAGGGACTTCGAAACTCTCGAAGACCACCGGGCCGAGGGTGACGGAGGTGGCGAGTGCGGACATCGGAACGTTCCGGTGCGTGAACGGAAAGAGGGTGTCAGAGACTGACTGGCGCCCCCGGCCAGAGCGGGGTGGCGCGCGGATCGACCCCGCTCATCCCGCGCTGGGGGCGGACCAGTTCGCGGGCAAGGAGCCGCCCGATCCAGCGGCCCACCCGCTCGCCATCGAGGAAGACATCGCCGTGGATCGCAACCCCGCCCGCGGCGAGGCCTCCCGTCCCGCCTTCGGCGGAGCCGGGGAGGGAGGCGGGAAGCGAGGCGGGGAGCGGGGTCTCCGCGGCGCGGGGGCTGGGCGCGGCC
>KN174024.1:8623-9400 GCA_000759655.1 Acidicaldus organivorans | reverse complement strand
GCCTCCTTTTCGCCGGTGAGGGGCTCGCGCGGGGCGGGGATGGGCGAGCGGTTGGGGAAGAAGGTCTCGACGAAACGGGGGGATCGGGGATGGAACACGGACGAGGCGAAGGCGCGAGGGCGGGAGGGGCGGCGATCGGGGCGCGGCTCGATCGGCTTCCCGCCGGTTGGGCGGTCTGGCGGCTCGTCCTCCTCCTCTCCATCGGCGGCTGGTTCGAGTTCTACGATCTCTTCCTCACCGGCTACATCGTCCCCGGCCTGGTGCGCGAAGGATTGCTCGCCAATGTGCATCTGGCGGTCTTCAGCGGCCCCGCCGCCTTCGTCGCCGCCACGTTCGGCGGGCTCTTCATCGGCACGCTCGCTTTCGGCTTCGTCGCCGATCATTTCGGCCGGCGCACCATTTTCACCCTCTCCCTTCTCTGGTACAGCCTCACCACCGCAGCGATGGCGCTGAGCCACACCGCAGCGAGCCTGCTCGCCTGGCGCTTCATCGCCGGGATCGGCATCGGGGTCGAACTCGTCACCATCGATACCTATCTCGCCGAACTGGTGCCGCCGGCGCTGCGCGGGCGGGTGTTTGCGGTCAATCAGGTGATCCAGTTCGCCGCGGTGCCGGTGGTGGCCTTCCTCTCCTGGCTCCTCGTGCCCAAGACGATAGGGGGGATGGCGGGATGGCGGGTGGTGGTGCTGCTCGGCGCGGCAGGCGCCTTCGTCGTCTGGATCCTTCGCCGCGGCCTTCCCGAAAGCCCGCGCTGGCTTGCCGAACATGGCCGCGTGC
>KN174024.1:5551-8503 GCA_000759655.1 Acidicaldus organivorans | reverse complement strand
AGGAGGCCCATGACCTCCTCGTCCAGCTCGAGCGGGCGGCGGGGGCGCCTCTTGCGCGGGACGAAGCTTCGGCCGAGGCGGCCGGGACCGCCGTCCAGAGCGAGCGGGCAGCGTTCGCCCAGATCTTCGCGCCCCCCTATCTCCGCCGCACGGTGATGATGGTGGTCTTCCAGTTCTTCCAGACGATCGGCTTTTACGGGTTTGCGAGCTGGGTTCCCACCTTCATCGCCGAACGCGGCATCCACGTCACGGGAAGCCTCCTCTATTCCTTCCTCATTGCCCTCGCCAATCCCTTCGGACCGCTCCTCGCCTACCGCATCGCCGACCGCATCGAGCGCAAATGGCTGATCAGCGGCGCAGCGGCCGGGGTCGCCCTCTTCGGCCTCCTCTTCGCCTCGCTGCGCAACCCGGCGGGGATCGTGCTCGCCGGAGTGGTGGTGACGGTCTGCAACACGGTGCTCTCCTTCTCCTTCCACGCCTATCAGAGCGAGCTCTACCCGACCCGCATCCGCGCCCGCGCCGTGGGCTTCGTCTATTCTTGGAGCCGGCTTTCGGCCGTGTTCGCGAGTTTCATCATCGCCGAGTTGCTCCGCCGCGGCGGCACCCCGGCCGTCTTTGCCTTCATTGCCGGGGCGATGGGGGTGGTGATCCTGGTCATCGCCCTGCTCGGCCCGCCCACCACCGAACGCGCCCTCGAAGAGATCGCCCACTGAACGCCCACTGAATACCCCCCGCGGAAGGAGCGCCTCCCAATGGCGTTGAGACGGTGGCGTTGAGGCACTGGCGTTGAGGCGATGGCGTTGACAGGAAAGGGGCGCTGATCAACCCTCGCTCCAGGCAAGGCGGGAGAGAGGACGCGATGCTCGGTGCGGCGGCATTCGATCTGGCGGAAGAACGGGCGCGGGCTCTCCGCGCCCTGCTTGCCGAACCAGGCCCCTTGGTGCTCCCCGGCGTCTTCGACGGGCTCTCCGCCCTGCTCGCGGAGGAGGCGGGGTTTCCCGCCCTCTATCTCACCGGCTACGGGGTGAGCGCCTCGGCCCATGGACTGCCCGATGCCGGGCTGATCGGGCTTGGCGAAATGAGCGAACAGCTCGCCTTGCTTGCCCGCCGCGTGCCCCTTCCCTTCCTCGCCGATGCCGATACCGGCTATGGCGGTCTGCTCAATGTGGCCCACACCGTGCGCCGCTATGCGGAAGCGGGGGCGGCCGGGCTGCAGATCGAGGATCAGGAATTTCCCAAGAAATGCGGCCATACCCCGCATCGCCGGGTGGTGCCGCGCGAGGCGGCTGCCCGCCGCGTCGCCGTCGCCGTCGAGGCGGCGCGGGAGGCCGGCGGGCTCGTCGTCGTCGCCCGCACTGATGCCGCGGGTGCTCTGGGCCTCGATGAGGCGCTTTTCCGCGGCGAGGCCTTTCTCGAAGCGGGCGCCGACGTCCTCTTCATCGAAAGCCCCCGCCGCGCCGAGGATCTCGCCCGTATCGGCCAGGCCTTCCGCGGCGCGGTGCTGCTTGCCAACATGGTGGAGGGCGGGCGCACCCCGCTCCTTTCGGCCGAGGAATTGCACGGGCTCGGCTTCAAGATCGCGCTTTTCCCGATCAGCGCCCTCACCGCCGCATCGCCTCGGCCGCGGCGCGGTGCTGCTTGCCAACATGGTGGAGGGCGGGCGCACCCCGCCCCTTTCGGCCGAGGAATTGCACGGGCTCGGCTTCAAGATCGCGCTTTTCCCGATCAGCGCCCTCACCGCCGCGGCCGAGGCGATGCGGCGGGTCTATCGCGGCCTCAAGGAGAGCGGGACGAGCCCCGACCTGCCGCGTCTTCCCTTCGATGCCATGAACACGCTGCTGGGCTTCCCCGAGGTCTGGGCCTTCGAGCGGCGCTGGCAGGAGATCGGGATGGAGGACGAGGACGCCCCGGGCGGGGAGAGGCGCGAAACGTGAGGCGAGGGACTTGAGGCGGAGAGAATCGAGAGGATAGGGCGGCCTCGTCGTCCCCCTTGGGAAACGGTTCGAACGCGGAGCGAAACGGGAGAGAAAAATGGCGGAAAAGATTGCCCTGGTGACGGGGGCGGGAAGCGGGATCGGACGGGCCTCGGCGCTCGCCCTGATGGAGGCGGGCTGGCAGGTGGTGCTGACGGGGCGCCGCCGCGAGGCGCTGGAGGCAACCGCGGCGCAGGGTCCCGCCGGGCAGAGCCTCGTCCATGAGGCGGATGTGAGCCGGCCGGAGGACGTGGCGCGGCTGTTCGAGACCATCCGCGCCCGTTACGGGCGGCTCGACCTCCTCTTCAACAATGCCGGGGTGAATGCACCCGGCGTGCCGCTCGAGGACCTCTCCTTCGAGGACTGGTCACGGGTGGTGGCGATCAATCTTACCGGCGCCTTCCTCTGCGCCCAGGGCGCCTTCCGCCTGATGAAGGAGCAATCCCCGCGCGGCGGGCGGATCATCAACAACGGCTCGATCTCCGCCCACGCGCCGCGGCCCAATTCGGTGGCCTATACCGCGACCAAGCACGCCATCTCGGGGCTCACCAAGTCGCTTGCCCTCGATGGACGCAAATACGACATCGCCTGCGGCCAGATCGACATCGGCAATGCCGATACCGAAATGGGCGGGCGGATGAAGCACGGCGTGCCCCAGGCCGATGGGCGCATCGCCCCCGAACCGGTGATGGACGTCGCCCATGTGGCGAAATCGGTGGTGTTCATGGCAAGCCTCCCCCTCGATGCCAATGTCCTCTTCCTCACCGTAATGGCGACCAAGATGCCCTTCGTCGGCCGCGGCTGAGTAGGGGTTCGTCGTGCCGCTTTCCTCGAGGTCCTGAGATGACCATGGCGGAAAAGATTGCCCTGGTGACGCGCGCCCCGCTTTCCCCGCCGCTTGATGAGGCGCGGGCGGAGATCCTCGCCGCGCTCGGGGCGCGGGCGGCGGAGCTTCGCATCAGCCGGGCGGTGATCGGGC
>KN174024.1:0-5393 GCA_000759655.1 Acidicaldus organivorans | reverse complement strand
TCTTCTTCGTGGGAGTGGCCCTCTCCGATGGCGCGGCGGGCGCAGCGGCAACGCCGCTCGAGGCGCTTGGCCGCGCCGTCTGCTGCCCAAGTTCGGTCGAGGCCTGGCCTTTCCCCGGCAAGCTCCGGGGCAAGCGGGCCCTCGATCTCCTCGATGAACTCGGCCAGAGCGGCGTGCGCCGCGCAGTGGGGCTCGCCACCCTCAATGCGCTCGCCGAGAGCCTCTGGCGCACCGCCCCGCCCGCCGGGGTGGTGATCGAGGCGGGGCGCGATGCGTTTGATGCAGCCGAGATCCGCCCGGGCGAGCGGGTGGTGGTGGTGGGCGCCTTCCCACCCTTCCTGCGCGCCCTCAAGCGGATGGGCCAGGACTTCCTCATCCTCGAGACCGATGCCGCCAAGCTCAAGCCCGATGAGCTTCCCCGCTTCCGCAGCCCCGATCAGGCGGAGGCGACGGTAGCGGAGGCCGATGTGCTGCTCGTCACCGGAACCACGCTACTGAATGACACGCTCGATCCCCTGCTCGCCGCCGCCAGGCCGGGGGCGCGCATCGTCATGGTGGGGCCGAGCGCCGGGCTCTGGCCCTTCCCCTATTTCCGCCGCGGGGTGAGCGTCCTGGGTGGCATCCGCGTCACCGACGCGGAGGCTTTCCTCGAGATGCTGGCCGAGGGCGGCTCGGGCTATCACCTCTTCGGCCGCTCGGCGGAAAAGGTCGTCCTCCGTCCGGCAGCAGATTGAGCCGGCGGCCACCCCACCTCCCGCTCACCCCCCTCAGTCCTCCACCCCTCAGTTCTTTCCCCTCAGTGCGGCAGGCCGCCCGCCGCACTTCCCTTGCTGCGGTCGAGCAGGAAACAGAGCGGCACGATGAGGAGCGAGACGGCGCCGGCGATGGCGAAGACATCCGCATAGGCGAGGATCGAGGACTGGGTCTCAAGCGCCTGCAGCGCCCAGCCCGCGGCCTGATCCGCCGCCGCCCGCGCCGTGAAGCCGTGGCTTCGGAAAAAGGCGCTCACTTGGGCAAGTGTTGCGGTGAAGCCCGGATCGAGCGGGGTGAGATGGGGGACGAGATGGGCCTGATGGGCCTGGCTTCGTTCGGTGACGAGGGAGGTCGCCGCGCTGATCCCGATCGAGCCCGCGAGATTGCGGAACATGGTGAAGAGCGCCGTCCCGTCCGCCTGCTCGGCCACGGGGAGGGTGGCGAAGGTGATGGTGCTGATCGGGACGAAGAGGAAGGCGAGCCCGAAACTCTGCGCGGTGCGCATGAGGAGGAGCGTGCTGAAATCGATGTCGGGCACCACCCGCCAGGAATAGAAGAGGGCGAGGCCGAGGGCGGCGAAGCCGAAGGCGATGATGAGCCGCGTCTGGACGCGCGCCATCAGCGCGATCACCAGCGGGATGGTGGCGATCACCAGGAGGGCGCCCGGGGCGAGGAGGAGCCCGGCGAGGAAGGAGGTGTAGCCGAGCACGGTCTGGGCGAGGAGGGGCACCACCACCGCGCTCGCATAGAGCACGAGGCCGGTTGCGAAGATCATCAGGCAGCCGATGGCGAAGTTACGATCCCGCAACGTCTTGAGCTTGACCACCGGCGCCCGCGCCCGCCACAGCCACACCGCCGCCCCCGCGAGCCCCACCAGCGCGCTAAGCCCCATCAGCCGGATGAAGGGCGAGCCGAGCCAGTCCTCCTGCTCGCCGCGGTCCATGAACACCTGCAACGCGCCGAAGCCGAGCACGATCAGGGAAAGGCCGAGATAGTCGATCCCCGCCCGTCGCCGCTCCGCTTCGAGGGCGGCGAGATAGGGCGGATCCTCAACAAGGAGGGCCACACCGGCGAGCGTGACGATTCCGATCGGGACGTTGAGGAAGAAGATCCAGCGCCAGGAATAGTGATCGGTAAGCCAGCCCCCCAGTGTGGGCCCAAGCACCGGGGCGACGATGATCGCCATGGCGACGATGCCGAAGGCGCGGCCCCGCTCGGCGGGGGGGAAGGTGTCGAGGATGATCGACTGCTGGCTCGGCTGCAGCCCGCCCCCGAAAAATCCCTGCAGCAGGCGGAAGACGATGAGGGCGGAAAGCGAGGTCGCGCTGCCGCAGAGGAAGGAGAACAGGGTGAAGGCGGCGATGCAGACGAGGAAATAGCGTTTGCGGCCGAACTGGGCGGAAAGCCAGCCCGAGATCGGTAGCACGATGCCATTGGCGACGAGATAGGAGGTGAGCGTCCAGGTGCTCTGGTCGTTGCTCGCCGACATCGAGCCCGCGATGTAGGGAAGCGAGACGTTGACGATGGTGGTATCGAGCACCTCCATGAAGGTGGCGAGGGTGACGACGAGGGCGATCAGCCACGGATTGGGCCCGGCCCGCTCGCCCCGCCGCGAGGCGGGATGAAGCGCCGCCTCGCCGCAGAGCGCGTTCATCGCGCCGGCTCTTGGGCGGGCGTGGCGGTGAGATCGACGGTGGGCTCGACCGAGATCCCCAAAGGCAGGGGGAGTTTGGGATCGAGCCCCTGGTCGATGACGATCTTCACCGGCCCGCGCTGGACGGTCCTGACGAAATTGCCGGTGGCGTTCTCGGGCGGAAAGGCGGTGAACTTGCTGCCCGAGCCTTTCTGGATGCTATCGACATGGCCGATCAGCTGGAGGTGCGGATAGGCATCGACATGGATCCGCACTTTCTGGCCGGGGCGCATCCGGTCGAGCTGGGTCTCCTTGAAATTGGCGGTGACCCAGACTTCGGGCGCGACCAGGGAGAGGATTTGCTGGCCGGGCTGGACGTAGTTGCCGAGCTCGACATTGCGCTTGGTGACGAAGCCGTCCTGGGGGGCGACGATGCGGGTGAAGCCGAGATTGATCTCGGCCTGTTCGAGCGCGGCGCGCGCCGCCGCCACCTGCCCTTCGAGCTGCTTCACCTGGGCGCGGGCGGCATCGATGTTCTGCTGGACGAGATCGGCCTCCGCGAGCTGGGCCTCGGCCTGGCGCACCGCCGCCTCGGCTTGCGCTGCCGCCGCGGTGGCCTGATCGACGAGTTCGCGAGTGGTGGCCCCAGGCGGCAGGGCGCGCTGGCGGCGGAGATCGGCCTCGGCCTTGGCCTCCTGGGCGCGCGCCGCATAGAGCGCCGCTTCGGCAGCTTGTTTGCGGGCGGGATAGGTGACCTCGGCGATACTGAGCTGGAGCTTCGCCGCTTCGAGCTGGGCCTCGGCGAGTTTCAGCTGGCCTGCCGCCTGATCGCGCGCGGCGCGGTAGGGCCTCGGGTCGATCTCGACGAGGAGGTCGCCGCGGTGGACGAACTGGTTGTCGTCGATGGCGAGCGTCACCACGTTGCCCGCGACCTGCGGGGCGATCATCACCGCCCGGCCGTCGGTGAAGGCATCGTCGGTGCTCTCCTCGTCCTTGGTGAGATACCAGTATGTGCCGCCGCCCGCGGCGATGGCGAGCACGAGGACGAGCAGCAAGAGGCGCCGCCAGGGAAAGCGCCGCCGCTCCGGTTCCCCGCGCCGCGAGGGCGGGGGGGTGCCGTCACTTTCTCTTCCGCTTCCGGAAAATCGGCCATGCGGTCCTCCTCCTGAGCGGCCTCCTTGTGCAGTGCCGCAATCCGAAGTTTTAAGACCGAACCGTTCGGTCATCAAGGGGGGAATCACGCCACCTCCCCGTCCCCACCCCCTTCACGAGAGCGCGAGCGCCTGCGTCCTCACCAATTTGGCGTAGAGTCCGTCCTCCGCAAGGAGGGCGCGATGGCTCCCCTGCTCCACCGCCCGCCCCTCCGCCATCACCACGACGAGGTCGGCATCGCGCACCGTGGCCAGGCGATGCGCCACCACGATGGTGGTGCGCCCGGCGCGCAGCCGGGCGAGCGCCGCCTGCACCAGCGCCTCGTTCTCCGCATCGAGCGCGCTGGTCGCCTCATCCAGCAGCAGGATGCGCGGATTGCGCAGGATGGCGCGGGCGAGCGCGATCCGCTGGCGCTGCCCCCCCGATAGCCGCTGCCCGCCCGGCCCGACCCGGGTTGCGAATCCCTCCGGCAGGGCCTCGATGAAGTCGAGCGCGGCGGCGGCCTCGGCCGCGGCGCGGATCTCCGCCTCGCTCGCCTCCCACCGCCCGAGCCGGATATTGGCGGCGATCGTATCATCGAAGAGCAGCGCATCCTGCCCGACATAGGCGATCGCCCCCCGCAGGCTGGCGAGGCTGAGTTCGCGCACATCGGCGCCATCGATCAGGACCGCCCCGCGCGTTGCGTCCATCAGGCGGGGAATGAGGGCGAGCGCGGTCGATTTCCCCGCCCCCGACGGCCCCACCAAGGCGAGGGTCATACCGGGCTCGGCGGTGAAGGAGAGCCCGTTCAGCCCGGCCCGGCCATCGGGATAGACGAAGTGCACCGCATCGAAGACCACCCGTCCGCCGCCCGCTGGCAGCGGCTTCGGCGCGGGCGGGTCGGTGATCGAGGGCGGCTCGTCGATCACCGCGAAGACGCGGGCCAGCCCGGCGAGCCCCTCCTGCAGCGCCGCGTTCATCGTGCCGAGCGCGCGCAAGGGCCGCGAGGCGATGAGGAGGGCGGCGACGAAGCCGGTGAAATTGCCGACCCCGCCCGCGCCAAGCGCCGCCCGGAAGCCGGCGAAGGCCACCACCAGCGCCACGGCGAGCCCGCCCAGCACCTCCAGCACCGGATCGATCCCGGCCCGCGCCCGCGCCGTCACATAGAGCGCCCGCTCGAGCGCGCGGAACGCCGCAGCGAGCCGCGCCTCCTCGCGCGCTTCGAGCCGGTAGGCGCACACGGTGCGGGCCTGGGCGAAACTCTCGTGCAGCAGGGCAGCGGTGGCGCCGATCGCCTCCTGCATCCGGCCCGAGGCGGCCCGCACCCGCCGCCCCACCCGGTCGATCGGCCAGGCGGCGAGCGGGTAGAGGACCGCCGCGATCAGGCTCAGCACCCAGTCGAGATAGAGCATCGAGGCGATGAGGCCGAGCACGGTGAGCGCGTCGGCCACGCCGTTGACCGCGCGGCTCAACGCCTCGCGGATGAGGGTGGCATCGGTGGTGAAGCGCTGCGCCCATTGCGCCGGGGCCTCGGCCTCGAGCCGGGCGAGATCGGCACTGAGCAGATGGCGGAACATCTGCTCCTGCAGCGAGCGGATCACCCCGAGCACCACCCGTTGCAGCACCACGTTCTGCAGGAACTGCATCCCCGCCTTGAGGCCGGTGAGCCCCACCACCAGCACCGGAACCTGCCAGAGGATGGCGGGATCGCGCGCCGCAAAGAGGCTGAAGGCGCGCTCGATCACCACCGGATAGAGGGCGGTCGCGCCCGACATGCCGGCGGTGGCGATCAGGATGAAGAGGATGCGGAGCCGCTCTCCCCTGGCGTGCTCGCGCCAGAGGCGGCGGAGCAGGGGGAGGGTGCGGGCATCAAGCG
>KN174023.1:1080-2321 GCA_000759655.1 Acidicaldus organivorans | reverse complement strand
TTCGCCGAAACCCCTCCCTCGCCCCAGGCCCCGCCCGGCCTCTGGGGCCCGGAGAGCCACCGCACCGCGCGCAACCTCGCCGACGGGCTTCCCCCGCTCGAAGCCGCCCCCGCCCTTTCCGGCGCGATGCACCGCCCGCTTGACGCGGCCCGTCCGCTTCGCGCCTTTGGGCCCGATCTCCTCATCACCGCTTTCGTCCTTTTCCTCGCCGATCTCCTCATCTCGCTCGGGGTGCGGGGGCTGCTGCGACGGCGCGCGGCGGCCATCGCCGCCCTCCTCCTCGGCATCTGCCTCGCGCTCGCCAGCCCCACGCAGGCGCAGACCCCGCCCGAGCCCCATCCCGCCCTCGAAACCCGGCTCGCCTTCGTCATCACCGGCGATCCCGATCTCGACCGCGTCTCGGCGGAAGGGCTCGCCGGGCTTTCCGATTTCGTCAACGCCCATACCGCGGCCGAACTCGGCGCCCCGGCCGGGGTGCGGCCAGAAAGCGACGATCTGAGCTTCTATCCCCTGCTCTATTGGCCGATCGGGCCGGGCGAGCCCTTTCCCTCGGCGGCGGCGCTGGCAGCGCTCAACACCTATATGCGCCATGGCGGGATCATCCTGATCGACACGCGAAGCGCCGGGGGGGGCGGGGCGCTCAATGGCGAGGATGGCGGATTTCTGCGCGCGCTCGGCGAGCATCTCGAGGTCCCCCCGCTCGCCCCGCTCACCGTCGATCACGTGCTCGCCCATTCCTTCTTCCTGCTCCGCGATTTCCCAGGCCGTTACGATGGCGGAACGGTCTGGGTCGAGCGCGATCCCGACCGCGCCAATGACGACGTGAGCCCGATCATCATCGGCGCCAATGACTGGGCGGCGGCCTGGGCGGTCGATCAGGCGGGGCAGCATCCCTTCGCGGTGATCCCGGGCGGGGAACGCCAGCGCCTGCTCGCCTACCGCTTCGGGGTGAACCTCGTGATGTATGCGCTCACCGGCAATTACAAGGGCGATCAGGTCCACGTCCCGGCCATTCTGGAGCGGCTCGGCCAATGAACGGCGCGGGCGCCATCGCCGGGCTCCATTTCGCCCCGCTCCTTCCCTGGCCGTGGCTTGCGGGGCTTGCCGCGCTCGCCCTCCTCCTTTCGGCCTATGCCCTCTTCCGCCGCGCCCGCGGCGCGCTCTGGCGGGCGGGCGCTCTGGCCCTCTTCCTCCTCTGGCTCGCCGGGCCCCGCCTCGTCGTGGAAAGCACGGAAGGGCTC
>KN174023.1:0-1012 GCA_000759655.1 Acidicaldus organivorans | reverse complement strand
CGGCGCGAGGGCGGCACGCGGCTCTTTGCCGCGATCCGCGAGGCGCTCGCCGACATCCCACCCAGCCGGCTCGCCGGGATCATCGCGGTGACCGACGGCGTGGTCCATGACGCGCCCGGCAAGCCGGACTGGGGCGCAGCACCGCTCCATCTGCTGCTGCCAGCGAAGGGGGAAGAGACCGACCGCAGCCTCCGCGTGCTCGATGCGCCGCGTTACGGGGTGGTGGGGCGCTCGGTGAGCTTGCGGCTCGAGATCGATGATCTCGGCGTGGCCCATCCGGCGCCCGCCACGACGCTTTCCCTCAGCCAGGACGGGGCGCCGCCGCGACGCGAGGAGGTGCCGGTCGGCACGCCCTTCACCCTCGAGGTGCCGGTGAGCCGCGCCGGGCCGAGCGTGCTCGACCTCCGCGCCGCCCCACTCGCGGGGGCGGCGACCGATCTCAACGCCCGCGCCGTGCTCACCATCAACGGGGTGCGCGACCGGCTCCGCGTGCTGCTCGTCTCGGGCGGGCCCCATCCCGGCGAGCGCACCTGGCGGCGGCTGCTCAAGGCCGATCCCGCCGTCGATCTGGTCCATTTCACCATTCTCCGCCCGCCGGAGAAGGACGATCTCACCCCGCTCGACGAACTCGCCCTCATCGCCTTTCCGGTGCGCGAGCTCTTCCAGACCAAGATCAACCAGTTCGACCTCATCATCCTCGACCGCTTCCAGAACCGGGGCATCCTGCCGCTCGCCTATCTCCGCAACATCGCCGCCTATGTCGAACGGGGGGGCGCGCTCTTCGTCTCGGTGGGACCCGAATTCGCCGGGCCCGGCAGTCTCGCCGACACCCCGCTCGGCGACGTCCTCCCCGCCACGCCCATCGAGGGCGAGGAGGGGGTGATCGAGGGCGCTTTCCGCCCCGAACTCACCGAACTCGGCCTGCGCCATCCGGTCACCGCCCCCCTGCTGCGCGACGCTCCATCCCCTGCCTCGTCCCCCATCCCGCCCGCCGCGACGCCTCCTCCCGCTC
>KN174022.1:8278-15157 GCA_000759655.1 Acidicaldus organivorans | reverse complement strand
GCCATGGGCGGGGCGGGAGGGAACGATGGTCGCACAAGAGATGGCCGAACAAGAGATCGAAGCCGGGCGGGGTGAGGCGGCGCTCGATGCGCTGATCATCGGCGCTGGGTTTTCCGGGCTTTACCTGATCCATCTCCTGCGCGGGGCAGGCTTCCGCGTCCTTGCTCTCGAAGCGGGGGCGGATGTCGGCGGCACCTGGTACTGGAACCGCTATCCCGGGGCGTGTTGCGACGTGGAAAGCCTGCAATACTCGTTTTCCTTCTCGCCCGAGCTCGAACGCGACTGGCGCTGGCAGGAGCGCTACGCCGCCCAGCCCGAGATCCTCGCCTATGCCCGCTTCGTGGCCCAGCGCTTCGATCTCTACCGCGACATCCTCTTCAACCGGCGCCTGGCCCGCGCCGCCTTCATCCCGGAGCGGAAACTCTGGGCGGCCGAGACCGAAGAGGGCGAGCGCTTCACCGCCCGCTTCCTGATCATGGCCTCGGGCTGTCTTTCGCTGCCCAATCTCCCCGCTCTGCCGGGGCTCGAGGATTTCGCGGGCCGGGTCTTTCATACCGGACGCTGGCCGCATCAGGGGGTGGAGTTCCGCGGCCGCCGGGTGGGGGTGATCGGCACCGGCTCCTCGGCCATCCAGTCGATCCCGGTGATCGCCCGCGAGGCGGCTTCCGTCTCCGTTTTCCAGCGCACCCCCAATTACTCGGTGCCCGCCCATAACCGCCCCCTCGGTGAGGAGGACTATGCCGCGTGGTTCGCCGCACGTGATCATATTCGCGCTGCGGCGAAGGCGACCCGCAACGGAATTTATTGCGAATTCGCAACCGACTCGGCGCTTGAGGTCGATGAGGGGGAGCGCCAGCGCCGTTACGAGGCGCGCTGGGCGGCGGGCGGGCTTCCCTTCATGGCTGCCTTCCGCGACCTCCTCCTCGACGAACGCGCCAACGAGACCGCTGCCGAGTTCGTCCGGGACAAGATCCGGAGCCTGGTGCGCGATCCGGAAACCGCCCAGGCGCTCGCCCCGCGTTTCTATCCGATTGGCACCAAGCGGCTCTGCGTCGATACCGGCTACTACGAGACCTACAATCTCCCCCATGTCAGGCTCTATGATCTCCGCCGCCGCCCGCTCGCCCGCATCGCGAAAAAAGGGGTCATGCTCGGCGATGGCACCTTCGTGCCGCTCGACGATCTGGTGCTCGCCACCGGCTTCGATGCGATGACCGGGGCGATCATGGCGGTGGACATCACCAATGGCCGCGGCCTCTCACTCCGGGAGCACTGGCGCGACGGCCCCCGCACCTATCTCGGTCTCACCGTGGCCGGGTTTCCCAATCTCTTCCTCGTCACCGGCCCGGGCAGCCCCTCGGTGCTCTCCAACATGATGGTCTCGATCGAACAGCACGCCGAGTGGATCCGCGACTGTCTCGTCGCGCTGCGCCGGGGGGGCGCGGCAGGGATCGAGGCCACGGCGGAGGCGGAAGAGGGCTGGACCTCCCATGTCGCCGAGGTCGGCGTGCGCACCCTCTACCCACGGGCCAATTCGTGGTACATGGGCGCCAATGTCGAGGGCAAGCCGCGCCTCTTCATGCCCTATATCGGCGGGGTTGGCGTCTATCGCGAGATCTGCGATGCCGTGGCGCGCGAGGCCTATCGCGGCTTCGACCGGCTTGCCTCCTGAACCGGCGGACGCAGCCCGCCCGCCAACATCGAGGAGTCGTGCATGGACCGCGGACCGCTCCGCAAACCGATCCCCCTCATCGCCCGTCCCGGCGGCCGGGTGCTCGCCGATGCGCTGATCGCGCACGGCATCGATCACGTCTTCGCCGTCCCCGGCGAGTCCTATCTCGACGTCCTCGACGGGCTCTATGCGGTGCGCGAGCGGCTCAAGCTGATCACCTGCCGCTTCGAGGCGGGGGCGGTGAACATGGCGGAAGCCTATGCCAAGCTCACCGGCAGGCCCGCCGCGGCCATGGTCACCCGCGGCCCCGGCGCCACCCACGGTGCGATCGGGGTGCACATCGCGCGCCAGGACTCGACCCCGCTTCTCCTCTTCGTCGGCCAGATCCCTTTCGCCGAGACCGACCGCGAGAGTTTCCAGGAGATCGACTACCGCCGGATGTTCTCGCCGATCGCCAAATGGGTCACCCAGATCGACGATGCGCGGCGCATCCCCGAACTCGTCGCCCACGCCGTCGATGTGGCGACCCGCGGCCGCCCCGGCCCGGTGGTGATCGCACTCTCCGAGGAGATGCAGCGCGAGGAGGTCGAGGTTCCCGATCTCGGCCCGGCCCGGGTGAGCCGGCCCCATCCGGACCCGGCGGCGCTCGAGGAGATGCTGCGTCTGCTCGCCCGCGCCCAGCGCCCGCTCGCCATCCTGGGCGGCTCCTTCTGGACCGAGCGCAGCCGGGCCCTGATCCGCGACTTCCTCCACGCCCATGACATCCCGGTCACGGTGAGTTTTCGCCGCCAGGCGCTCTATGACCAGACGCTTTCGTCTTACGTGGGCGATCTCGGGGTGGGCTCCGACCCCGCTCTGGTGGCCAAGGCGCGTGAGGCCGATCTGGTGCTCGCCTTCGGCACGAGACTTTCCGAGGCGGTGACCCAGGGCTACACCCTCTTCGACCTCGCCGGGGCGACGCCGATCGTGCACGTCTATCCCGAGCCCGAGGAGATTGGCCGCGTCTTCCGCCCCGCGCTCGGCATCACCACCGATCTCAACGTCTTCGCCGAGGCGCTCGCCGCGCGCGGGCGGGGGAGTTCGGCGCGCCACTCCGCCGGGGCCCGGGTCGGGACCGGCGGATAGGGCCCGCGCTCGGCATCACTACCGCTCTCAACGTCTTCGCCGAGGCGCTCGCCGCGCGCGGGCCCTATCCGCTGGTCCCGACCGGGGCCTGGGCGGAGTGGCGCGCCGAACTCCGCCGCCTGCGCGAGGAGGCGGGCCGGGTGCCCGACTACAAGGGGCCGCTCAATCTCGCCCGCGTGCTCAAGACGCTCGAAGAGATGCTGCCGGAGAAGGCGGTGCTCACCACCGATGCCGGCAATTTCGCCACCTGGGTGACGCGGTTCATGAATTTCGGCGATCAGCAGCGCCTGATCGGCCCCTGCAACGGGGCGATGGGCTATGGCGTGCCGGCGGCGATCGCGGCGAAGCTCGCCTTCCCCGACCGTCCGGCGATCGCTTTCGTCGGCGATGGCGGGTTCCTCATGACCGGCCAGGAGATCGCCACCGCCTTCCATCACGGCGTCGCCCCGATCGTGCTCGTCTTCAACAACCAGATGTATGGCACCATCCGCATGCATCAGGAGCGGCACTATCCGGGCCGCGTCTCGGGCACCTCGCTCACCAATCCCGATTTCGCCCGGCTGATCGAGGCCTTCGGCGGGCATGGCGAGACGGTGGCCCGCACCGAGGACTTCGCCCCCGCCTTCGAGCGGGCGCTCGCCTCCGGTCGGCCGGCGGTGATCGAGATCGTCATGGATCCCGAGCAGATCACCTCGCGCACCACCATCGCCGAACTCCGCGCCCAGGCCCCCAAGCCGCGACCGGCCCCGGCTGCGGTCAAACGCAAGCCCGCCACCCGCCCCCCGAAGCATCTCCGGCCGTAAAGGGGGCGGGCGGCGATGGGACCCCTTCGGGCCTTCCTCGGCCGCGCGGCGCGCCCCATCTGCGGAGCCCTTCTCGCGCTCGGCCTGCTTGCCGCGGGGGGCGGGGCGCGGGCGCAGGACGCTCCCCCGCCTTTCCCGGTCTATGAGAACGATCTCATTCTGCATGACGTCGTCTTCAATGACGGCGAGCGGATGGACGAACTCAAGCTCCATTATCTCGCGCTTGGCATGCCGAAGCGCACCCCGCGCGGGGAAGTGACCAACGCGGTGCTGCTGCTCCACGGCACCACCGGTTCGGGGCGCAATTTCCTCGCCCCCACCCTCGCCAGGAATCTCTTCGGCCCCGGCCAGCCGCTCGATCTTGCCAAATATTTCGTGATCCTCCCCGATGGGGTGGGGGCGGGGAAGTCGAGCAAGCCCTCGGACGGGCTCCATGCCCGCTTCCCCCATTACGGCTACAAGGACCAGGTCGATCTGCAGAAACGCCTCGTCGAGCAGGCCTTCGGCATCACCCATCTCCGTCTCGTCCTCGGCACCTCGATGGGCGGCATGCAGGCCTGGCTATGGGGGGAGCGCTATCCCGATTTCGTCGATCTCCTCGTCCCCATCGCCGCCCTCCCCGCTCCGATCGCCGGGCGCAACATGCTCTGGCGCGAGATGCTCATCCGCGCCATCGAGACCGATCCCGACTGGCGGGGGGGCGAGTATGACCCGGCCCATCCGCCACGGGCCTGGCTCCGCACCTTTGCGCCCCTTTTTGCCATCATGACCGGCAATGCCGAGCGCCTCGAACAGGCCGCCCCCACCCGGCCCGATGCGATCGCGCTCTATGACCGGCTGGTACGCGAGGCGGCGAAATATGACGCCAACGACATGCTCTACGCCTTCCAGAGCTCGGCCGATTATGATCCCACCCCCGATCTCGAGAAGATCAAGCCGCCGGTGCTGGCCATCGAGTTCGCCGACGACCTGGTCAACCCGCCCGAGCTCGGCATCATGGAGGCGGCGCTCAAGCGCCTGCCCCAGGCCGAATACGTGCTCATCCCGCGCGGGATGACCTATGGGCACCAGACGCTGAACTACGCCGATATCTGGGGCCACTACCTCGCCGCTTTCCTCGCCAAGCACGGCGGCTGAGCGGGGCGCTCTTCTGCTTTCTCTTGCTTTACGGAGAGCGGCTCACGGATAGAGGAGGGTGACGGTCCAGCCTGCGCCGGCGCGGGCGAAGAGACGGCGCTCATGAAGCCGAAAGGGCCGTTCCTCCCAGAACTCGAAACGTTCGGGGACGAGGCGGAAGCCGGTCCAGTAGGGCGGGCGGGGGATCGCCTCGCCAGGAAATCGCGCCTCGGCCTCGGCGAGCCGCGCTTCGAGCAGGGTGCGGGCGGGAAGCGGCCGGGACTGATCCGAGGCCCAGGCGCCGAGGCGGGAGAGGCGCGGGCGGGTGGCGAAATAGGCATCGGCCTCCTCGGGCGCGACCTCCGCGACCTTGCCCTCGATCCGCACCTGACGGTTGCGTCTCTTCCAGTAGAAGAGGAGGGCGGCCTCGGGGTTTTCGGCGAGCTCGCGGCCCTTGCGGCTGTCGCGGTTGGTATAGAAGACGAAGCCGCGCCCCTCGGCCCCGCGCGGGTCCACCCCCTTGAGCAGCACCATGCGCGCCGAGGCGATGGTGCTCGCCACCGCGTCCCGCGAAGGGCGCCCCTCGGCCCCGCGCGGGTCCACCCCCTTGAGCAGCACCATGCGCGCCGAGGGCCGCCCTTCGCGGGACGCGGTGGCGAGCACCATCGCCTCGGCGAGCGCCTCGCTCGCCTCTGCCTCCTCGAACCAGAGGGTGAAGAAGGCGAAGGGATCCTCCTCCGGCCCCGTCTCGCTCCGTCCGGCTGGGTTGGTCTCGCTCATCGGCCTCGACTCCTCTCCTCTTTGGGTTCCGCTTCAGGTCCCCTCTCCCTTCCCGGCTCTTCCCTTGCCGGGCCGAGTGCCGCTATGCAAGGTTGACGTTGTTCCACGCGGCAAGAGGATGATCCATGTCACAGACCGCCGAAACCCGCGCCCAACCCCTCCCCGGCACGCTCATGGCCGGGAAACGCGGCCTGGTGATGGGGGTGGCCAATGACCGCTCGCTCGCCTGGGGCATCGCCGCCGCCTGCGCCGCCCAGGGCGCCGAGCTCGCCTTCACCTACCAGGGCGAGGCGCTCGAGCGCCGCGTCCGCCCGCTCGCCGCCTCGGTGGGGGCGGAGATCGTGCTCCCCTGCGACGTCGCCGACGAGGCGAGCCTCGATGCCGTTTTCGAGAATGTGGCGGCGCGCTGGGGGCGGCTCGATTTCCTGGTCCATGCCATCGGCTATGCCGACAAGGCCTGTCTGCGCGGGCGGTATCTCGATACGCCGCGCGCGGCCTTCCTCCAGGCGCTCGACGTCTCCTGCTACAGTTTCGTCGCCGTTGCCCGCCGCGCCGAACCCTTGATGCCGGTGGGAGGGGCGATGCTCACCCTCACCTATCTCGGCGCCGAGCGGGTGATGCCGCATTACAACGTGATGGGGGTGGCCAAGGCGGCGCTCGAGGCCTCGGTGCGCTACCTCGCCGCCGATCTCGGCTCGCGCCAGATCCGGGTCAATGCCATCTCGGCCGGGCCGATCAAGACGCTCGCCGCGACCGGGATCGGCGATTTCCGCTACATCCTCAAATGGAACCAGCTCAATTCGCCGCTCGAGCGTAACGTCACCATCGAGGAAGTGGGCGGCGCGGCGCTCTATCTCCTCTCCGATCTCTCCTCCGGGGTGACCGGCGAGATCCACCACGTCGATTGCGGCTATCACATCGTCGGCATGAAGAACCCCGCCGCGCCCGACATCGCGGTGGCAGGGGACTGAGGGGCGCGGTGTCGCACAACAGTTTCGGCCATCTCTTCCGCGTCACCACGTTCGGCGAGAGCCACGGCCCGGCGATCGGCTGCGTGATCGACGGCTGCCCGCCCCGCATCCCGCTCACCGAGGCCGACATCCAGCCCTATCTCGACCGCCGCCGTCCCGGCCAGTCGCGCTTCACCACCCAGCGCCGCGAGCCCGACCGGGTGCGCATCCTCTCCGGCGTGTTCGAGGGGCTCACCACCGGCACCCCGATCGCGCTTCTCATCGAGAACGAGGACGTCCGCTCCAAGGACTATGCGGAGATCGCTGACCGCTTCCGCCCCGGCCATGCCGATCTCACCTATGAGCTCAAATACGGCATCCGCGACCCGCGCGGCGGCGGGCGATCCTCGGCGCGGGAGACGGCGATGCGCGT
>KN174022.1:6428-8176 GCA_000759655.1 Acidicaldus organivorans | reverse complement strand
CGCCGCCGGGGCGGTGGCGCGCAAGGTGCTGGGGCCGAGCGTGGTGATCCGCGGCGCGCTCGTCGAAATGGGGGGGATCGCCATCGACCGCGCCCGCTGGGACTGGGCCGAGGTCGCGCGCAACCCCTTCTTCTGCCCCGATGCGGAGACGGTACCGCGCTGGGAGGCCGAGCTCGAGCGGGTGCGCAAAGCGGGCTCTTCGGTCGGCGCCGTCGTCGAGGTGGTCGCGGAAGGCGTGCCCCCAGGGCTCGGCGCGCCGGTCTATGGCAAGCTCGATGCCGATCTCGCCGCGGCCTTCATGGGGATCAACGCGGTCAAGGGGGTGGAGATCGGCGCCGGATTCGCCGCAGCCCGCCTGCGCGGCGAAGAGAATGCCGACGAGATGCGGATGGAGGGAGGAGAGGTGCGTTTCCTCTCCAACCATGCCGGGGGGATCCTCGGCGGCATTTCGACCGGAGCGCCGGTGGTGGTGCGGTTCGCGGTCAAGCCGACGAGCTCGATCCTCATCCCGCGCCAAAGCGTGGACCGGATGGGGCGCGAGGTCGAGGTGATGACGCGGGGGCGGCATGATCCATGTGTCGGGATCCGCGCCGTGCCGGTGGGCGAGGCGATGATGGCGCTGGTGCTCGCCGATCACCTGCTCCGTCACCGCGCCCAGAACCCGGACGCGCCTGAGCGGCCGCGTCTTCCCGCCCGCTGAGCCGGGGTTTGGGGAAAGGCGGACGGCCGGGCGCGCCCGTTAACCCTTTCCCAAACTTTCCCGGCGATGATGGGGGCGAGAGGGACCGATGGCCGAGCCTGCCCCAACATCGCCGCCGCTCCTCGTGGCCGAGCGCTATGCCGTCCGCCTCGCCGAGCCGCTTCCCGGCTTCGATGGCGGGCGCGAGGCCTATGCGGCGCGTGAGAGCGGCTCCGACCTCCTGCTCGCCGCGATCGCGCTTCCCCGCCACCGCCCGGCGCGGGCCAAGCCGCTCAGCCTGCTCTCCGCCGCCGCCATTCCCGACCTCCTCGCCCCGCTCGCCGTGGGCGGCGGAGGAGAGGGCCGGACCTTTCTCATCTGCCATGCCCCCGCCGGCCCGCCGCTTTCCGCCCGCCGCGAGCCGTGGAGCGAATCGGAGCTGATCGGGGACGTCCTGCGCCCCGCCGCCCGCGTGCTGGAAGTGCTCGCTCAGCGCAACCTCACCCATCGCGGCATCCGCCCCTCCAATCTCTACCAGACCCGCCCCGGCACCCCCGCCGTGCTGGGCGAGGCCTGGTCGGCGCCGCCCGCCGCGCTGCAGCCCGCCCTCTACGAGCCGCCCTACGTCGCCGCCTGCCATCCTGCGGCGCGCGGGGAGGGCTCGATCGCCGATGACGTCTATGCGCTCGGTGTCACCCTGCTCACCTTGGCGCTCGGCGCTCCGCCACTCGCCGGGGCGAGCGACGAGGAGATCATCCGGCTCAAGCTCGAGAAGGGGAGCTACGCCGCGCTGGTCGGCGAGGCGCGGCTTCCTCCCATTCTCGCCGACCTCCTCCGTGGCATGCTCGCCGAGGATCCGGCGCACCGCCCCGCCCCCCACGTCTTCTTCGATCTCGCCACCGCCCGCGCCCGCCGCGTCGCCGCCCGTCCCGCCCGCCGCGCCCAGAAGCCGCTCGAATTCGGCGAGACGCGGGTGTGGGATGCGCGCGGTCTCGCCTTCTACATCATGCGCCATCCCGAAGAGGGGGCGCGGCTCTTCCAGGCGAGCGCGCTCGATCACTGGCTCCGC
>KN174022.1:2240-6203 GCA_000759655.1 Acidicaldus organivorans | reverse complement strand
CCGCGGAAGAGGGCCCGGCGCACCGGCGCGAGGCGCTCGCCACGCTCCGCCTCACCGCGCTTCTCGACCCGCTCGCCCCCATCGCCTGGCGCGGCCTCGTCTTCGCCCCCGACGGGCTCGGCGGGCTGATCGCCGAAGTGCTGGGCGGCGGCGGCAAGGACGGGGGCGGCAGCGGGGCGGAGACGGCGCGGCGCATCGAGGAGGCGCTCGATGCGGACGCGATCGGCGCCTGGGCCGCGCTGCGGCCGGAGGCGGACCAGGCCGCCCAGATCCGCCAGGACGCGCAGCATCTCCGCATCCTCCATCGCATCCGCGGCCTGGGCGGGGGGCTGCTCCGTCTCCTCTACACGCTCAATCCGCTCCTTCCCTGCGCGAGCCCCATCCTCGGGCGGCGGGTGGTGGTCCGGCTTGCCGAGCTGCTCCCCGCCCTGGAAGCGGAACTGGCCGCCGACCCCGCCCGCCCCGCCCTGATGGACGCCCATCTCGCCGCCTTCATCGCGGCGCGCGAGGAGGGACGGCTCGGCGGCAGCCTCGCCGTTTTCGCAGGCGAAGGCGACGGCCATCCACTGCTTGCCGCACTGCGCGCCTTCGCCCGGCTCCAGGCCGCCTTTTCCGGCCCGTCCGTCCCCGCCATCGCCAGCTGGTTCGCCCGCAATGCCGAGCCACTGCTCGCCGAATGGCATAACCGCCACCACCGCGAGCGGGTGCGCGCGCGGATCGCCGAGCTCGCCCCGCGCGGGGAGCTCGCCCCGATCCTGCTCCTCTTCGAGGACCGCAAGAGCCGGCTTGCCGATGCGCAAGGCCTGCGTCAGGCGGTGCTCGAGGCCGGGCGGATCGATGCCGAGCGAGCCGCGCTCGCCGCCCAGGCCGCCGCGCGCGGCGAAGAGGTGCGCGAGCGGGCGCGGGAAGCGGTGGCGGGGATGGCCGCGCTCGCCTTCGCCGCAAGCCTCCTCTTGGGGCTGCTCGGATGAGCGCCTCCTCCTCCCGCCCCCGCCGTCGCCGCGGCTCCTCCTGGATCTGGCTGCAGGGGCTCGCCTCGGGGGCGCTGCTCACGCTTGCCACCCCGCTCGCCCTGCTGCTCGGGGCCCTCCTGCTCCCCGGCTTCGTCATGCTGATCATCGACCGCCATCCGGGAAAACCGGTGGCCCGCGCCATGCTGTTCGCGGGGGCGGCGGTCGCCATCGGCCCGGTCGAGGCGCTGTGGGCGGCAGGCTTCAGCCTCGCCAACGCGCTCGACGTGCTCTCCGACGTCACGTCCCTGGGGGGGGCGTGGGCCGCGGCGGCGCTTGCCTGGCTCGGCGCCGAACTCGCCCCGCTCATCGCCGGGGTCCTCTACGACTTCGCCTGGCGGCGGCGCGATGCGGAGCTCGCCCGCCGCCGCGCCGAACTCGAGGAAGAATGGGGTCTCCCTCCGGCCGAGGCCAGTTTCAACGGAACGGGCGAGGGCGGGCCGCCGGAAGGGGTAGGGCAGCAGAATGGAGGAGGACGGGGGGTGGCGCGTTCGGGAGCGTCGTCTCCCTCCGGCCATATCGACCGCGCGCTGCGCGAGGGGACGCCCCAGCCGGGCGAGGCCGCGTCGCGCCCGGGCTCGGGGGCTACCGCCGCGGGCTCTCCCTCGCTCGCCGGGTCCGCCATCCCGCCCAACCTCGCCGGCGCCGCGCCCAGACCCGCGCCCGCGGGAGGCGCGGCGCGCTAGCCGCCCTTTACCCCGTCTGCCGCTTTTTCGTCTTCCGTCCTCTCATCCCTCGCGGCGAGCCGTCTCTCCGCTTCCCGCACCTCGTCCCAGGTATTGAGATTGAGGAACGGATCGGGAGCGAGGTCGCCGAAATCCACCGCCACTGCCCCGAGCGCGTCAAGCGCCCGGCCAAGCCGCCGCTCACCCGCCGTGAACAGCGCGGCAAGCCGGGGGGCGAGATCGAGGGCGAGCAGGGCGACGGTCGGATGCGCCCGCCCTCGCCACGCCGCAAAGGAGGCTCTCGCCCCCGCCGCGTCCCGCGCCGCATCGAGCCGGGCGTGGAGGTCTTCCGGAAAGAACGGCGCATCCACCGGCACGGTGAGGAGATCGCGCACCCCCTCTTGCGTCCGCGCCCAGTCGAACGCGGCGAGCAGCCCGGCGAGTGGGCCCTCGCCGGCGCGCGCCCCGTCCGACACCACCGGAACCCCGAAGGCAGCGAAACGCGCCGCATCGCCATTCGCCGAGAGCAGCAGCGCGCCCGTCTGCCGGCCAAGCCGTCGGATCGCGTGCCCGAGCAGCGCCATGCCGCCCAGCGGGAGCAGCGCCTTGTCCACGCCGCCGAGCCGCCGGCCCGCGCCGCCGGCGAGGATCACGCCGAGGGTTGCCTTGCGGGCGGCGTCACGCCACTCTGCGCCGCACCCCGCGCGGGCCGGCGCCCGGCGTGGGGACGCCCCCTCGGGGGGCTTCGCATCTGGGAGGAAATCATCCATGCCGTCGCGCCGCTCCGTGCTCGCCTCTGCCCTGGCGCTCCCCGCCATCCTCACCCGTCCGGCCCGCGCCGCCGAGTTTTCCTACAAATACGCGAGCAATCTGCCTTCTGCCCATCCGCTCAATGTCTATGTCGGCAAGGCCTGCGCCGCCATCCGCGAGAAGAGTGGTGGGCGGCTCGAGATCGCCCTCTATCCCAACAACCAGCTCGGCGGCGATACCGAAGTGCTCGCCCAGCTCAGAAGCGGCGCGCTCGAATTCTTCACCCTCTCCGGCCCCATCCTCGCCACCCTCGTCCCGGTTGCCGCGATCAACGGCGTGGGCTACGCCTTCAAGGACTACGCGCAGGTCTGGGCGGCGATGGACGGGCCGGTCGGCGCCATCGTGCGCGCCGAGGTGGCGCGGCGCAATCTCTACGCCTTTGAGCGGATCTGGGACAATGGCTACCGCCAGATCACCAGCTCTACCCATCCGATCAAGACCCCTGATGATCTCCACGGTTTCAAGATCCGCGTCCCGGTGAGCCCGCTCTGGACCAGCCTGTTCAAGGCCTTTGGCGCCGCCCCCACCGGCATCAACTTCGCCGAGGTCTATTCGGCGCTCGAGACCCATATCGTCGATGGGCAGGAGAACCCGCTCGCCATCATCGAGACCGCCAAACTCTACGAGGTCCAGAAATATCTGAGCTTCACCAATCATATGTGGGACGGCTACTGGATGCTCGCCAATCCCGAGGCCTATCGCCGCCTGCCCGAGGATCTCCAGGCCCTGGTGGCTGCCGAATTCAACGGAGCCGCGCTCGAACAGCGCAAGGCGGTCGCCGAGATGAACGCCTCGCTCGGCAAGACGCTCGCCGGGCAGGGGATGGAGATCAACGAGACCGACCCCGCCCCGTTCCGCGAGGCGTTGCGCAAGGCGGGATTTTACGCAGAATGGCGGAAGAAGCTCGGCGAGGCGGCGTGGGGCGCGCTCGAGCAGGTGGTGGGACCCCTCGCGTGAGGCGGGGGTGGTGAGGCGCGGGTGAGAGGTCGTCCATGAGGTTCATTGGCAAGGTCATCATCGTCACCGGCGGCCTCTCCGGCATCGGGCGGGCGATCGCCGATCTCCTGGTGCGCGAGGGGGCGAGCGTGGTCGCCGCCGACATCGCCGCCACCGAGACCAGGCTCGGCGGGAGTGCGGGGCTTCTTCCGTTCAAGGTCGATGTCACCGCCCCCGACTCGGTGGCGGCCCTGGTGGCGGAGACGCGCGGCGCGTTTGGGACGATCGACGGGCTCGTCACCTCGGCCGGGATCGGGCGCGACATTCCCTTCCTCGAGACGCCGCTTGCCGAGTTCGACCGCATGATGGCGGTGAACCTGCGCGGGACGTTCCTCGTCGCCCAGGCGGTGGCGCGCGAGATGGCGGCCAAGCGGCGGGGCGCGATCGTCACCATTTCTTCCGTCTCCGGCGAGCGGGGCAATATCGGCCGCGCCGCCTACGGGGCGAGCAAGGGCGGGGTCGGGGTGCTGACCCGGGTGATG
>KN174022.1:675-2003 GCA_000759655.1 Acidicaldus organivorans | reverse complement strand
GGAGACGCCGCTGGTGGCCGAGATGCATGATGCGGCGATCCGCGCCGCCTGGCAGCGCGCCGTGCCGATGCACCGCTATGCCGCGCCCGAGGAAGTGGCGGAGGCGGCGGCTTTCCTGCTTTCGGAGGCGGCCCGCTACGTCACCGGCCACATCCTCGCCGTCGATGGCGGCTTCCTCGCCTCCGGGCTGATCAGCCGGAGCTGAGGGGGGCGGGGCTCATCCCTCTTCGGTCCCCGTCGCATGGGGACGGAGTGCGGGCTCGATCTCGAACCACAGCGGATCGGAAAGCTTGGCGAGGAAGGTGGCGTGGGCTGCGGCCTCCTCGGGCGAGACGGCGATGAAGCGGGGGGTGTGCCCCACGATGGCCGCCTCTCCGCTGAGGCGGAGCGCGCGGAGGGCGGGCCCGACGGCGAGCCCCAGATCCCGCTGACGCCCGCCGGTGAGGGCGACATAGACCTCGGCGAGCAGCCGGCAGTCGAGCAGCGCGTTGTGGCGGGTGCGCTCGGAGAGGTCGATCTCGAAGCGGCGGCAGAGCGCGTCCAGACTGTTGGGAAGACCCGGGAACCGCTCCTTGGCGAGCGCCAGGGTATCGACCATGCGCACCGGATCGAGCGGCGGGCGGCCGAGCCGGGCGAGCTCGGCATTGAGAAAGGCGAAGTCGAAGGGGGCGTTGTGGGCGATGAGCGGCCCGTCGCCGAGGAAGTCGAGGAGGGCCTCGGCGATCTCGGCGAAGCGCGGCTTGCCCGCGACGTCGGCGGCGGTGAAGCCGTGGATGCGGCTCGCCTCGAGGGGAATGTCGCGTTCGGGATCGATCAGGGTGTGGAAATGTCGCCCGGTCGGGAAATCATTGATGAGCTCGATCGCCGCCACTTCGAGCACACGGTGCCCGGCCGCCGGATCGAGACCGGTGGTCTCGGTATCAAAAATAACCGAACGTTGCGCCATCGGCTCAGGCTCTCCTCCGGAGAGAGGGTTTCGGTCTCGATGGGTGCGCCCCCGTGCCGCAGCGCCCGGCGTAGAGATCGAGAATGAGGCGGCGGAGGCGGCGATAGGCATGGTGGCGGGAAAGCCCGGTCGGCACCACCACATCCGCCCGCCGCCGCTTGAGCGCATCCGGGGTTTGGCGGGCGAGGATGGCGCGGATCTCGGCCTCGCTCATCCGCCGCCGCCGCTTGACGCGGGCGAGCTGCACGGGAGCCGGGGCGGAGACCACCACCACCTTGTCCACCGCGCCCGCCCGTCCGGTCTCGAAGAGGAGGGGGATGTCGAGCACCGCCGCCGGGGCCCCGCTCTTGCGGGCAAGCCGCAGGAAGCGGCGTTCGGCCTC
>KN174022.1:0-627 GCA_000759655.1 Acidicaldus organivorans | reverse complement strand
TCGCGGCGCTGGAGGTCGTGGACGGTGCGGTCGGCGTCGAAGACGGGAAGCCGCGCCCGGCGGAAGAGGGCGGCTGCGGTCGATTTGCCCATGCCGATCCCGCCGGTGAGGCCGATCACGATCATGCGGCGGCCTCGATGTCGGCGGCGAGCAGGGCGCGGACCTCTTCGTCCACCTCGGGGCGGAGGCCGAACCATGCCTCGAATCCGGGCACCGCCTGATGGAGCAGCATGCCGAGCCCGTCCACCGTCTTCAGCCCGCGCGCCTTCGCCGCGGCGAGCAGCGGGGTGGTGAGCGGGACATAGACGATGTCGGCCACGGTGAGGCGGGGGGGGGGGGGGTGCCCCCGCCGGCAAAGATCAGGGTGGTGACCGCGCCGACCCGTTCGGCGGAGGGATCGAGCACGTCGCAGAGGGGAAGCGCCGCCTCCTTGTGGGGCAGGGTGACGTTGAGCCCGGCGAATCCGGCCTCGGCCAGCGCCGGCACGACGCGGGCGAGTGAGTCGGGGCTGACGGCGAGCGGGACGTAGGCCCCGTCGATGCGGTGGCGGGCGAGCCAGTGATTGTGGAGCAGGGGCGAGCGGGAGTGGCTCACCGGCCAGCCGATCACACCTGCGAGACGGGCTTT
>KN174021.1:6689-9614 GCA_000759655.1 Acidicaldus organivorans | reverse complement strand
GCCCCGCCCCCGACCCACCACACGCCCCCGCACCGCAGCCCGGGTGGCGGCGACCCAGGCCCTCTTTCAGATCGAGCAGGCCAGCGCCGAGCCGGGCGCGGTGATCGCCGAATTCCTCGCCCACCGGCTCGCCGCGGCGGCGGAGGAGGACTGGGCCGAGGGCCGCGTGCCGGAGGCCGATGCCGGGCTCTTTGCCGCCATCGTCACGCAGGCGGGCCGCGAGCGCGTGCGCATCGACCGCGAGATCGCCGCCACCTTGCCCCGCGACTGGCCGCTCGCCCGGCTCGATGCGGTGCTGCGCGCCCTGCTGCGCGCCGCGGTGGCCGAGCTCCTGATGCCGGCGGGGGCCCCGGCGCGGGTGGTGATTTCCGAGTATCTCGACGTTGCCCACGGCTTCTTCACCGGGGATGAGCCGAAACTGGTCAATGGCGTGCTCGACCGCATCGCCCACCGCCTCCGCCCCGCCGAGTTCGGCGAGACGGGGGAGGGGGATGGTTGATGCCGGGCGCGATAAGGCGCTAAAGCCAGGGGCGCCCCAAATCAGGTGAGAGCCGAATTGGGCAAAGCCTAATCAGGTAAAGCCGGATTGGACGAAGCCAATTAGGCAAAGCCGGATTGGGCGCAGCCGGATGGGGCGCGGCAGGAACGGAGGAGCTGCGAGGGTGCAGGAGATGGATGGAACCGAGGACGTGCAGGACGTCGCCGCGATCGCGTCCCGTGAGGCCGAACTCGTCGCCGAGATCGAGGGCGCGCCCGATCTCGCCGCGCTCGAGGCGCTTCGGGTGAGGCTCCTCGGCCGCTCGGGCGAGGTGACGCGCCGGCTCAAGGCGCTCGGCGCGCTTCCCCCCGAGAAGCGCAAGGAGGTGGGAGCGGCGCTCAATGCGCTGCGCGATACCCTCACCGACCGCATCAACGCCCGCCGCGCCGCGCTCGAACGCGCCGCCCTCACCGCCCGGCTCGCCTCCGAGCGGATCGACGTCTCGCTCCCGCCCCGTCCCGCCCCAGCCGGGGGCCAGGAGAGCGGGGTGATCCATCCGATCAGCCGCACCATCGAGGAGATCGCCGCCATTTTCGGCGCGATGGGATTCCGCCTCGCCGAAGGCCCCGACATCGAGACCGACTGGTACAATTTCGGCGCGCTCAACATCCCGCCCCACCATCCGGCGCGGGCCGAGCATGATACGTTCTACCTCCCGCCCGCCCCCAATGGCGAGACGCGGGTGCTGCGCACCCACACCTCGCCGGTGCAGATCCGCACCCTTCTCGCCAATCCCCCGCCGGTGCGCATCATCGCGCTCGGCCGCACCTACCGCGCCGATCACGATGCCACCCACAGCCCGATGTTCCATCAATGCGAGGGGCTCGCTATCGACCGCACCCTCACGCTTGGCCACCTCAAGGGCTGCCTGATCGACTTCCTCCGTGCCTTCTTCGACATGCCCAACCTCCCGGTGCGCTTCCGCGCGAGCTATTTTCCCTTCACCGAGCCCTCGATGGAGGTCGATATCGGCTGGAACCGCCGCACCGGCGAGATCGGCGCGGGCGGGGACTGGCTCGAGATCCTGGGCAGCGGCATGGTCCACCCCCGGGTGCTCGCCAATTGCGGGGTCGATCCGACCGAATGGCAGGGCTTCGCCTTCGGCATGGGGATCGAGCGGCTCACCATGCTGAAATGGGGGATCAACGATCTCCGTCTCTTTTTCGAGAATGACGTGCGCTGGCTCAGCCATTACGGGGCGAGCCCCTTCCGGCCGGCCGCCTTGCAGGAGGGGCTCTGATGCGCTTCACCCTCGCCTGGCTGCGCGATCACCTCGAAACCCGCGCCCCGCTTGCCGAAATCACCGCCACCCTCTCCGCGATCGGCTTCGAGGTCGAGGCGCTCGATGACCGCGCGACCCTCGCCCCCTTCCGCATCGCCCGCGTCATCGAGGCCGCGCCCCATCCGGCGGCGGACCGGCTCAAGGTCTGCCGCGTCGATGCGGGGGGCGAAGAGGTGCAGGTGGTCTGCGGCGCGCCCAATGCGCGGAGCGGGATGAAGGCGGTGTTCGCCCCGCCCGGGAGCTTCATTCCGGGGCTTGGCGTGACCCTCAAGGTGGGGCGCATCCGCGGCGTGGAAAGCGCCGGGATGCTGCTTTCGGCCCGCGAGATCGGGATCGGCGAGGATCATTCGGGGATCGTCGATCTGCCGGAAGACGCGCCGGTCGGCGCTGCTTACGCCGCCTGGGCCGGGCTCGACGATCCGGTGATCGAGGTCAACGTCACCCCCAACCGCGGCGATGCGCTCGCCGTGCGCGGGCTCGCCCGCGAGCTCGCCGCAGCCGGGCTCGGCACCCTCAAGCCCTTCGCCCCCGCCCCGGTTCCCTCCCGCTTCGCCGCGCCGATGGGCTGGCGGATCGAATGGCCGGAGGCCTGCCCCTACATTCTGGGGCGCAGTTTCCGCGGCCTGCGCAATGGCGAAAGCCCCGACTGGCTGAGGCGGCGGCTCATCGCGATCGGGCTTCGGCCGATCAACGCGCTGGTCGATATCACCAATTTCTTCACCTTCGATCTCGGCCGCCCGCTCCACGTCTTCGATCAGGCGAAGCTTGCCGGGCGCGAGCTTGTGCTCCGTCCGGGCCGCAGCGAGCGTCTCGCCGCGCTCAACGGGCGGGTCTATGAGCTCACCGCGGACGACCTCGTCATCGCCGATGCGCGCGGCGTGGTCTCGCTTGCCGGGATCATGGGGGGCGAGGCGAGCGGCTGCGATGAGACCACCACCGAGGTCTTCCTCGAATGCGCCTATTTCGATCCGGTGCGGATCGGTCTCACCGGGCGCCGGCTCCAGCTCCCCTCCGATGCCCGCGCCCGCTTCGAGCGCGGCATCGACCCCGCCCTCATGGCGGATGCGCTCGAGGCGGCAAGCCGCATGATCCTCGAGCTCTGCGG
>KN174021.1:3044-6534 GCA_000759655.1 Acidicaldus organivorans | reverse complement strand
CGGCGAGGCGGGTGAGGTGGTGAGCGCCGGCGTGATGCCCGATCTCTCCCGCACCGCGAGCCTCCGCTTCCGCCGCCTCGCCGAATTCGGCGAGGCGGCGGAAGCGGAGGCTCGCGGTGCGGGAGAGATCGGGCATCACGCCGGCGCTCACCACCTCACCCGCCTCGCCGAATTCGGCGGGCACGCCATCCCGCCCGCCGAGGCCTGCGCCCGGCTCGCCGCGCTCGGCTTCGATGAAGTGGCGCGCGATGCGGAGCGGGTGGTGGTGCGGGTGCCGAGCTTCCGTCACGACGTCGCCCCCCTCCGCGCCGCCTGCGACTTCGCCCCCCATCTCGATGCGCCGACGCGCGAGAGGCTCGCCGCCCGCGCCGCCGAGGCCGAGGCGGAGGCCGATCTCGTCGAGGAGGTGCTGAGGATCGGCGGGCTCGATGCGGTGCCCCCCGTGTCGCTCCGCGCCGAGACCCCGGTGCCGCCGCCCGCCGCCACCCCGCGCGCCCGGGCGGCGAGCCTCGCCCGCCGCCTGCTGGGAAGCCGCGGTCTGGCCGAGACGGTCGGCTTCAGCTTCCTCTCCCATGATCTCGCCGCCCGGCTCGGTGAGGCGCCCGAGACGCTCCGCCTCCTCAACCCGATCGCCGCCGATCTCGACCAGCTCCGCCCGACCCCGATCGGCTCGCTCCTGCTCGCCTATGCGCGCAACCGGGCAAGGGGGCTCGGGACGCCGGCGCTCTTCGAGATCGGCCCCGGCTTCACGGCGGAGGGCGAGCGCCTCATCGCCGCGGGCCTGCGCGGCGGCAGCACGCCGCGGCACTGGGCGGAGCCCGCCCGCCCGCTCGATGCCTTCGATGCCAAGGGCGATCTCTACGCGCTGCTCGAGGCGCTCGGCGTGGCGCCCGCCACCCTTTCCGTCGCGGGCGAGGCGGGGCTTCCCTTCCATCCCGGCCGCTCGGCGCTGGTGGGGCGCGGGCCGGAGCGGTTCGGGCGTTTCGGCGAGCTCCATCCGGAGCTCCTCGCCGCGCTCGATCTCGAGGGGCCGGTGGTGGCCTTCGAGGCCTTCCTCGACCGCCTCCCGCTGGAGGGGCGGAAGAGGCCCGGCCCCCTCACCCTCTCGCCCTTCCAGCCGCTCCGGCGCGACTTCGCCTTCCTGGTCGGGCGCGACGTGCCGGCCGAGGCGATCGTGCGCGCCGCGCGGGGGGCGGAGCGGAGCCTCATCCGCGCCGTCCACGTCTTCGACGTCTATGAGGGCGAGAAACTGCCCGCCGGACGGAAATCGGTGGCGATCGAGGTGCTGATCGCGCCCACCGATCACGTGCTGAGCGAGGCCGAGATCCAGGCGCTTGCGGAGCGGGTGGTGAAGGCGGTGGAGAAGGCGACCGGCGCCGAATTGCGCCGCTGAACGAAATGCGCTGCCGGAATTGAGGATTTCTTTACTTTTTGCGCCTAGGCTCGTGCTGTCATGTACGAGCCGGTACCCCCTATTTTCCTCACCGAACGGCCGGGGAGTTTCCGGGAGCGGGGCGTGATGGCCCCCTTCACCACCCCGAGCCTGTTCGGCGCGCGCATCCGGGCCGACGAACGGGGGCGGCTCGAGGTGATGCAGGCCAATCCGGTGGGCGGCATGGGCTGCTACATCGTCCCGCTGCGGGGCCTGCGCGAGATCACCGTCCCCACCGTCCACGACCGCTGGGTGGCCGAGTGGCTGCTGGGCCTGAAGCGCCTGCTCCCCTCCATCGTCCGCCGCCTCGACCGCCGCGCGGCGATGCTCGGCCTGGCCGGGCCGCGCGCCCTCGTCGCGGCGCGCCGGCAGGAGAGCGCGGAGCGGCGCGCCCAGGCGCGCATCCGCCGCCAGTGGCTGCTTGGGCTCGGCGCCGGGGAGGGGGGTGGGGAGGCCGAGGCGCTCGCGCCGCTTGCTGCGCGGTTCAAGGTGAGCCCGGCCTGGCTCGCGCGCGGGCTCGACGAGCTTTCCCACATCGCCGCCCTGGTCGGCACCGGCGAGGATGAGGGAGAGGGGTTCGCCGGGCGGGCGATGGTGGCGCTCGCCGATCTCCGCGACGATCTCCGCGCCCGGGCGCAGCGGCGGCAGGACCAGGAAGTCACCATGCTCGCCGCCCTCCTCGCCTATTTCACCGAAGTGGTGCTCGATCACGCGGGGCAGGCGCTGGATGAGGCGCACCAACTCCTCGGCGCGCCGCGGCCCCTGCTCGAACGTTTCGCCGCCGAGCCCGACAGGCTCCTCGAGCGGCTGCGCCGCCCGGAATGGGTGCTCGATGGCTGGGACCTCCTGCTCGGCCTCTGGCAGCAGGCCACCACCCGCCAGGCCCAGCGCCGGGCGCTGCGCGAGATGATCCGCATCGCCCCGCCTTTGCCGCGCGAGATCCTGGGGCCGCAACACGCCTGGCCCGAGGAGATCGAGGCGCTCGCCGCCACGCTTCCCCCGCTCATCAAGCAGGGAGAGCCGGTGGAGGAGATCGCGATGATCGACCTCATCGCCCGCAACGAGGCGCTGCTCCGCAACGAGTTCAACGAGGAGGCCACGGCGCGCGCGGCCTGACGCACGGCGAAAAAGAGAATGGCGGAAAAAGAGATCCGACGATGAACAGCCTGACCCAAAATGGTTTGCCCCCGCCGCCCGCGGCCACGCCTCCCGGCCCTGCGACCGCTGAGCATTCCTCCCCTGAGGCTTCGCCCGCGCGGCTTCCCGCCGAGATCCTGCGCCTCGTCCGGGCGCGCGATGAGCAGATCCTCAAAGTGGTCTCGCTGCTCGATGGCCTGCCCCAGCGGGGTGCGGCCGATTCGCTGCTCGAGCCGCTCCGCCCGCGGCTCAGCGAGATCCGCCCGCCGCGCCCGCTCACCTTCACCCGCCTCCTCTTCATCCCGCTCGATCCGATCATCGTCAACCGTCCCGCCGACTGGCGGCTCGAGGGCGGGTATCTGCCGCGCAGCGCGCTCATGCCGCTCGCCGAACTGGCGCGGGCCGGGATCGGGCCCGCCGCCGGCGCGATCGAGGCCGAGATCAAGGGGCGGACCACCGATCACCAGCGGGTGATCGACAATGTCGGCGAGCGGGTCTGGCCACTCGCCTCCACCGTGCTCGCCCGCGCCGAGGCGCCCCCTCCGGGCTGGCAGAAGGCAAGCGGTCTCGATGACGCGCTCTTCCTGCCGCTGGTGGGCGTGGTGAGCTATCTGCTCGGCCAGGCGCGGCGGCTGCGCAACCTCACCGACCCGCGCCAGACCCCGCCCGAATGGCCGCTGCGCAATCTCTTCCGCGCCGCGCTCGAGGAGAAGCCGGAGGCGGTGCCCTATCTGGTGCGGCTTTTCACCGGCGCCTTGCCCCAGTGCGAGGTGATCTACGCCGCGCTCGCCAATCTCGTCTCGCCCCAGAAACGAAACCCCCTTCTCGAGCGCCAGATCGCCCTCCTCCTCGAGGAGGAAGAGGCGCGTCTTGGCCGGTTCGACGGGGCTTCGCTGGAGAGCGCGGAGGATGTCTGCCGCT
>KN174021.1:0-2967 GCA_000759655.1 Acidicaldus organivorans | reverse complement strand
TCACCGCCGAGATCGAGCGGTTCGCCGCCCTCCTCGACGGATTCGGCGCCGCCGGCGCCGCGGTCAAGCTCGCCGCCCCCGACGTCGCGCTCAGCGAGACGCGCAAGCGGGTGCACGCGCTGTGCGTGGCGCAGTTCGAGGGGTTTCTCGAACGGCAGGTCTTCGGCCAGATGGCCCTGCCCGAGGGCGAGGCGCGCTTCGAGAAACTCGCCGCGCTCGAGGACAATGCCCGCCTGCTGCGCCGCATCGACCGGGTGGGCCGCCGCATCGCCAATAGCGGTGCCGCCTATGAGCGGAGGCTCGCTGCCGCCGCAGCGCGGGTCAGGGAAGAGGAGCGGCTCGATCTGATCAGCCGGGTGCGGCTCCTCGAGATCATGACCGGGGCCGATGAGGCCTATGCCTATCTCCTTGAGAAACTTCCCCCGCAGGGCCAGAGCAGCGCGGCCTAAAAGCCTCTCTTTCGAGCCCGCGTCCTGATTCGCCTCCTGATCCGCTTGGCCCGTCCGCTTGGCCGCGTGAATCCTGCCCTCTCATCGGGCGGAAGATGCTTGGGCAAAGGATGTTTGACCCGAAGATGCGGACGCGGCTCAATCGCGCAGGCCGGGCCGCGTGGCAGCGTGAAGGACCGAAAGGGGAGGGAGGATGGAGCGGGTGAAGGGAATCGAACCCTCGCATGCAGCTTGGGAAGCTGCCGTTCTACCACTGAACTACACCCGCCTTGCCCTCCATATAAAAAACTCTGATTGACGATGCAATCCGTCCCCCTTAAGCCGGGGCCATCCTCGTGATTTGTCCGGCCGGATTGCGGCGAGGTTAAACAAGCACGCTAAAGAGGCCAGGCTCCCCGGCGAGAGCAGACGCAAGGGGAGGCGGGCGTCCTTCCGGCCGGGTGGCGCATCTGACGGAGGGCCCCGCATGAGCACCGATCCCCACCCCTTCTCCACCGCGACCCGCCTCGTCCAGGCCGGGCTTCACCGCAGCGGCTTCGCCGAGACCGCCGAGGCCCTCTTCCTCACCTCGGGCTTCGTCTATGAGAGCGCCGAGGAGGCGGCGGCGACCTTCGAGGGCAAGCTGGAGCGCTACCAGTATAGCCGCTTCGGCAATCCCACGGTGCGGATGTTCGAGGAGCGGCTCGCCGCGATCGAAGGGCTCGAGGCCTGCCGCGCCACCGCCTCGGGCATGGCGGCGGTGCATGCCGCGCTAGTCTCGGCGCTCAAGGCGGGCGACCGCGTGGTCGCCTCGCGCGCCCTGTTCGGCTCCTGTCACTGGATCGTGGCCCAGCTCCTGCCCCGCTTCGGCGTGGAGACCGAGTTCGTCGATGGCACCGACCTCGCCGGCTGGGCGCGGGCGCTCGCCCGCCCCGCCCGGCTCGTCCTGCTCGAGACCCCCTCCAACCCGATGCTCGAGATCCTCGATCTTCCTGCCATCTGTGACCTCGCCCATCGCGCCGGGGCGCGGGTGATCGTCGATAACGTCTTCGCCACCCCGCTTCTCCAGCGCCCGGCCGAGTTCGGCGCCGACATCGTGGTCTATTCGGCGACCAAGCACATCGACGGGCAGGGGCGCGTCCTGGGCGGGGCGATCCTCGCCGATGGGGCCTGGCTCAAGGAGGTGGTCGAGCCCTTCCTGCGTAATACCGGGGCGGCGCTCTCGCCCTTCAACGCCTGGGTGCTGCTCAAGGGGCTGGAGACGATGGCGCTCCGGCTGGAGGCGGCGCAGGAGCGGGCGGCGCGGATCGCCGATTTCCTCGCCGACCAAAAGGGGGTGGCGCGGGTGTGGTATCCGTGGCGGGCCGATCATCCGCAGCATGAGCTTGCGCGGCGGCAGATGAAGGGGGGCGGCACGCTGGTCACTTTTGCGCTGGCGGGCGGGCGCGAGGCGGCCTTCGCCTTCATGAACCGGCTCCGCCTGATCCGCATCTCCAACAATCTCGGCGACAGCAAGTCGCTGATTACCCATCCCGCCTCGACCACCCATTCGCGCATCGGCGCCGAAGAGCGGGCGCGGCTTGGCATTGAGGAGGGCGTGGTGCGGCTTTCGGTCGGGCTGGAGGCGGCGGAGGATCTGATTGCCGATCTCGGCCAGGCGCTGGCCGCGGCGTGACCCTAGGGTGGGGGCGCCCTGCCAGGGTGAGGCACCCCGCCGGGGTGAGGGCACCCTGCCGGGGCGGCGGCGCCCTCCCCGGGTGGGATCACCCCGCCAGGGTGGCAGCGCCTCGCCGGGGTGGGACCATCCGCCCGGAAGAAATCTCTGGACAAGGAGGGCGGGGGCGGCTCTCTTCGCCTCCATGAGCGAGGACGAGTACGTCGAGACCACCGCCGATATCCGGGTGAGCGTGCGGGCCTTCTATCTCGAGGACCAGTCGCGGCCGGAGGAGGGGTATTACGTCTGGGCCTACAAGGTGCGGATCGAGAATCGGGGGCGGCGCGCCGTCCAGCTGCTGCGCCGCACCTGGCACATCACCGACGCCCTGGGCCGCACCCAGCACGTGCACGGGGCGGGGGTGGTGGGCGAGCAGCCGGTCCTCGAGCCGGGCGAGGCGTTCGAATACACTTCCGGCACGCCGCTCGAGACGCCGACCGGGTTCATGACCGGGACCTATCACATGGTCTATGTCGAGACTGGCGAGCCCTTCGACGTGGCAATCCCCGCCTTCAGCCTCGACAGCCCCCATCACCACCGGCAGATCCACTGACCACCCCGCAAGTCCACTGACCGCCCCCCAAGGCGTGCGACCCGCGCCCTGGCGCCGCGGCGCGCCCCCGCTCAGGGCTCGGCGAGACGGAACGTCGCGGGCGGTAGGGCGGGATCGCTCTCCACCCGCGCCGGAAACCCGGCAAGGCGGCGGAACTCGGCGAGCGCCACGGGATCGCGCCCGAGCGCCTCCGCCGCATCCGGGGCAAGGCGGAGCCGGGGCGGTGGGCCGGGGCGGCGGCGGGTGCTTTGCCAGAGGGCGGCGAGCCCCGC
>JPYW01001025.1 GCA_000759655.1 Acidicaldus organivorans | reverse complement strand
TCCTTCCCGCCGCCCCCTCCGCCCCGAAACCCGCCTGGTGCAGGCCGGGCGGCGCCCGCCGCGCGAGCTCGGCTTCGTCAACCCGCCCCTGGTGCGGGGCTCGACCGTGCTCCAGCCCTCCTGCGCCGCCCGCCTCGAATCGGGCAAGAAACGCTATGAGCAGGAGCTGATCTACGGGCTGATCGGCACGCCCACCCATTTCGCCCTCGAGGACGCGGTGGCCGAGATCGAGGGCGGCACGCGCTGCCAGATCGTCTCCTCGGGGCTCGCCGCCTGCACCGTGCCGCTGCTCGCCTTCCTCAAGGCGGGCGATCACTGCCTGATGCCGGACAGCGTCTATGGCCCCACCCGCTATTTCTGCGACCACGTGCTTTCGGGGCTGCGCATCAGCACCACCTACTACGAGCCCACCCTCAGCGCGGCGGCGCTTGCCACCCTCGTCCGCCCCAACACCCGGGTGCTCTATCTCGAAAGCCCCGGCAGCCACACGTTCGAGATGCAGGGCGTGCCGGGGCTCGCCGCCATGGCCCATGCCCGCGGCCTCAAGGTGCTGATGGACAACACCTGGGGGTTCTACTTCTTCAAGCCCTTCGCGCACGGGGTCGATGTCTCGATCCAGGCGCTCACCAAATACGCGGGCGGGCACTCCGACGTGGTGCTCGGCGCCATCATCACCAAGGAACGCGAGGACTGGGAGCGGGTGCGCAGCATGGCGCTCGCGCTCGGCCAGTATGCGAGCCCGGATGATTGCTGGCTCGCGCTGCGCGGGCTGCGCACCCCTGCGGTGCGGCTCTATCACCAGATGGAATCGGGGCTGCGCGTGGCGCGCTGGTTCAGCGAGCAGCCCGAGGTGCTGCGCGTGCTGCACCCCGCCCTCCCCGATGGGCCGGGGCATGCGATCTGGCAGCGCGACTATACCGGGGCGTGCAGCCTGTTCGGCGTCGTCTTCCGCCCGGAGATCACCGCGCCGCAGGTCACCGCGATGATCGACGCGCTCGAGCTCTTCGGGATCGGCGCCTCGTGGGGGGGCTATGAGAGTCTCGCGCTTCCCACCACCGGCACCATCCAGCGCACCGTCACCCCGCCGCTCCCCGGCCCCGCGGCGCGGTTCCATATCGGGCTCGAGGACCCCGCCGACCTGATCGCCGATCTCGAACGCGCCTTCATCCATCTCGGCCGGCGCTGAGCCGGCACTCGGCGCAGAGCCCCTCCGCCTCCACCGTCATCGCCTCGATGGCGAAGCCCTCGGAGGCGGCGCGCCGTTCGAGGAGGGCGGCGAGGTCGGGGAGGTCGAGCTCGATGGTTCGCCCGCAGCCGCGGCAGATGAGGAACTGGGCGCGATGCGCCTCCTCTTCGCCGCGATGGCAGGGGACGAAGGCGGCGAGGTGGCTGATCCGGTGCACGAGCCCGTGCGCCATCAGGAAATCGAGCGCCCGATAGACGGTGGGCGGGGTGAGGGCGGGATGCTCGCCCCGGAGCGCCTCGAGCACGCCATAGGCGCCGATCGGGCCGGAGGCTTCGAGGATGACCCTGAGCACCTCGCGCCGCCAGCGGGTGAGCCGCCCGCCGCGCGCGCCGATGCGCCGTTCCGCCTCGGCAAGCCCCCTGGCGACGAGGTCTCCGCTTCCCGAGCCGTCCTTGGGCTCCCTCTCTGCCGGGGAGGCGGGTGTCTCCCCCTCCCTTTGACGCCGCATCGTTTTCATCCTTTCTTCAGGCTAACCGATGGGAAGGGAAAAGACCATGACCCGCACCGCCGATGCCGAGGAGATGGAGGCGCTGATTGACGCGATCCGCTTCGGCCCCGACGGCCTCGTGCCCGCCATCGCCCAGGAGGCTGAGACGGGGGAGGTGCTGATGCTTGCCTGGATGAACCGCGAGGCGGTGCGCGAGACGCTCGCCACCGGCGAGGCCTGCTATTTCAGCCGCAGCCGCAACCGGCTGTGGCGCAAGGGCGAGACCTCCGGCCAGCGCCAGCGCCTGGTTGCGCTTCGCCTCGACTGCGACGGCGATGCGCTCCTCCTCCGCGTGGCCCAGCAGGGGGTGGCCTGCCATACCGGGCGGCGCTCCTGCTTCTACCGCGAGGCCGCGGGGGGGGCGTGGGCGGTGATCATGGAGCCCGAGATCGACCCCGAGACCCTTTACGGGGGCGATCGGGGCGGCTCGGCTGCGTCGGAT
>KN174020.1:7726-10695 GCA_000759655.1 Acidicaldus organivorans | reverse complement strand
CGCCCGCCCCGCTTGCGCAACCCCCGCTCGCCCAACCCTTGCCGCGCTGCGGCAGGGCGGCGCTTCGCTCGGTCGTGGCGCTTGGGATCGCGGCTTTCATCTCAACTTTACGTGAGCCCCTGCCGATGAACGCTGCCCTCCTCTCCTGATACGGACCCAAGGCGCGCTTCTCCACCTCGCGAGCCTCTCCGCCTTTCCCACTATGCCATGCTTGGCTTAACGAAAAGATACAATCCGGTGCGAATTCCGCCATGTTTTCCGCTATAGACTCCAGGCTGGAGCAGGGGGGATGCGATGTATCCCGCATCCTGCTCCCTCAGGGGCGAAGGAGGCCCTCATGAAACGGATGAAAGCTTTGGCTCTGGTGCTTGGCAGCGCGCTCGCGCTCAGCACCCCCGCCTTGGCCGACTGGCACGGCGGAGGGGGCTGGCACGGAGGCGGCGGATGGCATGGCGGAGGTTGGGGCGGCCGCGGCTGGGGAGGCTGGCACGGCGGCCCGGGTTGGGGTGGTCGCGGTTGGGGCGGCCCCTGGCACGGGGGCCCCGGCTGGGGCGGCTGGCATGGCGGGCCGTGGGGCCCGGGCTGGCGCGGCGGCTATTGGGGCCCCGCCGGATGGGGCCGGCCTTGGGGTTGGGGTGGCCCATGGTGGGGCTGGCGGCCCTGGTGGGGGCCCGGCTTCATCTCCGTCGCCGCGGTCATCCCGCCGCCCGTCTTCTTCGCCCCGCCGGTTTACGTTCCGCCGGTGGTGGTGGCGCCGCCACCGGTGGTGTTCGGCCCGCCGATCTTCGCCCCCGGCATCGGCATCAACATCTGGATACCCTGATCTGGTTTCCAGGCCGCGAAGCGCTTAGAGAGCTTCGCGCCGATCCAACCCGTGAAAAGACCCCCACGGAAAGTCCTCATGGAAAGCATGGAAAGACCGATGAAGAGATCCCGTCTCCTCCTCCTTGCCGCAGCCTCCGGGCTCCTGCTTGCCGCAGGCGGCCCGGCCTTCGCCGACCCGCCCTGGCATCACCCGGAGTGGCATGGCCACTGGGGCGATCACGACTGGCATGAGTGGCATCACTGGTGGGGCGGCCCGCCGGTGGTCGGCGTCTATGCTGCGCCGCCGCCGGTGGTCTATGCCCCGCCGCCCGTCTATCCGCCGCCGCCCCCCGTCGCCTATGCGCCGCCGCCGGTGACCTACGTCCCGCCCGGCATCACCCTCGGCATTCACATCCCGTAAGCGGAGATCAGCAGCAGGGGTTGCGTCCCTCCCCGCCTCGGCTATCCTCCCCGGGAGAGGAAACGCGCGAGGAAAGGGGAGGGACCATGCCGCTCGATCGCCACGCCGAAGCCGTCCTCGAAATGATCCGCCAATCGGGACGGCCGCCCTACGAAACGCTCAACCCGGCCGAGGCGCGCGGCTTCTACCGCCTGGCGCGCGAGGTGCTCGCCCCGGAGCCGCCGCCGGTGGCGGAGGTGCGCGATCTCTCCCTCCCCCATCCCGCCGGGCCCGCCATTCCCGCCCGCCTCTACCGGCCGCGGCAGGGCGGCGCGCCACTTCCCCTCCTCGTCTATTTCCACGGCGGGGGCTGGGTGATCGGCGATCTCGAAACCCATGACGTGGTGTGCCGCGAGATCGCCAACCGGGCCGGCATCGGCGTGCTCTCCATCGATTACCGCCTCGCCCCCGAGCACAAATTCCCCGCCGCGGTGGAGGATGCGTTCGCCGCGACGCGCTGGGCGGCGAAAGAGGCCCCAAGCCTCGGCTTCGATCCGGCCCGGCTCGCGGTGGGCGGGGACAGCGCGGGCGGCAATCTCGCCGCCGTCGTCTCCCTGCTCGCCCGCGAACAGGGCGGCCCGCCGATCGCCTTTCAGCTCCTGATCTATCCCGCGACCGATCTCGGCATGACCCATCCCTCCCATCAGCGCTGGGCGGAGGGCTATCTCCTCACCCGCCCCACCATGGAATGGTTCCGCGCCCATTACCTCACCGACCCCGCCCGCGAGATCGCCGACTGGCGGGTCTCCCCGCTCCGTGCCCCCGATCTCCGCGGCCTGCCGCCCGCCTTCGTGCTGACCGCCGAATACGACCCGCTGGTCGATGAGGGCGAGGACTACGCCGCCCGCCTCGCCGCGGCCGGCGTGCCGGTCGCGACCCATCGCGTGCCCGGCATGATCCACGGCTTCCTCACCATGGGCAAGGCGATCCCGGCGGCGAACGAGGCGCTCGGCCTCATCGCCGAACGCCTGCGCGCAGCACTCGCCTGAGGCCGCCGCTTCCCTCTCACCCCGCCCCGGACCCTGCCCGGCAAGACCCCCACGAGAAAGGAAACACCGCCATGCGCCGCGCCCTTCTCCTTCTCCTCCTCGCCGCCCCGCTCGCCGCCCGCGCCGCCCCGCCCGGCCCTGACTTCGCCCTCTCCGCCAACGACAACCACACCACCGTCATCGAGGGCAAAACGGTCGGACTGAAGAACGCCTCGCCCGACACCCTTTCCTATATCGACCTCAGCCACGACGTCCCCCGCGTGACCTGGTCGATCGACGTCCCCTTCAGCGACATCGGCCCGCCGATGGCGATCGCCATCAGCCATGACGCCCGCTTCGCCCTCGTCACCTCCTCGACCCGGGCCGATCCCAACGCCCCCGACAACACCGCCCCCGATGACCGGCTCTCGGTGGTGGATCTCACCACGAGCCCCGGGCGAGTGGTGCAGACCCTGCACGCCGGAGCGGGGGCCTCGGCGGTGCGGCTCTCGCCGGATGGGGAGCTCGCCATCGTCGCCAACCGGTTCGAGGGCACGCTCTCTCTCTTCCGCGTCAAGGGCATGGCGCTCGAGCCGGCGGGCAAGATCACCCTCGACAATCCCAAGGCGCAGCCGGTGGGGGTGGTCTTCTCCCATGACGGCGCGCTCGTGCTGGTCAGCCGGCTCGCCGATCACATGGTGAGCGTCTTCCACCGCGCGGGGGAGCGCCTCACCCCC
>KN174020.1:3297-7483 GCA_000759655.1 Acidicaldus organivorans | reverse complement strand
GCCGGGACGCTGGTCGCGGTGAGCAATGTCGGGCGCGGCGACGGCGACGTCGATACGGTGAGCCTGATCGACCTCACCGCCTCGCCCCCCGCACCATCGACACCATCGCCGTCCCCAGCGCCCCGGAGATGGTGAAATTCTCCCCCGACGGGCGCTATCTCGCGGTGAACTGCATCAACGGCTCGGTCAAGGCCCAGTCGAGCCCCTTCTATCACGCGCAAGGCGTTCTCACCCTCTACGCGGTGGGAAGCCCCGCCCATGGCGAGGCGCGGCCCGGCGCGATGCTGCGCAAAGTGGCCGAGGCGCGTGATGGCGGCTGGACCCAGGGGGTCGCCTTCTCCCGCGACGGGCGCCTCCTCCTCGTCCAGAACATGCGCGAGCACGAGGTGGTGGCCTACCGGTTCCAGGGCAACCGGCTCATCCCCGGCGTCCATCTCGCCGTCCCCGGCGGGCCCGCGGCCATCGCCACTCCCTGGCCGTAAGCGGCGGCGGCCAGTCGCGGCCGGTCTCTGCGGCACGGGTTGCGGGTGCGAAAGGGAGGGTGGTAAGGAAGGGGCGCCTCGCCCCTTTCCTCGAGCTTGGCCTCTCTCCATCACCGAGGTTCCATGAAAGCGCTCTTCTGGCTCGTCGATGAGATCCTCAGCCTCTATTTCTGGGCGGTGATCATCGCCGCGGTGATCCAGAATCTCGTCGCCTTCAACATTCTCGACACCCGCAACCGGCTGGTCTGGACGCTCGCCGATTTCTTCACCCGCATCACCGAACCGGCGCTCCGGCCGATCCGCCGCGTGCTGCCCGATTTCGGCGGGATCGATCTGAGCCCGCTCATTCTCGTCCTGCTCATCCAGGCGGCGCGCATCCTGCTCGGCGAGATCGAGATGAGCCTGTGGCGGGCGGGGCTGTTCTACTGACCGGGCTTTCGACGACACATTTTCGACGACATCGGGAGAGACGTCCGGGAAGCGCCGGGGCAAACTCTCTCGAGACGGAAGTCACGGAGCAGGGGCGTGAGGTCATGGCAGAGGAGGGACTGGCGGTGACGCTTGCGGTCAAGCCGGGGATGCGCCGGGAGGGGCTCGATTTCGTGCGCGAGGCGGAGGGGCGGCTCGTGCTCGGGCTCCGCGTCGCCGCTCCGCCGCGCGAGGGGGCGGCGAATGCGGCGGCTTGCACCCTGCTCGCCCGCCTGCTCGACGTTCCCCCCTCCCGTCTCCGCCTCATCCGTGGCGCGCAGCTGCACCGGATCGCCCGCGATGAAGAGATGCTTCATCCGTCTCCGCCTCATCCGTGGCGCGCGGAGCCGGATGAAGCATCTCTTCATCGCGGGCGATCCGGTGCAGCTGCGCGCCCGGCTCGCCGCCCTCGCCGCCGCCTCATCCGCCGCTTCTGGCGCGGAAGGAGGGGCAAGATGACGGCCCGTCTCCTCGATGGCAAGGCGATCGCCGCCCGCCGCCGCGCCGCGCTCGCCGCCCGCATCCGTGAGGCGGGCTTCACCCCGGGCCTCGCCGTGATCCGGGTGGGGGAGGATCCGGCGAGCGCCGTCTATGTGCGCAACAAGGCGCGCGCCGCGCGCGAGGCGGGGATCGCCGCCACCACCCATCACCTCCCGGCGGAAACCCCGGAGGCCGAGCTCCTCGCCCTGATCGCGCGCCTCAATGCCGATGCAGCGGTCGATGCGCTCCTGGTGCAGCTTCCCCTTCCCGCCGGGCTCTCCGCCGAACGCTTGATCGCCGCGATCGATCCCGCCAAGGACGTGGACGGGTTCCACCCCGTGAACGCCGGCCATCTCGCCCTCGGCATGGAGGGGATCGTGCCCTGCACCCCGGCCGGCGTGCTCGCCCTCATCGCCGAGACCGGGCTCGATCTCAAAGGCGCCCGCGCCGCGGTGATCGGACGCTCGCGCATCGTGGGCCGCCCGATGGCCCTCCTTCTCCTCAACCGGGACGCCACTGTCACCCTCATCCACTCGCGCAGCCGCGACCCCGCCGCCCTCTGCCGCGAGGCCGATCTCGTCGTCGCCGCGGCCGGAAAGCCCGGCCTGGTCGGGGCGGAATGGATCCGCGAGGGGGCGGTGGTGATCGATGTCGGGATCAACCGGCTTCCCGATGGGCGGCTGGTGGGCGATGTCGATTTCGCCGCCTGCGCCGAACGCGCCTCCTGGATCACCCCGGTGCCGGGCGGGGTGGGGCCGATGACCATCGCGCTTTTGCTCGAAAACACCTTCACCCTGGCGCTCGCCCGCCGGAGGTGAGACGGTGAGCCGCTTCGACGTGGCGATCGTGGGCGCAGGCGTGGCGGGGCTCGCCGCCTCGGCCTTCCTCCGCCGCCGCGGGGTGCGGGTGGCCCTCCTCGAAGCGACGCAGCGGCTCGGCGGGCGCGTCTTCACCGACCATCCGGCCGCCCTCGGCGGCGCCCCTTTCGATCACGGCGCCTCCTGGCTCCATAGCGGGCGGCGCAATGTGCTCACCCGCATCGGCCTTAGCCGCCGCCTCCCCCTCGAGGAGAGCCCGCGCGGGCGGCGCCGCGCCCTCTTCATCGCGGGCCGTCCCGCCCGGCCCGACGAGGAGGCCGCCTTCGATGCGGCGGAGGCGCGTTTCGAGGCGGGGCTCGCCGCGCTCGCCGCCGCCCCCGCCGATCGCCCCTTCGCCGCATCGAAGGCGGCCTCCTCGTCCGGCCGGGCGGGACGGCCCGCGATGAAGAGGGCGCGGCGCCGCCCGGCCCGACGAGGAGGCCGCCTCCGATGCGGCGGAGGCGCGTTTCGAGGCGGGGCTCGCCGCGCTCGCCGCCGCCCCCGCCGATCGCCCCTTCGCCGCGGCGACCGGTGCGCTCGGCCCCGATCCCTGGTACCCGACCTTCGAGGCGATCGAGTCCGATCTCATTGCCGCCGCCCCCGCTCCCGATTTCAGTCTCCACGACTGGCAGGCCAATGCGCTGGAAGGGGCCAATTTCGCCCCGCCCCAGGGGCTCGGCCCCTTCATCGTCGATCTTCTCGCCCGACCCGCCGGGCCGGTGTGGTTCGGAACCGAAGTGCGGGAGATCCACTGGCAGGAGCGCGAGGGCGTGCGGCTCCTCACCCCGCGGGGCGAGATCCTGGCCCGGGCCGCGATCCTCACCGTCTCGACGGGGGTGCTCGCCACGCGCCTCCGCTTCACCCCCGCCTTGCCCGCGGCGGTGGAGGCGGCGATCGCCGCCCTGCCGATGGGGCTCCTGAGCAAGATCGCGCTCCAAGTGCGGAGCGCCGAGCGCTTCGGCTTCGGCGCCGGCACCTTCGTGCTCAGCCCGCGGCCGCATCGCGGAAGCCCCTTTATGAGCTTCCTCTTCTGGCCGAAAGGACGGGATCACGTGATCGGCTTCTTCGGCGCGGAGACGGCCTGGGCGCTCGCCTCCGCTCCGGCGCGCGAGGTGAGCGCCTTCGCCCGCGCCCGGCTCGGCGCAATGCTGGGCTCTGCCGCGCTCGCCCATTTCGCCGAAGAGGGGGTGGTGACGCGCTGGGGCACCGATCCCGCTTTCCTCGGCGCTTACGCCTATGCCCGACCGGGCCAGGCGGAGGCGCGGCGGCTTCTTGCCGAGCCGTGGGGCGAGGGGCGTCTCCTCTTTGCCGGGGAGGCCTGCCATGTGGGCCTCGCCGGCACGGTGGCGGGTGCGTTCGAGAGCGGGCGGCGCGCCGCGCGGGCCGTTCTCGCTCAGCTCAGGGGAAGTTTGGGCTGAAGCGCCGCGGCGTCGGAAGAGGCGCGACGGCGCGGAGCCTCCGGCTTCTTCCCCGGTGCGGCCGCTTCATCGGGAAAGGCCTCGGCCGGGACCGCGCCATCCTGGAAGCGGAGCTCGACCCGCTGGTGCGGCGCGAGCTGGGCGGCCCGCGTCACCGGCTCTCCCGCCTGATCGCGCACCAGCGCGTAGCCGCGGGCCAACACCGCTTCCGGCCCCACTGCGGAAAGCCGCCCCGCCAGGCCCTCCAGCCGGGCCCGCGCCTCGCGCAGCCGGCTCTGCAGGAGGGAGGGGCGGAGCCGCCCGAGGAGTCCCGCCGCGGCGCGTTCGGCCCGCACCAGCCGGCTCGCCGCGGCGTGGCGCAGCCGCTCGCCGAGCTGCACCAGCGTCTGACGCCGGCCGGCGACGAAGCGGGGGAGGGCCTGGGCAAGCCGCTCGCTCCGCTCATCGAGGCGCTGACGCGCTTCCGCGGCGAGACGCGGCA
>KN174020.1:3099-3207 GCA_000759655.1 Acidicaldus organivorans | reverse complement strand
GGTTGGGAAGCTTGAGCGCGGCGATCTCGAGCCGCCGGCGGGCCGCCTCGAGGCGGCGCTTGAGCGCGCTCTCGAGCCGGGCACTCCGCTCGCGCAGGGCGAGGGCGA
>KN174020.1:761-3001 GCA_000759655.1 Acidicaldus organivorans | reverse complement strand
GGTCGTGGCGCGAGGGGACGGCGAGTTCGGCGGCGGCGGTCGGGGTGGGGGCACGGCGGTCGGCGGCGTAATCGATGAGGGTGGTATCGGTCTCATGCCCTACCGCCGAGATCAGCGGGATCGGCGAGAGGGCGGCGGCGCGCACCACCTCCTCGTCATTGAAGGCCATGAGGTCCTCGAGACTGCCTCCGCCGCGGGCGACGATCAGCACGTCGGGTCGGCGCAGAAGCCCCGGCCCCCCGGCGGGGAGGGCGGCGAAGCCGCGGATCGCCGCGGCGATGCGGGGGGCGGCCTCCGCCCCTTGCACCGGCACCGGCCAGAGCAGGATGGGGCGGGGAAAGCGGCGGGCCACCGTGGTGCGGATGTCCTCGATCACCGCGCCCCGTTCGGAGGTGATGACCCCGATCAGGCCGGGGAGGAAGGGTAGGGGCCGCTTGCGGGCGGCCTCGAACAGGCCCTCGGCGGCGAGCCGCTGCTTGCGCCGCTCGATCTCGGCGAGCAGCGCGCCTTCGCCCGCATAATCGAGCCGCTCGACGATGAGCTGGTAGGTGGAGCGGTCGGCGTAGGCGCTGATCCGCCCCTCGGCCACCACCTCCATCCCGTTCTCGGGCTTGAGGGTGAGGCGGGCGGCACTCTGGCGCCAGATCACCGCGGCGAGCTTGGCCCGCTCGTCCTTGAGCGAGAAATAGACATGCCCCGAGGGGTAGCGCTTGCACTCGGTGATCTCGCCGCGCACCCGCACCCGCCCGAACCCGTCCTCGAGGGTTGCCTTGATCGCCTCCGAGATTTCCCCGACCGTGTATTCCGGAACGTTGAGGGGGGCGGTAAAGAGGGGGCCACTCTGTTCCATGTCCCTAGTCTAGGGGCAGGGCGCGGATCGGCAAGGAGAGAAGAGGAGGCCGGGCGATGAAGATACTGGTGGTGGGAAGCGGGGCGCGCGAGCACGCCCTGATCTGGGCGCTGGCGGCCAGTCCCCTCACGAGCCGCCTCTACTGCGCCCCCGGCAATGCGGGAACGGCGGAGCTTGCCGAAAACGTCCCCATCGCCGCGACCGACATCGCCGCGCTCGCCGAATTCGCCCGCCGCGAGTCAATCGACCTCGTCGTCCCCGGCCCCGAGGCGCCGCTCGTGCTGGGGCTCGCCGACCGCCTGGCCGAGGCAGGGATCCGCTGCTGCGGGCCGAAGGCGGAGGCGGCGCGTCTCGAAGGCTCAAAGATCTTCACCAAGCAGATCGCCGCGGAGGCCGGGATCCCCACCGCGCGCCATGAGGTGTTCGACGCCCCCGGCCCCGCCCTCGCCCATCTCGCCCGCCTCAGCCCGCCGGTGGTGATCAAGGCCGATGGTCTCGCCGCGGGCAAGGGGGTGGTGGTTGCCGCCACGCGCGCGGAGGCGGAAGCGGCGGTGCGCGCCTTCCTCGAGGAGGGGCGGCTCGGCGAGGCGGGGCGGCGCATCCTTATCGAGGAGTGCCTGGAGGGCGAGGAGGTCTCGGTCTTCGCCCTTTGCGATGGCGAACGCGCCCTCTTCCTCGGCGCGGCGCAGGATCACAAGCGGCGCGATGAGGGCGATCGCGGCCCCAATACCGGGGGGATGGGCGCCTACGCCCCGCCCCCGGTCTTCTCGAAGGAACTCGAGGCCGAGGTGATGGGGCGGATCATCACCCCCGCCTTGGCCGCGCTCGCCCGGCAGGGGAGCCCCTTCGTGGGCATCCTCTTCGCCGGGCTGATGCTCACCCGCGAGGGGCCGAAACTCCTCGAATTCAACGTCCGTTTCGGCGATCCAGAATGCGAGGCGCTGCTGCCCCGGCTCAAATCGGACCTCCTGCCCGGCTTGCTTGCCGCCTGCGATGGCGAGCTCGGCGCCTTCGATCTCCGCTGGCGCGATGAGGCGAGCCTCGCCGTGGTGCTCGCCGCGCGTGGCTATCCGGAGAACCCGGAAAAGGGAGGGGTGATCGAAGGGGTGGACGCGGCGGGGCGGACCCCCGGGGTCCTCGTCTTTCACGGCGGCACCGCGCGCGATGCGGCGGGCCGGCTGATCGCGACGGGGGGGGGGGTGCTCACCCTCACCGCGACCGCCCCCACCCTGCGCGAGGCGCAGGCGCGGGCCTATGAGGCGCTCGGCCGGATCCGGCTTCCGGGCGGCTTCTACCGGCGCGACATCGGCTGGCGGGGGCTAGGGAAGGTTTGACGGCCCGGGGTTTGACGGCAGGGGGTTTGAGAGAACCGGGCCCAAGGCTTCGAGCC
>KN174020.1:0-686 GCA_000759655.1 Acidicaldus organivorans | reverse complement strand
GCGCCCGCAGGCTCAGGAGATCGGCCCAGGCGAGCCGCTTGCCCCCCGGCTGGCGGAGGAGATAGGCCGGATGGTAGGTGGCGAGCGCCGGAACCGGCGCGGCAAGACCGGGAATGGCGACCTCGCGCCAGGTGCCACGCAGCCGGGTGATGCCTTGCGGGCTCTGGAAGAGGGTCTTGGCGGCGAGCCCGCCCAGGAGGAGGAGGAGTTTCGGCTTAACGAGGGCGATCGTCCGGTATAGGAAGGGAAGGCAGAGCGCGATCTCGGTGTCGGTGGGCGCGCGGTTGCCGGGGGGGCGCCAGAAAATGACGTTGGTGATCAGGTAATGCCGCCGGTCGAGCCCGATACTCGCCAGCATGCGGTCGAGGAGCTGGCCGGAGGGCCCGACGAAGGGCCGGCCGAGCCGGTCCTCTTCCGCCCCCGGCGCTTCACCGATCAGCATCAAGGGGCTTTGCGGATTGCCATCGGTGAAGACGAGCTGGGTCGCGGTCTCCTTGAGACGGCAGCCATCGAAGCTTTCGAGCGCGGCGCGAAGCGCCTCGAGACTGTCCGCCGCCGCGGCGAGCCGGTGCGCCCGCCCGAGCGCGCCGCCCTCATCGGAAGCCTCGCCCCCTGCGGCAGGCGCGGGAAGAGGCAAGGACGGCGTGGCGGCGGCGCGCGGCACGGAAGGGCGTGTTTCCGGCGGC
>KN174019.1:5384-10048 GCA_000759655.1 Acidicaldus organivorans | reverse complement strand
GCACAAGCCCCGTCCGGCCCCGCCGCCCCGCCCGCCGCTTCCGGCGACCAGCCCGCCGAGATGAACGCCTCCGCCGCCGCCCCGGCGAATGGCGGGGGCGTGACCAATCTTCCCGGCCTTGATGTGCTCGGCGCCTCCCCGCTCCTCGGCTCGGAGGTCGATCGCGACAAGATGCCCGATGAGTCGCAGGTGCTCACCACCCACGATCTCAGTTTCGACAACGTTCCCAATCTGCTCGGCGCTCTGGTCAATCAGACCGAAGGCGTCTCGATGCAGGATGAGAGCGGCAATACCTTCGCGCCCAATATTTTCTATCACGGATTCCAGGCCTCGCCGGTTGCGGGCAACCCGCAGGACATCGCCGTCTATGTCAACGGCATGCGCTTCAACCAGCCCTTCGGTGACGTGGTCAACTGGGACCTCCTGCCGAGCGTGGCGATCGACCGCGTCGAATTCCAGGGCACCAACCCGGTCTTCGGGTTGAACGCGCTCGGCGGGGCGATGGCGGTGGAGATGAAAAACGGCTTCACCTTCCAGGGGCTCGATGCGACCATCCTGGGCGGTGTCTATGGCCGCACCCAGGCCTATGGCGAATACGGCGCCACGTTCGGCAATACCTCGATCTACGCCGCGATCGACGGGCTCTATTCGGGCGGCTGGCGCGAGGACGAATCCTCTCACCTCAACAAACTCTATGCCGATCTCGGCTGGCGTTCCGAGCGCGCCGAGCTCCATATCACGCTGAGCGCGGCGGACAACATCCTCAACGAACCCGCCACCACTCCCGTCCAGTGGCTCGCCGTCGATCCGAGCGCCGTCTTCACCTCGCCCAACTACCTCACCAATCGCTATGCCGCGCTCAACGCCAACGGCACCTATCAGGTCTCCGATTCGACTTCGATCCAGACCGTGGTCTATTATCAGAATTTCCTGCAGAGAATCATCAACGGCAATGTCGCCAATGGTTATCCCTGCGGCAACTATTTGTGCGAATCGCCGGGCGTCTTCCTCACCACCTATGGCTATCAGCCGATCCCCAATTTTCTCGATGGCGGCCCCTATTCGCAGCTCAACAATCAAACCACCAACACCAACGGCTACGGCGTCTCGCTCCAGCTCACCAACGATTCCCGCATTTTCGGCCACAAGAACCACGCCATCGTCGGGGTGAGCTATGACGGAAGCCAGAGCACCTTCACCGGTGATACGCTGATCGGCGGGCTTGATCCTTACGCCAACGAGTCCTTCGTCGGCCCCGGCATCGTCATCGACCAGGCGAATGGTTCGATCATGCCGGTCCGTCTCAACAACACCACGAATTATTACGGCGTCTATTTCCTCGACATGTTCGATCTCACCGAGGCGCTCACTCTGACGCTTGCCGGGCGCTTCAACGCCGCCGAAACCGATCTCACCGGTATCGATCCCGGCAATGGCGTTCTCGGCGGCAATCATTATTATTCCCACTTCAATCCGCAGGCGGGGCTTGCCTACAAGATCACCCCACACCTCACCACTTATGCCGATTTCGCCGAATCGAATGCCATTCCGACGCCGGAGGAGCTCTCCTGTTCAGACCCGGCCAGCCCCTGCACGCTCTCCAATTTCTTCGCCGGTGACCCCAATCTGAAGCAGGTCGTCGCCCGCACCTATGAGGCCGGCCTGCGCGGCGGGTTTTCCCCTTATGGCAAGGCCCAGTTCACCTGGAATCTGAGCTTCTACCGCACCGAGACGCTCGATGACATCCAGTTCATCTACAGCCCGATCCAGGGCGCGGCCTACTACCAGAACATCGGATCGACGCTGCGCCAAGGGTTCGATCTCGGCGGCGATTTGCGCGACGGTTCGCTCGATCTCTTTGCCAGCGTCTCCTATATCGACGCCACCTATCAGAACGCCCTCACCGTCTCGAGCCCCAACAATCCCGGCGCAGACGCCAATGGCAATATCCAGATCCGCCCGGGCGACAGGCTTCCCGGCATTCCGCCCTGGATCGCCAAGGTCGGCTTCACCTACAACATCACCCCCGCCTGGCAGGTGGGGGCGACGGGAAGCTATTTCGCCGGCCAGTATCTCTATGGCGACGAGGCCAATCTCCTGCCGCCGACGGGATCGTATTTCGTGACCAATTTCAATACATCCTATCAGCTCACCAAAAACATCAAACTGTTCGGCCTGGTCAACAATGCCTTCAACGTGAGCTACGCCACCTATGGCACGCTCACCCAGACCAGCGCCATCCCCTCCCCGCTTGCCCCCGGCGCCTCCAATCCGCGCACCCTCGCCCCCGGCAATCCGATCGAAGGCTATGTCGGGATGACGGTGACGTTCTGACCTCAGGCGAGCGGACGGTGACAGGCCACGCCATTCGCGGCGCTGCCCTGCCACGGCGGTTCGGTCTCCCGGCACAAGGGGATGACCCACGGGCAGCGTGAAGCGAAACGGCATCCCCGCTCGGGCGGCGCGCCTGCCTCGCGGAGGGCGAGCGGCGGGCGGGGATGGGCCGGATCGGGCACTGGCACGGCATCGAGCAGGGATTTGGTATAGGGATGGCGCGGGGCGGTGAACACCGCGCGCGTGGGGCCGGTTTCGACCAGACGGCCGAGATACATCACCGCGACCCGGTCGGCGATGTGGGTGACCACCGCCATGTCGTGGCTGATGAAGAGGTAGGAGAGGCCGAGCCGCGCCTGGAGCGCGACGAGGAGATTGATGATCTGCGCCTTGACCGAAACGTCGAGCGCCGAGACCGCTTCGTCGAGCACGATGAGATCCGGACGGGGGGCAAGGGCGCGGGCGATGGCGAGCCGCTGGCGCTGCCCGCCCGAGAGCTCGTGGGGGTAGCGATCGAGCAGGGCGGCGGACAGGCCGACCTGCGCCACGAGTTCGGCAAGCCGTTCCTCGAGCTCCACTCCCCGCGCCAGGCGGAAATTGCGGAGCGGTTCGGCAAGTGCCTCACGGAGGCGGAGCCTCGGATTGAAACTCCCGGCCGGATCCTGAAAGACGATCTGCAGCCGCTGGCGCAGGGGATGGAACAGACGCGGGGGAAGATGGTCGATGCGCGCGCCCTCGAGCCGCACTTCGCCGGAGGTGGGACGGATCAGGCCCAGCACCATCCGCCCGAGCGTCGATTTGCCCGAGCCCGACTCCCCCACCACGGCGAGGGTCTCGCCGCGGGAGAGAGTGAAACTCACCCCCTCCACCGCGCGCACCCGCCGCGCGCTACCCCCCCACAGTCTTCCCGTGACGAAAATCTTGGTAAGGGCCTCGACCTCGAGCAAGGGCGCGGATGCGCCCCGCACCGCCTTATCCGTCATCGCCCTCTCCGCCATCGCCCTATCCTTCGCCGAGCGGATGATGACAGGCGACCCCGACCCCGGGCGCCTGCCAGGCGAACGAGGGCGGCACGCTCCGGCATCGTTCATCGGCCCGCGCGCAGCGGGGGGCGAAAATGCACCCCGCAGGCGGGGCGTGCACCACCGGCACCGTGCCCGGGATCTCGACGAGGGCGTCGCGGCGTTCGGGCGAAAGCCGCGGGATGGCGCCGAGCAGGCCCGCGGTATAGGGATGGCGGGGAGATGCGAAGAGACGGGCCGTCGGCGCCTCCTCGACTTTCTCGCCGCCATACATCACCACCACGCGTGCGGCCATTTCCGCCATCACGCCGAGGTCATGGGTGATCAGAAGCATCGCCATGCCGAAGCGGGCCTGCAGTGCGCGCAACAGATCGAGGATCTGCGCCTGGATGGTGACGTCGAGCGCCGTGGTCGGCTCATCGGCGATGAGAAGCCGCGGCCGGCCGGCGAGCGCGATCGCGATCATCACCCGCTGGCGCTGTCCGCCCGAGAGCTGGTGCGGATAGGCCTCGATCATCCCTTCCGGATCGGGAAGCCCCACCACGCGCAGAAGCTCAACCGCCTCGCGCCGTGCCTCATGCCGCGCAAGACCGCGATGCAGGCGCAACACCTCGCCGATCTGCCAGCCGATGGAAAGCACCGGGTTGAGCGAGGTCATCGGCTCCTGAAAGACCATCGCAATCGCCCCGCCGCGCAATTTGCGCAGACGCCGCTCCGGCCAGCCGAGAATGTTTTCGCCCTCGAAGCGGATCGCCCCGCTGATCTCGCTCCGCCCGCGGGGCAGTAGGCCGAGAATGGAAAGCGCGCTCACCGATTTGCCCGAGCCCGACTCGCCCACCACCCCCACCACCTCATTGGGAGCGACCGAGAGCGAAAGGCCGCGCACCGCGAGCACCCGTCCCTGATCGGTGCGGAAACTCACCGAAATTCCCTCGATGTCGAGGAGGCTCATGCTCAGCCCTGCCCCGTCCGGCGTGGGTCGAGCACATCGCGCAGGCCGTCGCCGAGCAGGTTGACGGCGAGCACGGTGAGCGAGAGGAAAGCCGCTGGGAAAAACACGATCCCCGGCTTGATCTGCCACAAGGCGCGGCCTTCGGCCATGATGTTGCCCCAGGAGGGAATGATCGGCGGGGTCCCCGCCCCGATGAAAGAGAGGATCGCCTCGGTGATCATCGCCGAGGCGGCGATGTAGGTGGCCTGCACCGAGAGCGGGCCGAACGTGTTGGGAAGAATGTGGCGGAAAATGAGGCGGGGCGTGCGGGCGCCGGCGGCGATTGCCGCCTCGACGAACGGACGCTCGCGTAACGA
>KN174019.1:4944-5127 GCA_000759655.1 Acidicaldus organivorans | reverse complement strand
GATGGCGAGGATCACGTTCCCCACCGAGCCGCGGGTGAGCGCCATCAGCGCGATGGCGAGCAGGATGGGCGGGATCGACATCAGCCCATCCATCAGCCGCATCAATACCGGATCGAGCGGCCGCACGAAGCCGGCGACGAGGCCGAGCGCAAGCCCCGCCGTGGCGGCGAGGCAGGCGACCGC
>KN174019.1:0-4843 GCA_000759655.1 Acidicaldus organivorans | reverse complement strand
CGATCCCACCACCAGCGAGACGCGCGCCCCGTAGATCACCCGCGAATAGATATCGCGCCCCAGCATGTCGGTGCCGAACCAGTGCGCCGCCGAGGGGGGCCGAAGGCGGGCGGCGGGGGCGAGCGCGGTCGGGTCATGGGTGGTGAGTTCGGGGGCGAAAAGAGCGATGAGAACCATGAGCGAGAGGATCCCGCCCCCGATGAGGAGGGTCGGATGGCGGAGAAGAAAGCGCGTGACATCCCTCGCCCGGCGCGGGGCGCGGGAGGCGCTCGGGATCCCTTCTTCGGCAAGGAGGGGCGGGGTGAGCGGTGAACTCGAGCTCACTGGCGGATCCTCGGGTCGAAGACGAGGTAGAGGAGATCGACGAGGAGATTGACCAGGACATAGGCGAAGCTGAAGAGGAGAACCACGCCCTGGATCACCGGATAGTCGCGGCGGAGGATGGAATCGACGGTAAGCCGCCCCAGTCCTGGAATGGCAAAGACGCTCTCGGTGACCACCGCGCCGCCGATGAGGAGCGCCACGCCGATGCCGATCACGGTGAGGATGGGCGGGGCGGCGTTCTTCAGGGCGTGGACGAAGAACACCCGCGCCCCGCCGAGGCCGATCACGGTGAGGATGGGCGGGGCGGCGATGCTCGCCGTGCTGGGTGAGGTCTTCATCCGCACCGCGCGCGCCACGGGGCTCGGCGGGGCGGCGTTTTTCCGGGCGTGGACGAAGAACACCCGCGCCCCGCCGAGCCCCTTGGCGCGCGCGGTGCGGATGAAGTCCTCACCCAGCACGTCGAGCATCGCCGCCCGCATGACGCGGGCGATGAGGGCGACGTAGATCGTGCCGAGCGTGGCGGCGGGGAGGAGGAGCGAAGCGAGAAAAGGACGGATCCCTTGCGAGATCGGAACGAAGCCCTGCACCGGCAGGAGACGGAGGCGGAGCGCGAAGACATAGGCGAGCAGGTAGCCCACCACGAAGACCGGCGTCGAAAAGCCGAACACGGCGAAGACCATGATGGCGCGGTCGATGCCGCGCCCGGCGCGGGAGGCGGCGAGCACGCCGAGCGGCACGGCGATCAGCACCGAGAGCAGCAGGGTGAGCGCCATCAGGCTGAGGGTGGGCTCGAGCCGCTGGGCGATGAGGTGACTTACCGGAAGATTGGTGAAGATCGAAGTGCCAAGATCGCCATGCGCCACCTGCCACAGCCATTCGCCGAAGCGGACGAGGAAGGGCCGGTCAAGCCCGAGCGAGGCGCGGATGCGGGCGATCTGCTCGGGCGAGGCCTGATCGCCGGCGATCACCGCCGCCTGCTCGCCACTCTTCCCGTCATGCTGAGCGTGGCCTTCTTCGTCTTCTCGCTCGTCTGCAGCGCGCCGGGCGATCCGGCGCGATGTAGACGAGCGAGAAGACGAAGAAGGCCACGCTCAGCATGACGGGAAGAGTGGCGAGCAGGCGGCGGAGGATGGCGCGGAGCATGCTCAGCTGCGTTCCACCCCCCAGAACAGCGGAAAGGGAGCAGGCGTGATGCCGCCAAGCCCCCGTCGCCAGGCCTGATAGCCGAGGAAGAAGCCGGTCGGGATGTAGGTGACGAACTCCATCGAGGCACGGTTGATCTGATCGATGACCTTGCGTTCGGTCGCGGGATCGGGCGCGTCGTACCACTCGGCGATGAGCGCCTCGATCGCCGGATTGTCTGGCCAGCCGAACCAGGCGCGCGGGCCGTTGGTGCGGATCGCGATGTTGGGAGCGGGGCTGATGCAATCGACCCCGGCAAGCCAGGTGTGGAACATGTTCCAACCGCCCGAGGCGGGCGGATCCTTCTTGGCGCGCCGCGCCCCCACCGTTCCCCAGTCGGTCGCCACGTAATCGACGTCGAAGCCAAGCCGCTGCATGAGATCGGCGGAGACGTCGCTCTGGCCTTTGGTGATGACGAGGTCGGTCGCCACCAGCATCACCACTTTCTCGCCGTGATAGGCTTCGGCGAGCAGGCGGCGCGCCCCGTCCGGATCGCGCGGGCCCAGCAGCGCCTCACCGCCCGCTTCCGAATAGAGCGGCGTGCCGGGGGTGAAAAACCCGCCCATCGTCTTCCACAACGCATCGTCGCTTCCCACCACGGCGCGCATGTAATCAGGCTGCACCACCACTTTCTGCAGGGCGCGGCGCAGGCGGACATCGGAGAAGGGCGGATAGAGGTGGTTCATCCGCAGAATGCCGACATTGCCTAGCGGATCGGCGATATCGACCACGACGTCTGGGTGCTGGCGGAGGAGGGGGACGAGATCGGGAAGCGGCGTTTCCCACCAATCCACCTCGCCGTTTTGCAGCGCCGCAGCCGCGGTGGCGGGATCGGGGATGATCTGCCATTCGATCCGCTCGAAGGCGATCCTTTTGCCCCCGGCGAGCCAGTCCGGCCTTTCATCACGCGGCCGATACGAATCGAAGCGGGCGAAGACGGCGCGCGAGCCCGGCACCCACTCATTGGTGAGGAACCGCATCGGCCCCGATCCCACCGGCTCGGCGATGAGCTTGAAGGGATCGGTGGCGGCGATACGCTCGGGCATGATCGCAGGGAGGTTGGGATTGCCCTTGCCCAGTGCGAAGGGAAGTTTGGGAAAAGGCTTGGCCAGACGCCAGGAAAAGGTGCGGTCGTCCTCGGCCTTGAGCTCGAGGCTGCGCGCGGCGAGCACCTGGCCCATCATGTCGCGCGCCATCCAGCGCTTGAGGCTCGCGATCACGTCCGTGCTACGCACCTTTTCGCCGTCGTGAAAGAGAAGCCCCTCGCGCAGGCGGAACCGCCAGAGCGTCCCTTCGGGCGAGACCTCGAAGGACTCGAGCATCTGGGGCTTGGGCGTGAGCGAGCGGTCGATGCCGAACAGCGTGTCATAGACGAGGAGGGAGGCGTTGCGCACCACGTACTGGGTGCCCCAGACGGGGTCGAGATTGGGCAGATTGGCCTGGGGGACGAAGCGGAGCACTTTCTGCTCCGCCCCGCGCCCGATGGCAGGCGCGGCGAGCGGAGCGGCGAGGCTGGCGGCGAGGAAATCGCGGCGGCGCATGATCACTCCTTCCGTTCCACGTTCCAGAACAGGGGCATCCCGTGCAGGAGGCCCACGAGATCGCGCCGGTGCGCGGTCGGCTGGTAATAGAGGCCGAGCGGCAGATAGGGGACGTCCTGAAACGCCTGGAGTTGGATGGCGCGGCAGAGCTCCTGCTGGGCGGCGAGATCGTGCGCCGCGAACCACTGCTCGCGAAGCGCTTCGAGCTTGGGCGCGGTGGGCCAGCCGAACCACGCCGCCTTGCCGTTGCCGCGCAGGCCCACGTGATTGGCGGGCGAAAACTGATCGAGCCCCGAGAAGGAGGTGAAAAAGACGCTCCAGCCGCCCGCCTCCGGCGCATCCTGCTTGGCGCGGCGCTGCACCACGCTCCCCCAGTCGGTGGCGACGACCTCGACATTGAGCCCCGCGTGCTGGAGCATGTCGATGCCGACCACCCCCATCGCGTTGAGCACCGGGAAATCGGTAGCGAGCAGCGCCACCACCTTTTCGCCGCGATAGCCCGCCGCCTGGATCGCCGCCTTGACCCGGGCGAGGTCACGCGGTGCGGTCAGCACGTCGAGGCCCGCGTCGCTCGCCATCGGCGAGGCCGGCGGGAAGAAGCCGACCGGGGTGCGGTAGCGCGAGGGATCGGTGCCGGCGACCGCGATCATCTCATCGCTCTGGCTCACCGCGCCGAGCAGGGCGCGGCGGATCTCCGGATTGTCGAAGGGCGGCCAGAGATGGTTGAAGCGGAGCATCGAGGGAAAGCCGGTCGGGTCGAGTTGCACCACCTCGATGTCGGGATGGGCGGCAAGGAGAGGAAGCAGATCGAAGCTCGGCTGTTCCCACCAATCGACCTCCCCGCTCTGCAGCGCCGCCGCGGCGGTGGCCGGATCGGGGATGACGTGCCATTCGACGCGGTCGAATCGGGCGACCTTGGGCCCGGCGAGCCAGTCGGGGGTGCCCTCCTCGCGGGGGCGGTAGCGCTCGAAGCGCTCATAGACGACGAGCGCCCCCGGCACCCGCTCATCGGCTTTGAACCGGTAGGGACCGCTTCCCACCATCTCGGTGACGGCGGAGAAGGGATCGGTTCTGGCGAGCCGTTCCGGCATGATGGCAGGAATGCTGGACGCCGCCTTGCCCAGGGCGTCGGGGAGCAAGGGAAAGGGACGGGTGAGGCGGATGAGAAAGGTGCGGTCATCCACCGCCGTCATGCGGTCGGTGGCGGCGAGGAGGGCCTGGCCGAACGCATCGCGCGCGCCCCAGCGGGTGATCGAGGCGATGCAGTCCGCGGCCCTCACCGGCTCCCCATCATGAAACCAGAGCCCCTCGCGCAGGCGAAGCCGCCAGAGCCGCCCGTTTTCCTCCTCGCTCGCGCTCTCCAGCATCTGGAGCCTCGGGCGGAATTGGCCGTCGATCCCAAAGAGGGTATCGAACACCATGAGCCCATGGTTGCGGGTGACATAGGCGGTGGTCCAGATCGGATCGAGAATGGCGAGATCGGCCTGCGGGATGAATTTGAGCACAAGCCGCTCGGCGCCGCGGCCAAGTCGGGGGAGCGCGAGAAGGCTGCTCCCGGCGGCAAGCCCGGCGAGAACGGAGCGCCTCCCCAAGGAACGCCCTCTCAGCGAACGCCTTTTCCTCATGGCGCCTCACCTCCCCTGGTCCTCTCATTGGGACCGGCGGGACCCAAGCTCTCGCCAAACCCGCGATCTGCGCTCAGCATGAGACCGGCTCCTTCCGAAAGCAAGGCGAAGATGGATCAAACCGGCGCCACCGCCGCCCCCCAAGCCCACGCCCCGCGGACGGGTCCGCGG
>JPYW01001014.1 GCA_000759655.1 Acidicaldus organivorans | reverse complement strand
GGGGCGAGGAGGGCGGGCGAGAGAAGGGCGATGGTGCGGCCAAGCGCCGCACTCCCGTGAAGGAGGCCAAGCAGCCTGCCATCGGCAAGCAGGAAGACGCCCCTGCCTCTCTCTCCTCTCTCTGCCTCCCCCCTTTCCGCCTCTTCCAGCCCTACCCGATCGCTCTCCGCCCCGAGCAGCCCCTTTGCGGCCAGAGAGCGGAGCGCCACCTCGAGCCCGCACCCCTTAAGCGCTCCGGCCAGGGCCGAGAGATAGTGGCCTGCCTCGTCCTCCTCCTCTCTCCGCAAAACGAGGAGACGGTCCATGCGCGCCTCGGCCCCGCCTCAGCGCGGGGCGAATTGCTTGGCGCCGAACAGGACCTCGCGCTCCTCGTCGCTCATCTGGCCGCGGCGCTGGTGCTCGCCGAGCACCATCACCCCGCGCTGCACCGCGGGCCGCGCCGCGATCGCGTCATGCCAGCGCTTGACGTTGGGATAGTCGTTGAGGTCGATGCCGCGATGGTCGGGATTGCGGATCCAGGGGAAGGTGGCGATGTCGGCGATCGAATACTCCTCCCCCGCGAGATAGGGCGCCTCGCCGAGGCGCTTGTCGAGCACGCGGTGCAGCCGCTTGACCTCGTTGCCGTAGCGTTCGATGGCGTAGGGGATCTTTTCGGTCGCGTAACGGGCGAAATGGTTGTACTGGCCGAACATCGGCCCCACGCCCCCCATCTGGAACATCAGCCACTGCAGGCAGACATAGCGCGCGCGGGGGTCAGCGGGGAGGAACTTCCCGGTCTTCTCGGCGAGATAGATGAGGATCGCCCCCGACTCGAAGAGCGAGAACGGCTTGCCCCCTGGGCCTTGCGGATCGAGGATGGCGGGGATGCGGTTATTGGGGCTGAGGGCGAGAAACTCCGGCTTGAACTGGTCACCCTTGCCGATATTGACCGGGACCACCTTGTAGGGAAGCCCGGTCTCCTCGAGCATGATATGCACCTTGTGCCCGTTCGGCGTGGGCCAGGTCCAGACTTCGATCGGCTCGTGCTGCGCCATCTCTCTCTCCCCTCCAGTCACTGTTCATCGCCTCAGGACATCGTCAGGACATCGATTTAAGACCATCCCGGCGGCAGCGCCAAGAAGTCGAGCGCCGCCTGCACCCCTCCAGCGCGATAGGGAATGCCGGAGGCGGCAAGCCCCATCTCGATCCCGCCCAGCGTGCCGATCAGTTCGAGATCGCCAAAAGCGCCGAGATGGCCGATGCGGAAGACGCGGTCGGCGAGCGGGCCGAGCCCGTTGCCGAGGCTCATGTTGAAGCGCTGGAGGATGAGGGCGCGCAAGCCATCGGCGCTCGCCCCCTCCGGCACCCGCACCGCGGTGAGGCTCGACGAATAATGGCGCGGCTCCAGGCATTGCAGCTCGAGCCCCCAGGCCCGCACCGCATGGCGCGTTGCCTCGGCATGGCGGGCGTGGCGGGCGAAGACCGCCTCGAGCCCTGTCCCGAGCAGGAGATCGAGCGCCGCATCCAGCCCGTAGAGCAGGTTGGTGGCAGGCGTGAAGGGAAAGAAGCCCTCGCGGTTGGCGCGCAGCATCGGCCGCCAGTCCCAGAAACTGCGGGGAAGGCGGGCGGTCTCGGCCGCGGCGAGCGCCTTGGCGCTGATCGCGTTGAAGGAGAGGCCGGGGGGCAGCATCAGCCCCTTCTGCGAGCCCGCCACGGTGACATCGACCCGCCAGGCGTCATGGCGATACTCCATCGAGCCGAGCGAGGAGATGGTATCGACCAGGAGCAGGGCCGGGTGATCGGCCGCGTCGATGGCCCGCCGGATCGCCTCGATGTCGCTCTTGCATCCCGTCGAGGTCTCGTTGTGCACCACCGCCACCGCCTTGATGCGGCGGTCGCGGTCCTCGCGGAGCTTGGCCTCGATGGCGGCCGGATCGGCGCCGTGCCGCCAGTCGGTCGGGATGACGACCGGCTCGAGGCCGAGCCGCTCCGCCATCTCCCGCCACAGCCGGGCGAACCAGCCGGTCTCCACCATCAGCACCCGATCACCCGGCGAGAGGGTGTTGACCAGGGCGGCCTCCCAGGCGCCGGTGCCGGAGGCGGGATAGATGACGACCGGGCCCTCCGTGCCGAACACCGCGCCGAGGCGGGCGAAGATGCGGCGGGCCAGCGCCTGGAACTCGGGACCGCGATGATCGAGGGTGGGTCGGGCGAGCGCCCGCAGCACCGACTCCGGCACATTGGTCGGCCCGGGGATCTGCAGGAAATGACGCCCGAGATGGCTCTCGGGGGCCCAGGCTTCGCCTCCCAGGGCTCCAGCATTGCCAAGCGGCGGCGTGGCGCTCATCCTCATCCCCTCCCCGACGGCATCCGCCCGCCTTTGCGGCGGGAGTGCCGTTCGTCCCCGGCTGGTTGACACGACGAACGAGACCCCTAGCACCCCAGAGGCGAGATGGCGATGAGACCGCTCCGCTTCCCCGACCGCGCTTACCCGTTCGGCGATCTCGCCGCCCGTCTCGCCCGCGCCATCGAGGGCGAGGTGCTGTTCGATGCGCCGAGCCGCGGCCGCTACGCCACCGATGCCTCGATCTATCAGGTGATGCCGGTGGGGGTGGTGGTGCCGAAGAGCCTCGCCTGCATCGAGGCCACCCTTGAACTCGCCCGCGCGGAAGGCATCCCCGTCCTGGCGCGCGGCGGCGGGACCAGCCAGTGTGGGCAGACAGTCAATCGTGCCATCGTGATCGACACCACCGTCCATCTCAACCGCCTGCGCGAGGTCGATGCGGCGCGCGGCGAAGCGCTGGTCGAGCCCGGGCTCACCCTTGCCGAACTCAACGCCGCGCTCGCCCCAAGCGGGCTCTTCTTTCCGGTCGATCCCTCAACCGCGAGCCGCGCCACGCTGGGCGGCATGGCGGGCAACAATTCCTGCGGGGCGAAGTCGATCCGCTACGGGCTGATGGCGGACAACGTGCTTGCCATCGACGCCTTGCTCGCCGATGGCACGAAGATCCGCCTCAGCCCCGAACCCGACGCCCCGCCCGCGCTCCTTGCCGGGCTCGACGCCCTCGGGCGGGAAGAGGCCGCCGAGATCGCGGCGCGGTTTCCCAAAGTGCTGCGCCGGGTGGGAGGCTACAATATCGACGCCCTCACCCCGGAGGCGAAGGAAGCCGGACGGAGCAATCTCGCGCGCCTCCTGGTGGGCTCGGAAGGAACGCTCGCCTTCTTCACCGCGCTTCGCCTCAAGCTCGCCCCCCTTCCCGCCCACAAAATGGTCGGGGTCTGCCAGTTCCCGAGTTTCCGGGCGGCGATGGAGGCGGCGCGCCCGCTCGTCGAACTCGCCCCCCACGCGGTCGAACTCGTCGATCACACCATGATCCGGCTCGCCCGCGAGATCCCCCTCTTCCGCGCCACTGTCCAGCGCCTCATCCGACCCGATACGGAAAGCCTGCTCATCGTCGAGTTCCACGGCGAGGAGAAGGACGCGCTGCTGGCCCGTCTCGCCGCGCTCGAGGAATTGATGGGCGATCTCGGCCATCCTGGGGCGGTGGTGCGGGCGGTCGAGCCTCTCTTCCAGGGAGAGATCGCCGCGCTGCGCGAGGCCGGGCTCAACATCATGATGTCGATGAAGGAGGCGGGCAAACCGGTCTCTTTCATTGAGGACTGCGCGGTGCCGCTCGAGGACCTTGCCGACTACACCGCCCGTCTCGAAGAGGTGTTCGCGCGATGGGGGGTGCACGGGACGTGGTATGCCCATGCCTCGGTGGGCTGCCTGCACGTCCGCCCCGTGCTCGATCTCAAGGACCCCGCCGATGTCCGGCGGATGCGCCGCATCGCCGAGGAATGCTTCGCCATCGTCCGCGCCTACAAGGGCTCGCATAGCGGCGAGCATGGCGATGGCATCGTCCGCTCCGAGTTCCACGCCGAGATGTTCGGCCCCCGCCTGGTGCGCGCCTTCGAGCGGGTGAAGGATCTCTTCGACCCGCTCGCCCTCTTCAATCCCGGCCGCATCGTCCGCCCCCCGCGCATGGATGACCGCACCCTCTTCCGCTACCCGCCGGGTTATGGGGATGCGGGCTTCTTCCGCGCCCGGCTCGACTGGAAGGAGTATCCGGGCGGGTTCCTCGGCGCGGTCGAGATGTGCAACAACAACGGCGCCTGCCGCAGCCTGCGCGGCGGGGTGATGTGCCCGAGCTTCAGGGCAAGCCGCGCCGAGCGCGAGGCCACGCGAGGGCGGGCCAATACGCTGCGGCTCGCCCTCACCGGCCAGCTCGGGCCGGCCGAGGCGGGGCTCGCCGCGATGGCGGAGGCGCTCTCGCTCTGCCTCGGCTGCAAGGCCTGCCGCCGCGAATGCCCGACCGGGGTCGATATGGCGCGGATGAAGATCGAGGTGCAGGCGGCGTTGGCCGAGGCGGGCCAGCAAGGCTTGCGTGAGCGGCTGATCGCCGCCCTCCCCCGCCTCGCCCCCTGGGCGGCGATCAGCCG
>KN174018.1:19012-19507 GCA_000759655.1 Acidicaldus organivorans | reverse complement strand
CGCCGCGGTGCCGTTCATCCTCGCCCACGGGGCGAAAGCCTATCACGACGTGGGTTATGGCCGGTCGCGAGGCACCATGCCGGTGCAGCTTGCCGGCAATGTGCGTCACCCGGGCCTGTTTGAGGCGCCCTTCGGCATCACCCTCGGCGAACTCGTCGAGCAGATCGGCGGCGGCACGGCGAGCGGCCGGCCGGTGCGCGCGGTGCAGGTGGGCGGGCCGCTCGGCGCCTATTTCCCCCCTTCCCTGTTCGACACGCCCTTCGATTACGAGGCGTTCGCCGCGCGGGACGGGCTGATCGGACATGGTGGCATCGTCGTCTTCGACGACACAGTCGATATGTGGGAACAGGCCCGTTTCGCCATGGAGTTCTGCGCTATCGAGTCGTGCGGCAAATGCACCCCCTGCCGCCTCGGCTCGACGCGAGGGGTGGAAGTGCTCGACCGCATCCGCAGCGGCGAGCGGCGGGACGACGATCTCGCCCTGCTCGAGGACCT
>KN174018.1:18702-18974 GCA_000759655.1 Acidicaldus organivorans | reverse complement strand
AACTCTGCGCCACCGACACGCTGAACGCCTTCGGCTCCTGCCGCCTGTGCCTGGTGGAAATCGAGGGGCGCAACGGAACACCCGCCTCCTGTACCACGCCGGTGGGCGAGGGGATGTCGGTCATCACCCAGAGCGAGCGGCTCAAGCGGCTGCGGCGCGGCGTGATGGAACTCTACATCTCTGACCATCCGCTCGACTGCCTGACCTGCGCTGCCAATGGCGACTGCGAGCTCCAGGACATGGCCGGGGCGGTGGGCTTGCGCGAAGTCCGC
>KN174018.1:10075-18642 GCA_000759655.1 Acidicaldus organivorans | reverse complement strand
AAATCGGGGTAGGCGGGCCGGATTTCCTTTCCTCGGAATGCGTCTCCTGCGGCGCCTGCGTCCAGGCCTGCCCCACCGCCACGCTGATCGAGAAATCGGTGATCGAGATCGGCCAGCCCGAGCATTCGGTGGTCACCACCTGCGCCTATTGCGGGGTGGGCTGCAATTTCAAGGTCGAGATGCGGGGCGAGGAAATCGTCCGTCTCGTGCCTTACAAGGAAGGCAAGGCCAATCACGGCCATTCCTGCGTGAAGGGCCGCTTCGCCTGGGGCTACGCCACCCATCGTGAGCGCATCCTCAAGCCGATGATCCGGGAGAAGATCACCGATCCCTGGCGCGAGGTGAGCTGGGAGGAGGCGATCGCCCGCGTCGCTTCCGAGTTCAAGCGCATCCAGGCCCAATATGGGCGGGGCGCGATCGGTGGCATCACCTCCTCGCGCTGCACCAATGAGGAGACCTATCTCGTCCAGAAACTGGTGCGCGCCGTCTTTGGCAACAACAACACCGATACCTGCGCCCGCGTCTGCCATTCGCCCACCGGCTATGGGCTCAAGGCGACCTTTGGGACCTCGGCCGGAACCCAGGATTTCGATTCGATCGACCATACCGACGTGATCCTGGTGATCGGCGCCAACCCCACCGACGCCCATCCCGTATTCGCCTCGCACATGAAGCGGCGGCTGCGTGAGGGGGCGAAGCTCATCGTCATCGACCCGCGGCGGATCGATCTCGTCCGTTCGCCCCATATCGAGGCCGCCTATCATCTCCAGCTCCGCCCCGGCACCAATGTCGCGGTGCTCAACGCGCTCGCCCACGTGATCGTGAGCGAGAACCTGATCGATGAGGACTTCGTGCGCGAGCGCTGCGATCTCGAAGCCTTCCAGGCCTGGGCCGCCTTCGTGCTGCGCGAGGAGAACAGCCCCGAGGCGGTGGAGAAGGTCTCGGGCGTGCCTGCCGATCTCCTGCGCGCCGCCGCCCGTCTCTACGCCACGGGTGGCAATGCGGCGATCTATTACGGGCTCGGCGTGACCGAGCATAGCCAGGGCACCACCGCGGTGATGGCGATCGCCAATCTCGCCATGGCGACCGGCAATATCGGGCGGCCTGGCGTCGGGGTGAACCCGTTGCGCGGCCAGAACAACGTCCAGGGCTCGTGCGACATGGGAAGCTTCCCGCACGAGCTTCCCGATTACCGCCACGTCTCCGATCCCGCGGTGCGGCGCCTCTATGAGGAGATCTGGGGTGTCACGCTCGATCCCGAGCCGGGGCTGCGCATTCCCAACATGATCGACGCCGCGCTCGAAGGCTCGTTCAAGGGGATCTACATCCAGGGCGAGGACATCGTGCAGTCCGACCCCAACTCGAAGCACATCATCGCCGGTCTGCAGGCGATGGAGTGCGTGGTGGTGCAGGATCTCTTCCTCAACGAGACGGCGAATTACGCCCACATCTTCCTGCCTGGTTCGACCTTCCTCGAGAAGGACGGCACCTTCACCAACGCCGAGCGGCGGATCAACCGGGTGCGCAAGGTGATGCGCCCGCGCAACGGCTATCAGGACTGGGAGATCACCCAGATGATCGCCCGCGCCATGGGCTATCCGATGAATTACACGCACCCCTCCGAGATCATGGAGGAGATCGCCCGCACCACGCCGAGCTTCGCCGGGGTCTCCTATGAGCTGCTCGACCGGGTGGGCTCGGTGCAGTGGCCCTGCAACGAAGAGAGGCCGCTCGGGACGCCGATCATGCACGAAGAGGCCTTCGTGCGTGGCAAGGGTAACTTCCTCATCACCGAATACGTGCCGACCGAAGAGAAGGTGGGCCCGCGCTATCCCCTCCTCCTCACCACCGGCCGCATCCTCTCCCAATACAATGTCGGCGCGCAGACGCGGCGCACCGACAACGTGGTCTGGCATCAGGAGGACGTGCTCGAGATCCATCCCTTCGACGCCGAGGAGCGGGGCATCCGCGATGGCGACTTCGTGAAATTGCAGAGCCGGTCGGGCGAGACGACGCTCAGGGCCCGTATTACCGAGCGGGTGGCCCCGGGCGTGGTCTATACCACGTTCCATCACCCCGAGGTGATGACCAACGTGGTGACCACCGAATATTCCGACTGGGCGACCAATTGTCCGGAATACAAGGTGACCGCGGTGCAGGTGAGCCCCTCCAACGGCCCGACCGAATTCCAGGAATCCTACCGGGAGTGGAGCCAAAAGAGCCGGCGCATCCTCCACGTCGCTGCCGAGTAACGGATGGCCGCGCTTCCCGCCGCCGCTTGCGCTGTCCGGCCGCTTGCCCATCGGGACGGGGTGTGGCGGGAGGAGAGGCGCGTCCTCGCCGAGGAGACGCCGGTTGCTTTCACTTACGAGCGGACCACCTACGCCGTGATGCTCGCCACGCCGGCGGATCTCGAGGATTTCGCCTATGGGTTCAGCTTCAACGAGGGGCTGATCGAACGGGCGGAGGATATCAGGGGGATCGAGATCGTCCCCCGCGAGATCGGAGGCGAAGGGAAGTCGGGCGAGAGCGGGATCGAGGTGCGGGTTGATCTGGCTCCGGACCGCGTCGAGGCTTTCTGGCGGCGGCGGCGTTTCCTGCTCGGGGCGACCGGATGTGGGCTTTGCGGCACGGAAAGTCTGGAGGCGGCGCTCGCCACGCCTGCGCCGGAGGGTTCTGCACGGCGGGCTGAAGCTGGTCTCCGCCTGACCGCGCGGGACGTGGCGGAGGCGATGGCTGCGCTTGCCGCCGGTCAACGCCTCAACCGCGAAAGCCGCGCCCTGCACGCCGCTGCCTTCTGGCCGCTTGACGGCAGCGAGGCAGTCGTACGGGAGGATGTCGGCCGCCACAACGCCCTCGACAAGGTGACGGGCGCCCTGCTCCGGCGCGGCGGCGACGGGTGCTCGGGCGCGGTCCTGCTCACCTCGCGGGTCTCGCTCGAACTCATCCAGAAGACGGCGCGGCTCGGCGCTCCGCTGCTGATCGCCGTCTCCGCCCCCACCGCGCTTGCCGTGCGGCGGGCGGAAGCGCTCGGGATCACCCTGATCGCCGTCGCCCGCGCCGATGGATTCGAGGTCTTCACCCACCCCCACCGGGTCGAGATGTCGCTCGAGACGCAGGACGAAAGCCATGCCGCCTGAGAAACTCGTGATGATGGCCAACCAGATCAGCCGCTTCTTCGCCCATCGCGGGCCAGAGCGGGCGCCGGAAGACATCGCCGATCATCTGCGCAAATTCTGGGAGCCGCGCATGCGCCGGCAGATCATCGCCCATCTCGAGGCGGGGGACGAAGGGCTTGATCCCTTCGCGCGCGCCGCGGTTGCCTTGTTGGCAAAAGAGACGAACCCGGCATAATCGGTTCGCCGTCGAAGAAACAGACGAGGGAGGGAAGCATGACCGATGCCGTCACTGCGCAAGGGACCGGGCGGATCGCCGCGCCGGGCCTGCTCGATCGCGAGCGCATCATCGCCCGCGCCGGTTTCAACCGCTGGCTCGTCCCGCCCGCCGCGGTGGCGGTCCATCTCTGCATCGGCATGGCCTACGGGCTCAGCGTCTATTGGCTGCCGCTCTCCCGCGCCATCGGCGGATCGAAATCGCTTGCCTGCCCCGCCGGCACCGGCCTGCTCGACATCCTCTTCACCCGGAGCTGCGACTGGCCGGTCACCTATCTCTTGTTCACCTTTACCCTCGCCATCGTTTTTCTGGGCGCCTCGGCCGCGCTCTGGGGCGGCTGGCTGGAACGGGTCGGGCCACGCAAGGCAGGGGTGGTTGCGGCGCTCTGCTGGGGCGGCGGGTACATCATCGCCGCGCTCGGCGTCACCCTCCACCAATTGTGGCTGATCTGGCTCGGTCTTGGGCTGATCGGCGGCGTGGGGCTCGGGCTCGGCTACATCTCGCCAGTCTCCACCCTGATCAAATGGTTCCCCGACCGGCGCGGCATGGCGACCGGCATGGCGATCATGGGCTTCGGTGGCGGGGCGATGATCGGCGCGCCGCTCGCCAATTACCTGATGACGCTGTTCGACCCGGTCGGGGCGCACAATGTGGCGATGACCTTTCTCATCACCGGGATCCTCTATTTCGTGGTGATCTCGATCGGCGCCTTCGGCTACCGCATTCCCCCCGAGGGCTGGCAGCCGGAGGGATGGACGCCGCCCGCCCATACGGGGCGCCCGATGATCGCCCGCGGCCATGTCCATCTTCGCATGGCACCGCGCACGGTCCAGTTCTGGCTGATCTGGGCGGTGCTCTGCCTCAATGTGAGCGCGGGGATTGGCGTGCTCGCCATGGCCTCGCCGATGTTGCAGGAGATCTTCGCCGGCAAGCTGATCGGCGCGCCCGATGTCGGCTTCACCCAGCTCAATGCCGCGCAGCGCGCCGCGGTGGCGGCGATTGCCGCGGGCTTCGCCGGGTTGCTCTCGCTGTTCAACATCGCCGGGCGGTTTTTCTGGGCCTCGCTCTCCGACCATATCGGGCGGAAGAACACCTACACCACGTTCTTCATCCTCGGCATGATCGTCTATGCGGGGGCCTCGTTTGCCGCCGCGGCGGGGAGCAAGGCGCTCTTCGTTCTTTGTCTCTGCATCGCGCTTTCGATGTATGGCGGCGGTTTTTCCACCATTCCCGCCTATCTCGCCGACATTTTCGGCACCAAATTCGTGGGCGCCATCCACGGCCTGCTGCTCACCGCCTGGTCCACCGCCGGGGTGATCGGCCCGCTCCTGGTCGGCTTCATCCGTGATGCCCAGATCGCCGCCGGCGTGCCGCGCGCCGCGGTCTATAACCGCACCCTTCTCATCCTCGCCGGGCTTCTCTTCCTCGGCCTGATCGCCAATCTCCTCATCCGGCCGCTCTCTGCCAAATGGTTCATGAAGGAAGAGGAGGTGGTGCCCCATATCGAAACGGCGACGGGCCCGGCCACGCCCAGCGCCTCGCTTTCGAACGGCATCGACCGGGGCGGCTTCACCACAGGCGCCCTGCTGGCCTGGCTCGGCATCGGGATCCCGATCGCCTGGGGCGTCTATCAGACGCTGAAGAGCGTCGTCAAAATGTTCCAGTGAGCGGCGCATGAGGCTCTGCGTTCGGGTTTGCCGTCTTGCCGCCGATTGACAGGGCCATGAGGGACGGTTAGCGAGAGGCCGGACAGCGGCCCGGTCTTGGCGCCGCCCAAGGAGCGAGAGTGGCGGAATTGGTAGACGCACGCGACTCAAAATCGCGCGCCCTCCGGGCATGGGGGTTCGAGTCCCCCCTCTCGCACCAAGAGAGATTACCGGGCGAGGGAGCCGGGGGATGAGCGCGCGCTGGTGGGAGAGGCTGAGCCTCCGCTATCGCTGGCGCTATGGCCTTGCCGCCATCGCCCTGGTGCTTGCCCTCCTCACCCTCTTTGGCTCCCATCTTGGCCTGCCGAGAATCATTATCGCCTTCATCTGGACGCCGCTTCCCTTCGTGCTCGCGGGCTTCGCCGTCACTTTCCTCTGACGTTCGGCGCCGCTTACGCCCTCCTTCGTCCCTCTTGCCCCCACCCCGCTTGCCTTCCTTGCTGCCCTTGCGCCGTGAAGGCGAGGGGTTAAGCTTCCCCCAAACGAGGGAGGAAACGCATGGCGGTTTTTCGGCCGTGGAAATTGGGTACCGCTTCGAAGACAATGACGCGCCGGCGGACCAACGGGTTGGGTGGTATCCTGCTCGCCGCGTCATTCATCCTCACCGCTTCGGGTGTGGCGCGCGCCGCCGATGACGAGATCGAAATCGGCATGGCAACCCCCCTCACCGGCCCCGCTGCCGAATCGGGGAAATACGGGGAATGGGGGGCAGAGCTCGCCATCGCCGAAATCAACGGCCAGGGGGGCGTGCTCGGGCGCAAGCTCAAACTGGTGATCGAGGACGATCAGACCACCAATCCCGGCATCGTCGCCGCTTTCAACCGCCTTGCCAGCAATCCCGACATCGCCGTCTTCCTCGGCTCGGTGCGTTCCACCCAGGTCCACGCCATGGACCCCGATGTGCGACGCGTCGCCAAGCCGGTCTTCATCGGCGGCACCGATCCCAATCTCACCCACATGGGCAATCCGTGGTTCTTCCGCTGCCGGCCCAATGACACCTATTCCGCCAAGGTGATCGCCGATTTCGGCGTCCACACTCTGGGCTTCAAGAAATGGGCGCTGGTCACCTCGACCGACGCCTTTGGCTCAAGCGGCAACAAGCTGCTCACCGCCGAGCTTTCCGCGCTCGGAGCGAGCGTGGTGACGAGCCAGGGCTACGCCAACCAGACGCCCGACTTCACCCCGGTGGTGCTCGCCATCAAGGGCTCGGATGCGGAAGTGATCGGAAGTTATTTCACCTACGAACAGGATCTCGGCGTCTTCGCCCGCCAGCTGCGCCAGCTTGGGGTGCGGCTCCCCTGGGTGGGCTCGCCTTCGATCACCGATACCGCCGCGCTGCATCTCGCGGGCCCCGCCCTTTGGGGCACCTACGGGATCGCCGACTTCAACGCCGATTCGAGCCCCGAGGCCAAGCGCTACGCCGAAGCCTATCAGGCGGCGCACCACGTGCCCGCCGATCAGTTCTCGGCCTGGACCTATGATGCCATCCACCTCGCCGCGATCGCCATCGAGAAGGCCAAATCGACCGATCCCAAGGCGTTGCGCGAGGCGATCCTCTCCATCCGCGGCTATCACGGAGCGGAGGGGACCTATGATTTCGACGCCAACGGCGATGGGTTGCATGGCTATAACGTGGTGAAGAACGATCACGGCAAGATCGTCTTCATCAAGCGCGTCGATTTCCCGCCGCCCTGATCATCCCCCTGCCCGCGAGGCCGTCATGGGCATCATTTTTCAGCTCCTCTTCACCGGCCTTGGCATCGGGGCGGTCTATGCGCTCGTCGCCCTCGGCTTCGTGCTGATCTACCGCGCGACCAACGTGGTGAATTTCGCCCAAGGCCAGTTCGCCATGCTGGGGGGCTACGGGATGGTGATCACCACCGTCACGCTCGGCCTTCCCTACTGGCTCGGCATCCTGATCACTCTCGCGCTGATGGCGGTGGTGGGGGCGATCTTCAATCTCGGGGTCTATTACCCGTTACGTTTCCGTTCCTTTCTGCCGGTGGTGATCTCGACCATCGGCGCCTCGATCCTAATCACCAATCTCGTGCTTGCCCTTTATGGGCCAGAGCCGACCACCCTCCCCGGCCTTACCGACTATCCCGGATTTTCGATCGGCCCTGTCTTCTTTGACAGCCAGTATGTGGCAATCATCGTCATTTCGCTGATCCTCGTCGTCCTGCAATACGTCTTCTTCGAGCACACCCTGCTCGGCAAAAAGCTTCAGGCTGTCTCGCAGGACAAGGAGATGGCGAGCCTGCTTGGCATCCGGGTAAGTGCGATGATCATGCTCACCTTCGTCTATTCGGCGGTCTTGGGCGGGATCGCGGGCATCCTCGTCGCCCCCATCCTCTTTGTTTCGGTGGGGCTCGGCGCGCAGATCGCGCTCAAGGCGTTCGCCGCGACCATCATCGGGGGCTTTGGCGACGTGGCGGGAGCCGTTGTCGGCGGCCTCACCATCGGCGTGGTCGAGACGCTCGGCGCCTATTACGTTTCGGTGCCGTACAAGGACGCCTTCGCCTTCCTCCTGCTCTTCCTCTTCCTGCTTCTTCGCCCGCAAGGGTTCTTCGGCGAAAAAATTGCGGAGAAGGCCTGACATGCGCGCCGCTCCCCTCCGCTCCATCCTCCCCTGGGCCGCGGGCTTTCTCATCCTGCTCGCGCTGATCCTCGCCGTGCCCCTCAACGGCTACGTCACCAACCTCCTGATGCAGGCCTTCACTTACGCGATCGGCGTACTCGGCATGACGGTGGTGCTGGGCTTTGCCGGACAGATCAACATCGCCCAGGCAGCCTTCTTCGGGCTCGGCGCCTACGGGCTCGCGCTGGGCACCGTCGTGCTGCATCTTCCCTTCTCGGTGGCAGCGATCGGGGGCATCCTCATCGCCGGCCTCTTCGGCATCGTGCTCGGCGCGGCCACGCTCAAACTCTCCGGTCACTATCTCGCCATGGTCACGATCTCGTTTCAGGAGATCCTCACCCTGGTGCTCACCAACTGGGTGAGTGTGAGCCGCGGGCCGGATGGAATTCCCAATATCCCCCGCCCCTCCGTCGGGGGGCTCGATCTCGAACGATCCTCGCACTATCTCGGCCTCTGCCTTTTCTTCCTCACCCTCACCGCCTTTCTCGTCACCACTCTCAAGAAGGCCCGCCTCGGGCTTGCCATGCAGGCGGTGCGCGACAATCCGCTCGCGGCGAGTGTGACCGGTATCAACGTCTTCCGCGTCAAGGTGATCGCCTTCGCGTTGAGCTCGATCCTCGCCGGGCTGGGCGGGGCGCTGTTCGCGGGGGCGTTCCGCTACATCAGCCCCGACCAGTTCTCCTTCGATGACTCGGTGGTCTTCCTCACCATGGGGCTGCTCGGCGGGATCGACGCGGCGGGCGGGGCGATGATCGGCACCATCCTGCTCATTCTGCTCCCCGAGTGGCTCCGCTTCCTCAAGGAGTTCTATCTCGCCGTCTATGGACTCG
>KN174018.1:9836-9985 GCA_000759655.1 Acidicaldus organivorans | reverse complement strand
CCGTCATCCTGATCATGATCTTCATGCCGCGCGGCATCTGGGGCTTCATCGCCGACCGTCTGCCGCGCCCCAAGGCCCCGGCCCTCCCACCCGGCGTGACGCTCTATCTCAGCGGCAACCGGCAGCAGGCCGGGGCCGCTGCTGGCGCC
>KN174018.1:4832-9736 GCA_000759655.1 Acidicaldus organivorans | reverse complement strand
TCCACCCCGCTCCTCGAAGTCAAGGCGCTGAGCAAGCATTTCGGCGGTCTGCGCGCGGTGGATGGCGTCGATTTCGCGGTCGGCCCCGGCACCATCCCTGCGCTGATCGGCCCCAACGGGTCGGGCAAGACCACCACCCTCAACCTGCTCTCCGGCCTCTACCGCCCGACGGCGGGCCACATTCTCCTCGCTGGCGAGGAGATCACCGCGCTCAGCCCCCATGAGCGAGCGCTCCGCGGCATGGGACGGACCTTCCAGAACATCCGTCTCTTCCATTCACTCACCGCCTATGACAACGTCTTCATCGGCGCCTTCCCGCAAGGCGGGGCGAGCGTGGCGGCGCTACGCGAGCGGGCGCTGGCTGCGCTCGATTTCGTGGGGCTCGCCGGACGGGCCGATGAGATCGTGGCGAGCCTCCCCTACGGCCATCAGCGCCTCGTCGAGATTGCCCGCGCACTCGCCGCCGACCCAAGTCTCCTCCTCCTCGACGAGCCGGGCGCGGGACTCAACCTTACCGAGAAACAGAACCTGATGGCGCTGCTCCGCCGCCTGCGCAGCCTCGGTCTCACCATCCTCCTCATCGAGCACGACATGGATCTCGTCGCCCGTATCTCCGATCATATCACCGTGCTCAATTTCGGCCGCCGTATCGCCGATGGCCCGCCGCGCGAGGTGCTGCGCCATCCGGACGTGATCGCGGCCTATCTCGGCGAGGCGCCTGCCCATGAAACTGCTTGAACTCCGCGCGGTGAGCGCCGCCTATGGCGCGGTGCAGGCGCTCGATGGGCTGAGCCTCGAGGTCGAGGAAGGTGAAATCGTCACCCTGCTTGGGGCCAATGGCGCGGGCAAATCGACCACGCTCCGCACCATTTCCGGCCTGATGAGACCGACGGAGGGCGAGATCCTCTTCGCCGGCGCCTCAATCGCGGGTCTGCCGCCCGAGGAGGTGGTGCGGCGCGGCATCGCCCATGTGCCGGAAGGACGGCGCGTCTTCCCTGGCCTCACCGTGCGCGAAAACATCCTGCTCGGTGCCTCCAACCGCCGCGCCTCCCGCCGCGAGCTCGCCCGCGACGCCGAGGAAATGTTCGAGATCTTCCCCGATCTCCGCCGCTTCGCCGACACTTTGGGCTGGATGCTCTCTGGTGGGCAGCAGCAGATGGTCGCCCTCGCCCGCGGCCTGATGGCCCGCCCCCGTCTTCTCCTCCTTGACGAGCCCTCCCTCGGGCTCGCTCCGCTCATCGTCCAGCAGGTTTTCCGCACCATCGCCGCCATCCGGGTGCGGGGTACCACCGTCCTCCTCGTCGAGCAGAACGCTCACATGGCGCTCGGCATCGCCGATCGCGCCTATGTGCTGGAGACCGGGCGGCTCGTGGTGAAGGGCAAGCCCGCCGAGCTCTGGAACAATGCGGAGGTGCGCGCCGCCTATCTTGGCGGACGCGAATTGATCGAGGAGGCGCGATGAACGAGACGGTGCGGGGCGATGTCGCCGCCTGGCGGGAGGGGTGGATCGGCGTGGTCGAGCTCCGCCGCCCGCCCCATAATTTCTTCGACAACGAGCTGATCGCGGCAATCGGCGACAGTCTCGAGGCATTCGATGCCGACCCGGAATGCCGGGTGGTGATCCTCCAGGCGCAGGGCAAGAATTTCTGCGCCGGTGCCGATTTCGCCAACCGCCCCGCCACCGGTCTCGTCGAGGAGCCCGGCCGCAAGCACCTCTACAAGGAAGCAACCCGCCTTTTCCGGACGCGGAAACCCCTGATCGCCGCCGTCCAGGGGGCCGCGGTGGGGGGCGGGCTGGGGCTTGCGCTGGTGGCCGATTTCCGCATCGCCGCGCCGGAAGCGCGGTTCGTCGCCAATTTCGCGCGCCTCGGCTTTCATCCCGGATTCGGCTTGAGCGTCACCCTTCCCCGCCTCATCGGGCCCCAGAAAGCCGCGCTCATGTTTTATACGGGAAAGCGGGTGACGGGCGAGGAAGCGCTGTCCTGGGGCCTTGCCGATGAACTCGCCCCGCTTGCCGAGCTTCCCGCCGCGACACGGCGCTTTGCCGAGGAGATCGCCCTTTCCGCCCCGCTCGCCGTGCTCTCCATCCGTGAAACCCTGCGCCGGGGGCTTGCCGATCAGGTGGAAGCGGCGACCGAGCGGGAGCTCGTCGAGCAGGAGTGGCAGCGGCGCACCGCCGATTTCGCCGAAGGGGTGCGCGCCAGCGCCGAGCGCCGCCCGCCCCGTTTCGAGGGGCGCTAAACGCTCCCTCTCTCCCGACCGCCTTCCCCTTTTTTCGGCTCAGCCCGCCGGGCGCGGCGCACCCTCGGCCTTGGAGTCGGGCGGAGGGGAGGAAGGGCTCGCCCCGGGCGCCTGCGCAGGCGAAGGAGCGCTGGGCGTTGCGGCCTTCAATGTCTTGAGATAGGCGATGATGTCGCGTCGTGCCGCCGCATCCGGCACCGCCATCGGCATCGCCACGCCGGGAACGAGTTGCTGGGGCCCGGCGAGCCAGCGGTCGAGGGTCGCCTCATCCCAGGTAAGTCCGGCATGGGCGAGCGCGGGCGAGTAGGGATAGCCCGGCACGGAGGCCGCCTTCCGCCCGACCACGCCGCCGAGCGGCGGGCCCACCTTGGCCTTGTCCGGCAGATGGCAGCCGCTGCACTGATTGGCGAAAAGGAGCGCGCCGCGTTCGGGATCGGGGGATTGGAACCGGCTCAGATCCTCTGCCCCCTCCGGGCGGGCCGAGCGGAAAAAGGTATAAGAGAGGGTGATTTGATCGACGTCCTCGGTATTGGGATCGGTGGCGAGCTCAGGATCGACATAGAAGGTGACCGGCATCTCGACATGCTCGTGCGGGCCGAGGCGTTCCTCGGTGAAGCAGAAACACTGGATCTTCTTGAAATAGATGCCGACCTTGTCCGGCGTGACGTTGAAGGTGGCGTGCCCCACCATCGGCTGGTCAGAGAGGTTGGTCGCCTCGAAAAAGACGAGCGCCTGCTCGCCGAGATGGACCCGGATCGAGCGCTGTTTCGGCTCGAACCGCCAGGGAAGGCCGGGCGCGGTATCGGTGTTGAAGAAGACGGTGACTATGCGCGCCGACGTCGTCGCCGTATCGGCATCGACCCGCTGCGGCGTTCCCCCTGCGCCGGTCACCGCGCAGAAGAGACGGTAGAGGGTGACGGAATAGGAAACGAGACCGGTCATCACGCCGATCGCGGCGAGCAGGCCGAGGACGGTGAGGATGCGCTTCATGCGCCGCCATATGGGGCGGGAGGGCGCTCTCCGTCCAGAGGAAAGAAGGGCGTGGAGGGCGGAGCGGCGCGGGCCCTGGAGGAAGGGGGCCTTGCGTGGAAGGCTCACGAAGGCGTGGGCTCGGAGAGCGGCGCGCCCCACACCGTCTCGAGGAAGCTGAACCGCGCCGGTTTGGCGAGCAGACCCGAATAGAGCTCGATCCCCGAACGCCGCCCGAAGAGGAGCGCCTCGGGTGTATCGACGCGCGAGAGCACGAGCCGGGCGGGATCGAGGCCGGGCGGAAGACTGGAGGCGCCGTAGCGCTCCTCGTAATCGAGGCGGAGGAAGTCGAAGCCAAGCCGCTCCAGCGGAAAGGCGGAAAGCCAGGCGAGCGGCAGGCCGCGCAGGATCAGCCGGTAGCCGCGCATCTTGAGAAAGGCGCGGGCGAAGCGGAACAAGGCCTGGTCTTCGAGGATCTCGGCGGGGCTGAAGGCGAGCAGCACGCCGGGGCGGCTTCCCGCCGGCAGGCTGCGGTCGAAGGCGAGGAATTCGAGGCTGAAGACCGTCTCGAGGGTGAGGGTGAGCGAAAGGGCCTGGCCGCGGCGGATGAGGCCGGGCTCGCCGAGCAGGCCGAGGAGTCGCCGCTCCGCGGTCGCGGCCAGGCGGCGGCGGATGGCGGGATCGGCGGTGAGGCTACGGCCGGGGACGAGAAGAGCGGCGAGCGCCTCCCAGTCGAGTTCGCGCTCCTCCCACTCGGTGAGCGCCTGGCCGCGCTCGTTGAGACGAATGACGGGGCGGGTGCGGAGATAGGGAAGGAGATCGGCGCGGACGAGGATGGTCTCGATCCCGCCGACGCGATCGGGTTCGACGGGCGGTGCGGGCGGCGCGTCCCGGCCGGGAAGGCGTCCTTCGCTCTCGCTCATCTCCGCCATGTTGAGGAGGGCAAGGAGGTGGGCCGCCATGTCGGGGAGCGTGAGCGGGTAGGCGATCGGTTCGAGCTCGGCGGGCGCGCCGGGAAAGCCGGCGAGCAAGGCCTTGACTTCGGCAAGCGGCGCCTCCGCCGCCTCCCGTCCCGGCTGGCGCCAGAGCACGAGCAAGGTCCCTTCGGGAAGCTCGAAGCCGAGCGCCCGGTCGAGCTCCAGCAGCGGATCGAGCCGCTCGCGGATGGCGCGGCGGTGATGGGGGCGGAGGAAAGCCCGCGGCAGGAGGCCGAGTCGCACCACCAGACCCGAGCGGCTCACCCCGGCGGTCAGCGCCGAGCGGGCGAGCGCCCCGAGCCGGTCCACTGCGGCGCGGCCGGAAAGCCAGACATGGGCTGGGGAACTCGCGCGGCTCATGGCGGCAGCGGCGCGGAGAGGCTCAGCGCCGCATCGAGACGAGCAGGCTCGGCGCAGCCCTCACGGAAGTTGGGGGCGAGATGGGCGGCGCGATCGCGGCAGGCGGGAAGCGTGCAGCGCGTGGCGGCGGGGCAGGCGAGCATGCGCCCCGCCGCGGCGAGGGAGGCGGCGTGCGTGCCGCCGAAGAAGCGGAGACCGCGTTCGAGACCGATGCGCAGCGTCTCTTCGTCATTCACGCCGGTGAGCACCACCGCGCCGGGCTCGAGCGGGCGGAGAAGGGCGGTGAGTTCCCGCCCGTCGCACTCGGCAAGCCCCGCTCCGCCCTCGAGCAGCAGCCAGTCGGGGCCGAAGGCAGGC
>KN174018.1:573-4759 GCA_000759655.1 Acidicaldus organivorans | reverse complement strand
GGGTGGAGATCGGCGAAATGGCTGAGCGTGACCCCCTCCAGCGCGACGGGGATCTTGCGGGCGCGAAGCCGCACCAAAGCCTGCTCCCCTGCCCCCGGCTCGCGGACGAGCTCATCGAGGGGAAAAGAGACGCCCGCACCGATCCCCCGCCCCAGCGCGAGATCAACGAGACGCGCGAAGGCCGGATCGAGAACGGCGGCGGGGGGCAGGGCGAAAAAGACCTGGGCGGGAACCGGGGCGGGCGCGACGGGCTCGCTCTCCGCGCCGCCCCCGTTTCCGGGGGATGGGGCGCTTCGGGCGAGCGCGCGGGCGTAAAGGCCGAGACGTTCCTCGCCCCCCATGCCATTCCGGCCCAATATTGGTTCGGGTCGGGGCCGCCAGAGGCGGAAGACGAGTTCGAGGCCGCTTTCATCGAGACGCACTACCGGCTCCTGCACGAGCCCCTCGAGCGGGTCGGCCAGCGCGCGATGGGCCTCGAAGCGGGCGCTGCGCCGCGCCGCCTCGGGGATAGGACGCGGGGCCGGCATCCGGGTGAGGCGTGCGGCGAGATAGGCGACGAGCTGGGCGCTATCCCGGATCAGCGACCAGTGGGCGAAGACGGTGGGGGGGAAGAGGGTTTCGAGCATCCGGCGCAACGCCGCCAGCCGGTTCTCCTCCCCCTCCTCGCGGCTGAAGAGAAAGGCATCGCCGTCATCGAGGATGAAAGCGTGGCCCGCCAACCGGGAGGCCCATTCCTCGATCAAGGCGTGGCCGACGCGGAGGAAGGGCCCGCGCGCCTCCGCCCACAGCGCGGGACGGAAGACGAGCACCTGCCAATCCTCGGGACGCCGCATCATCCGGCGCAGCGCATCGAGGAGCGCCCGCTCCTGCGCCGACGACCCGTTCCGCACCACCCCGCCGAGATCGGCCATCTGCACCCCTCCGCCTCCGCCCAGTATGGCGGCGGGGTGTTAGATTTTGGTTAACCGCCCGATCCCGTCTGACCGCCGCAACCTCTCACCCGGCAAGCGGCGCGCAGGCCGCCTCCAGCCAGGCGCGATCCTCCCCTTCGAGCAGGGGGCCGATCTCGGCGGCCACCCGCGCATGATAGGCGTCGAGCCAGGCGCGTTCGGCGAGATCGAGGAGGGCGGGATCGATCAGCGCCCGCTCGTAGGGGGCGAGCGTGAGCGGGGTGAAGCGGAGAAAGCGCCGCCCTATCCCCTCGCCCGCGGGCTCGACGAGGAGCAGGTTCTCGATGCGGATCCCGTACGCGTCGGTGAGATAGAGCCCAGGCTCGTCGGAGAGGATCATGCCAGGGGCGAGCGGGATGGGCGCCGCGTTGCGCGAGAACGCAGCCGGCCCCTCATGGACGGAGAGGAAACTCCCCACCCCGTGCCCGGTGCCGTGATCGTAGTCGAGACGCTCCCGCCAGAGCGCGAACCGCGCCGCCGCTTCGAGATGCGGCCCCGCCACCCCTTCGGGAAACACCAGACGGGCGAGCGCGATGTGGCCCTTGAGCACGAGTGTATAATGACGGCGGAGCGTGGCGGGAGGATCGCCTGGCCCGATCCACAGGGTGCGGGTGACGTCGGTGGTGCCATCGCGATACTGTCCCCCTGAATCGATGAGATAGACCGTATTTTCGCCGATCCGGCGATCGCTGGCGGGGCTGACGCGATAATGCACGATCGCTCCGTGCGGACCCGCCGCCGAAATCGCCGGGAAACTCTCCTCGACGAAAAGCGCCTCTTCGGCGCGGAGCGCGCGGAGCCGAGCCGCGGCGGAGGACTCGCTCTCCGCCGCCCCCCTCTCCGCCATGTGGCGGAGGAAGCGGCAGAGCGCCCGCGCATCGCGGCGATGGGCGGCGCGCGCCCCCTCCTGCTCGGTCGCGTTCTTCACGGCCTTGGCCCGCGAGACGGGGTCTTCGGCGAAATGCACCCGTGCCCCCAGCCTCTCCAGCGTTTCGGCGAACCAGACCGGGCAGGTCTTGGGATCGACCCGCACGCTGCGCCCGGCAAAGGCGGCGAGCCCCTCTTCCGGGGCGATCTCCACCCCTTCCAGCCAGGCGCGGACCTCTTCCGTCACCTTGTTGGGCGCGATGAAGAGCTGCGCCGTGCCATCGGCTCGCAGCAGGGCATAGGCGAGCACCACCGGCGTGTGCGGCAGATCGCGCCCGCGCAGATTGAAGAGCCAGTTGACCGAGGCCGTGTCGCTCAGCACCACCGCCTCGTCCCCGGCCTCGCGGAGCCGCGCTCCGATGAGCGCCCGTTTCTCCGCCGAGCTTTGACCGGCGAAGCGGAGCGGGTGGATCTCGGCGGGGGAAGCAGGCGGCGGAGGGCGGTCCTCCCAGAGACGGTCGATGGGGTTTGGGGCGAGCGGCACCAACTCGAGCCCCGCCGCCCGGAACCGCTCGCGCTCGTCCCTGCTGATCAGCCAGGGATCGTAGCCGATCCGCGCCCCTTTCCCCGCCATTTTCACGATCCAGGCGGGCGGGGGCTCCTCGATCAGGTGATGGCGCTCCCAGAGCCCCGCTTCGGTCTCGGCGGCGGCTTGCAGCGTATAGCGGCCATCGACGAAGAGCGCGGCACGGTCGGCGAGCACCACGGCGAGCCCCGCGCTTCCGGTGAAGCCGGTGAGCCAGGCGAGCCGCTCCTCGTGAGGGGGCACGTATTCGCCGAGATGGGAGTCGGCGCGCGGCTGGATGAAGCCGGCGAGCCCCTCCGCGGCGAGCACGGCCCGCAACGCGGCGAGGCGTTTCATGAAAAATTCATAACTCGGCCGCTCTTCATGCGAGAAGTGCATATCTGATCCCTTTGTTTGCATCTGCACAAAAACGGGGCATGCGCCATATTGCACCTGCGAAAGCGCCGGGATGGCTCCCGGTTTCTCCCCTGAGGAGGAGAAACCGCGAGGAGCCAGACCGCGAGCGCTGGAAAGGAAGAGTGCCATGTCGGTTCACTTTGCCAATCTGGAAATTTTCTCGAGCGGCCGCTACGGGGCGGAGGATCATTCGTCCGAGCCGCTGCTCGCCCGCCTCTTCGCCCGTCTCGGCACCGCGTTCCTGCGCTGGGCGGAGCGGGTGAAGGAAGCCTCCGAGCGCCGCCGGACCTTCGCCGAGCTCAATGCGATGACCGATTACGAGCTCGCCGATATCGGGCTCACGCGCGCCGATCTCCCGCGCCTGTTCGATCCCGAGTTCGTGCGCGAGCGGATGGCGATGCGCGAGGCCTTTGGCCCGCACCCGACGCGCTGAGGCGAGCCCCTCCGGCGCGGGAATGACGGAATAGGGCCGAGCCCGGCGGGTTTTCTGCTCGGCCGGCCGCTCCAACGGAGGGCTCTCGACAGCGGGGGGCGCTCTGACGCAGCATGGGAGAGACCGCTCCCATGACGCGCAAACCCCATTTCCTCGCCGCCCTGCAGATCCGGCTCGGTGCCTTTCACCGCAGCGCCTTCTGGCGCTGGGCGACGGGGGTGGTCATCCTCGGCAATGCCGCGCTGCTCGGCGTGCTCACCGTGCTGCCCGAGGAGGCGCCAGAGACGGCGTGGCTTTTCCGGATCAATGACGCCCTGCTCGCCTGGCTGGTGATCGATGTCGCCCTGCTTGTCCTCGACAAGGGGCGGCGGGTGTGGCGCAATGGCTGGGACGTCTTCGACCTCACCGTCACCCTCCTCTCGCTGGTCCCAGCAATCGACGCGCTCTCGGCACTGCGCGTGCTGCGGGTGCTGCGCGTGCTTCGCCTCCTCTCCTTCATCCCCGACGTGCGGGTGACGATCGAGGCGCTGTTCGGCGCGCTGCACAACATGGCGGCGGCGTTCCTGGTGCTCGCCGTCGTGTTCTATTGTTTCACCATCATCGCCACCAATCTCTTCCGCACCATCGATCCGGTGCATTATGGCTCGCTCGCCACCAGCGCCATCTATCTCTACGCGACGATGGCGAGTTTCGGGTCGAATCTGGAGGCGGTGCTGCCGGTGGTGCGCGAGGCGCCCTGGGCGTGGCTGATCTTCGCGCCCTTCCTGATGCTGGCGAGTTTCGGGCTCCTCAACCTCTTCATCGCGGTGCTGGTCACCGCGCTGCGTGAACGGCTCGACCGCAAGACCATGCTGCGCGAGCGCCAGCGTTTCGACCGCCTGGAGGCGAAGGTCGATCAGCTCCTCGCCGCGCTCGCCCCCGAAAAGCCGGAGGAGACGCAGGACTGAACGCCGC
>KN174018.1:0-444 GCA_000759655.1 Acidicaldus organivorans | reverse complement strand
GCCCCCTGTCAGGGGAGCGTCTCGGCGGGGGCGAGCGGCAGGGCCTCGGGCGCTCGGGCCGCGCGCCAAGGGACGAGCCTGTTCCAGCGCCTGCCCGCCCCTCCCGCTTCCGCGTATTCGATCCTGATCCCGCCCCCCCTTTCGATCCAGATCCCGGCGGGCCCCTCCGCGGCGAGCCGCGCTGAATCGAGCCGGGGGGTTGCCGGGCAAAGCGGCGTGTCACGAAAGGCGATGACGAGGGAGACGCTGGCGCAGGGCAGCTCGGTCTCCCCCGCCTCTGCCTCCCGCCCCCGCGGCGGGCGGCGGGCGAAGAGAAAGACCGGCCCGCCGGGGCGCGGGGTGAGGAGACAAAGATCCGGCGTGCGGCACGCGACCCGCTCCGGCGGGGCCGCATCGAGCGGGCGCCATGCCCGCACCCCCCAATATTCGCCCCACGCCTCGCGC
>KN174017.1:6988-13755 GCA_000759655.1 Acidicaldus organivorans | reverse complement strand
GGCTGGGCGGCGAGGCGAGAGAGGCCAAAGCGGGGGGCGAGCGTCTCAAGCAGGCGAAGCCCGGCGAAAAGCCGGGAGGCGGCCTCGGCGAGGTCGCCGGAAAGGCTCAAGGGGTAGACGAGGCGGGCGGAGGACGGCCAGCGGGGGCCGAAGGCGAGCAGCGCCTCATCCGGGGCCACGTCTTGGGCGGCAAGACGGAGGGGAAGGCGCGGGGCGTAGTGGCGGGCGAGCATGCCGGGGGCGCGCACCACCTGCGAGGCCGTCTCGGGCGTGGCGAGTTCCCCGCTCACCCGCTCGATCGCCGCGCGGGGAAGGCTTCCCGGGCGGAGCAGCACCGGCGGGGTGTGGGTGAGGTCGATCACCGTCGATTCGAGCCCGCGCGGGGTGGGCCCGCCGTCGAGGATCGCCGCGACCTGGCCGCCGAGGCCGGCGGCGACGTGGGAGGCGAGGGTGGGGCTCACATGGCCCGAGCGGTTGGCGGAAGGCGCGGCGATGGGCCGGCCGGCGGCTTCGAGCAACGCGCGGGCGAGCGGATGGGCCGGCACCCGCACCGCAAGCGTGGGAAGCCCCGCCGCGGCAAGCTCATGCACCGCACTTCCCGCGCGCCGGGGAAGGACCAGGGTGAGCGGGCCCGGCCAGAAGGCGCGGGCGAGGTCGAGGGCGAGCGGCGTGGGCAGCACATCGGCGAAGGCCGTCTCTGCCGAAGGGTAGTGGATGATGAGCGGGTTGAAGCGGGGCCGTCCCTTGGCGGCGAAAATCGCCGCAACCGCCGCGCCCTGTGTCGCATCCGCCCCGAGCCCATAGACCGTCTCGGTGGGGAAGGCGACGAGGGCGCCGGCGCGCAGCAGAGCGGCGGCGCGGCCGATCCCCGCCCCATCGGGGTCGAGCCAGAGCGTCATCGCCCCGCCCCCGGCCCGTCCCCGCCCCAGGCGAGGAAGGGCGGGTTGCGAAAGCCCGGCTTGCCGTAGCGGAGCGGCGCGCCGTCCAGCGTGAGCACCCGTCCCCCTGCGCCTTCGAGCACCGCCTGCGGACCGGCGGTGTCCCATTCCATGGTGGGGCCGAGGCGCGGGTAGAAATCGTAGCGTCCCTCGGCGAGACGGCAGAATTTGAGCGCCGAGCCGAAATGGACCACCTCGCCCACCTTGTAGCCGGAAAGCAACGCGGCAAGCCGCGCCGGGTCGTCGTGATGGCGCGAGGCGATGACCCGCAGCCCCTCCGCCGGGGGCGGGGCGACGCGGATCGGCATCCGCCCGCGCCCATCCTCGCGGAAGGCGCCGATCCCCTTCCCGCCACAAAAAACCTCGCCGAATACCGGCGCCGCCACCGCCCCCAGCACCGGTGCGCCGTCGCGAACGAGCCCGATATTGACGGTGAAGTGACCGAGGCCCTTGACGAATTCGCGGGTGCCATCCAGCGGATCGACCAGCCAGAAGGTGGCGGCGGCGGCAGGCGCCCGTCCGGCCGCGACTTCCTCCTCGGCGATCGCCGGGATCTCCGGGGTGGCGGCGCGGAGCGCGGCGAGGATGAAGCGCTCGGCGGCGCGGTCGGCCTCGGTCACGGGCGAGCGGTCGTCCTTTTCATCGACGGCCATCCCGCGCTGGCGGGCGGCGAGCACGAGCGCGCCGGCTCGTCCGCGAGGCCGGCAGGCGAGATCGAGCAGAGCCTCATCGGTCATCCTCTTTCCTTAGCACCGCAAAGGAGGGGAGGAAACCGCGGGGGCACGCCCGCCGCCTCTCCTTGACGGATCGGGGGGGATGCTCCTTGATCGGACGAAGTTCCGCCTGTCCCGGGCTCGGCGGCGATTGCGGAGACGGGTCCGGGGAGCATCGGGGATCGGTGAAAGTCAGGGAAAAAATCAGGGAAGAGGACCGCGCCGCGCCATGATCGAGATCGACGTCGTCAAGCCGCAACTCCCGGCAAGCGGAGGGATGGCCCTCCTCGTCGCCGAGGACGAGCCCCGCTCCGGGCTCTGGGCCGAGCTCGATCGGCGCACCGAGGGCGCGCTCAGCCGCGCCGCCGAGATCGCCGGGTTCAAGGGGGGCAAAGGGCAGGTGGTGAGCCTGCTCGCCCCGCCCGGCGGGCCCTCCCATCTCGTCGTGCTCGGCCTCGGCAAGCAGGCCGAGCTCACCCCGCTCGCCGCCGCCGAGGCGGGCGGGCAGGCGGTGAGCCATCTCTTCAAGGCCGAGCGCGCCGCCCTTGCCGCGCCCGCGCTTTCCCCCGAGCTCTTCGCCCAGGCACTGCATGGGGCGCGGCTCCGCTCTTACCGGTTCGACCGCTACCGCACCCGCGAAAAACCCGAGGAGAAGCCCAAGCTCGCCCGGCTTGAGGGGATGCATGCCGAGCCCGCCAAGGTGCGCGCCGCCCACGCGCCGCTCGCCGCGCGCGAGGCGGGGATCGCCTTCACCCGTGACCTGGTGAGCGAGCCGGCCAATGTCCTCACCCCCGCCGCCTTCGCCGATCGCTGCGAGAAACTCGCCGAACTCGGGCTCAAGGTCGAGGTGATGGGGCCGAAGGAGCTCAAGAAGCTCGGCTTCGGCGCGCTCCTCGGCGTGGCCCAGGGCAGCGCCAACGAACCGCGGGTGGTCACGCTGCACTGGCCAGGGCGCAATGCGCGGAAGAAAGAGGGAAAGCCGCTCGCCTTCCTCGGCAAGGGAGTGACCTTCGACACGGGGGGCATCAGCCTCAAGCCCGCCGCCAACATGGAAGACATGAAATGGGACATGGCAGGCGCCGGCGCGGTCGCCGGCCTGCTCGCCACCCTTGCCCGGCGCGAGGCCAAGGCGGAAGCGGTCGGCATCCTTGGCCTGGTCGAGAACATGCCCTCCGGCACCGCCCAGCGGCCGGGCGACGTGGTGCGCACCTATTCCGGCCAGACGGTTGAAGTGATCAACACCGATGCCGAGGGACGGCTGGTGCTCGCCGATCTCCTCGGCTGGTGCCAGGACGTGTTCAAGCCGCGCCTCATGGTCGATCTCGCCACCCTCACCGGCGCGATCATCATCGGCCTCGGCCATGAATATGCCGGGCTGTTCGCAAGCCATGACGGGCTCGCCGCCGAGTTGCTCGCCGCGGGCGAGGCCACCGGCGACAAGCTCTGGCGCATGCCGCTCGGCGAGGCCTATGACAAGGAGCTCAAATCCGACATCGCCGACATGAAGAATGTCGGCGGCCGCCCGGCCGGGGCGATCACCGCGGCGCAGTTCCTCAAGCGCTTCGTCGCCGATGACGTGCCCTGGGCCCATCTCGACATCGCGGGCACCGCCTGGACCACCAAGGACAAGCCACTCGCCGGCAAGGGCGCGACCGGCTTCGGCGTGGCGCTGCTCGATCACTTCATCGCCCGCCACTACGAGGGCTGAGCGGGCGCTCGCCCCTGTTCCCCTCACGGGGCAGGAGGGCGAGGAAGGCGGGGCGCGGGCGGATGAGCGCGGGGCGATGAGCGAGATCGGCTTCTATCACCTCACCCGGAGCAGTCTCGAACAGGCCCTGCCCGCCCTGCTAGGCCGCACCCTGGCCGCGGGCGAGCGCGCCTTCGTGCTCTGTCCCGACCAGGAGCGTCTCGCCGCGCTCGATGACGCGCTGTGGCTCGCCACCAGTCCCGACTGGCTGCCGCACGGCACCCGCGCCATGGGGCACGCCGCCTATCAGCCGATCTGGCTCGACACCGAGGACGGCCCGCCCCCCAATGGGGCGCGCTTCCTCTTTCTCGTCGCGGGCGCCGAGTCCCGTCACCTCGATCTCTTCACCCGCGTCTTCGATCTCTTCGACGGCAATGACCCCGCGGCGGTGGAACGGGCGCGGGCCCGCTACCGAGCGGCGCGGGCGGCGGGCCACCGCCTGACCTATTGGCGCCAGACCGAGGTGGGCTGGGAGAAGCAGGCGGGCTGAGCCGCTCTCCGGTCCCTGGGCTTCGGTCCCCGGGCTTCGGTCCCCGGGCTCGTTCCTTTCTCCCCTATCCTTTTCTTCCCTGTCCCTCTCTTTTTTTGGTCTCCGTCTCCCTCCTGCGAACGGCGTCATCAATCCGTCATCAAAGTTTCACCGAAGTGATCGCGAAAAGGTGAGCGGCCGCCCTTAGGGTCCCGCCCGGGCTCACGCCTTCCGTGAGCCGTCAACGGGAAGATGGGAAAACGATGACGCGAGGACCGCTCAGTCTGCGCACGCTGCTTTTCGTCTCGGTGAGTTTGGGGGTCCTGGCCGCTGTCCTGCCCGCCTCCGCCCAGGAGGCGCAAGGGGATGGGGCCGACCTCCAGTCGGTGGAAAAACAGATCCAGGACCTCCAGAAGGAGCTCCGCCGCCTCAAGGCCGAGCTCGCCAAGGAGGCCAAGGCCAAGGAAGAGGCCGCCAAACGGGCCGCCGCCGCTCCCGCCGCCGGGGTGGTGGCCGCCGCACCCAGCAATGCCCCGCTCAGCCCCGGAGGCGGGGCCGGCACCGCGGCCGGGGTGATCCCCGCCACCGGCACCGCCGCCACCCTCGCCCAGGGGACGGGGGCACCGCCGCCTGCCGTGCCGCAGACCGTGCCGCCCGAACTCGCCCCGCCCCCCGCCGGCGGGGTGAGCGTCAATCCGGTGCCGCCGCCCCTTTCCGATCAGATCCCGATCACCACGGTGCCGCCGCCGCCCGGGTCGGATTCGCTCTATTCGGCGAGCCCGGCCATCCTCACCCAGATGGCGCCCGGCTACTCGTTCCGGGTGGGCGGGCTTTCGATCACGCTGGGCGGCTATGTCGAAGCGGCAACCATCTACCGCAACCACGACGAGACGGCCGGCGTGAATTCGGGCTTCGGCACGGCGATCCCGATGCCCAACACGCCGCAATATTACCTCCCCGAGGTCCGCATGGATGGCCGGCAGAGCCGCTGGGCAGCGCTCGCACAAGGCAACATTTCGGACTCGATTTCGGTCGCCGCCTATCTCGAGGGCGACTTCCTCTCCGCCGCCCCCACGGCGAATTCGATCCAGAGCAGCTCCTACAACCCGCGCTGGCGGCTTTACTACGCCCAGATCGACGATGCCGACAAAGGCCTGCACGCGGTGTTCGGCGAGATCTGGTCGCTGGTGGTGCCGTTCAAGGTGGGGATGGTGCCGCGCCAGGAACTGATCCCGATCGACGTGGACGCGCAATACGTGGTGGGCTTCGACTGGACGCGCAATCTGGGCCTGCGTCTGGTCAAGAGCTTCGATGACAACATCTTCAACGTCGGGATCTCGATCGAAAATCCGCAGGGCGTCTACGCGGTCGGCCCCAATGGCACCGGCGTGCCCGGGATCACCAGCTATTACTTTCCGGGCGGCCCGGTCTATTTCTCGGGGACCAATTACACGGTCGATGCCGCGCCCGACGTGGTGCTCAAGCTCACCGCCGATCCCGGCTTCGGCGGCCACTACGAAATCTTCGGCCTGAGCCGCTGGCTGCAGACCCGCACCAGCCTCGGCAATGGCGGGCAGAACCACGTCGTCCCGGCAGGCGGCGTCGGCGGCACCGCGCTCTATTCCTTCTTCGACCAGTTCCTCGACGTCTATACCACGGCACTCGCCGGCTACGGCATCGGGCGCTACACCTCATCGGGGCTGCCCGATGCGTCGATCGGCATGTCGGGCGCGCCCGAGCCCTTGCCCGGCTACTCGCTCCTCCTTGGCACCATCGCCCATCCCACCGATGCGATCGACGTCTATTCCTATATCGGCCGCGAGCAGGTGGGCGGGCGGTATTTCGATCTCAACGGCAAGGCCTATGGCTATGGCAACCCGCTCTTCTCCAACGCGGGCTGCGACATCCAGAACGGCTCGCCCTGTATTGCCAATATCTCGGCGGTCACCGAAGGGACGATCGGCGCCTGGTGGCGCTTCCTCGAAGGGAACAGCGTCGGCGTCTTCCTGGTCGGCCCGCAATATGAATACATCCGCCGCAATGATTTCCGCGGCCTCGGCGGCGCACCCAAGGTGGATGAACAGATCGTCATGCTGAGCTTCCGCTACTATCCCTTCCAGTAACGAAACCCCACCTCCCCGGGGCGCGGGGCGAGGCTCCGCGCCCTCTTTTTTTCCGACTCCGCCCCTCCTCTTCTGCGCCGTGCCGGGCGCGCCATTCCTTGCCGAGCGGGGGCAAACCCGCTAAAGGCGCCGCACGTTCCGTCCATCCCAATCGCAAGATCCCAACGAGACCCGAGAGAGAAAGAGAGACCCGCGCCGATGCCGATCGAACGCACCCTCTCCATCATCAAGCCCGATGCGACGCGGCGCAACCTCACCGGCCGCATCAACGCCATGCTCGAAGCGGCGGGGCTGCGCATCATCGCCCAGAAGCGGATCAAGCTCACCCGCGAGCAGGCCGAAACCTTCTATGCCGTCCATCGCGAGCGCCCCTTCTTCGAAAGCCTGGTCAGCTTCATGACCTCGGGCCCGGTGGTGGTCCAGGTGCTCGAAGGCGAGAACGCCATCGCCCGCAACCGGGAGGTGATGGGGGCGACCGATCCCAAGAAGGCCGCGCCCGGCACCATCCGCGCCGAATTCGCCGAAAGCATCGAGGCCAATTCGGTGCATGGCTCGGACAGCGCCGAGACCGCCGCCCAGGAAATCGCCTATTTCTTCGCGGGCTGCGAGATCACCGGCTAAGCCCCCTGCCGGAGGGTGAGGGGGTGCTCGCCCTCGCGCGGAGAGGCCATGAGCGCTCCGCGGTTGCAGAGCGGCTGAAATGGCATTAGGCGAGCAGGAACAGGCCGCTCGGATGGCGGCCGCGGATGGATGTGCCATGACCGATACGTCCCTTCC
>KN174017.1:5269-6776 GCA_000759655.1 Acidicaldus organivorans | reverse complement strand
GGCAGGCTCCCGCCTATCCCGATCCGGCCCGGCTTGCCGAGGTCGAGGCCCGGCTCCGCCGCTATCCCCCGCTCGTCTTCGCCGGCGAGGCGCGGCGGCTCAAGACGGCGCTCGCCCATGTCGCGGCGGGGCGCGGCTTCGTCCTGCAGGGAGGGGACTGCGCCGAAAGCTTCGCCGACTTCACCGCCAACGTCATCCGCGACACGTTCCGCGTGCTCCTGCAGATGGCGGTGGTGCTCACCTTTGGCGGCCGGGTGCCGGTGGTGAAGATCGGGCGCATGGCCGGCCAGTTCGCCAAGCCGCGCAGTTCCGAGACCGAGACCCGCGACGGGGTGACGCTCCCCGCCTATCGCGGCGACATCATCAACGGCCCCGAATTCGATCCCGCCGCCCGCACGCCTGATCCGGAGCGGATGGTGCTCGGTTATTTCCAGTCGGCGAGCACCCTCAACCTGCTCCGCGCCTTCGCCTCCGGCGGTTATGCCGACCTGCACGAGGTGCATCGCTGGAACCTCGAATTCGTCGCCCGCACCCCGCTCGCCGAACGCTACCGCGACCTCGCCGCCCGCATCGACGAGACGCTCGGCTTCATGGCCGCCTGCGGCATGACCTCGGAGACGACGCCGCAGATCCGCGAAACCGATTTCTACACGAGCCACGAGGCGCTTTTGCTTCCCTATGAACAGGCGCTGACCCGCGTCGATTCGACGAGCGGGGAGTGGTATGCCTGCTCGGCGCATTTCCTCTGGATCGGCGATCGCACCCGTCAGGTGGATGGCGCCCATGTCGAGTTCCTGCGCGGGGTGCGCAATCCGATCGGGCTCAAGGTCGGGCCCTCGATCACCCGTGACGAGCTCTGCCGGCTGGTCGAGATCCTCAATCCCGCGGGCGAGCCGGGGCGGCTCACCCTGATCTCGCGCATGGGGGCGGAGCGGATCGGCGCCAAGCTCCCTCCGCTGCTCGCCGCGGTGAGGAGCCTCGGCGTGCCGGTGGTCTGGCTCTGCGATCCGATGCATGGCAACACCATCACCACCACGCAAGGCCTCAAGACGCGCGATTTCGAGGCGATCCTCGCCGAGGTGCACGCCTTCTTCGAGATCTGCGACGCCGAAGGGGTGTGGCCGGGCGGGGTGCACGTCGAGATGACCGGGCGCAACGTCACCGAATGCGTGGGCGGGGCGCACCGGCTCACCGAATCCGACCTCACCGAGCGCTATGAGACGTTCTGCGACCCGAGGCTCAATGCCAGCCAGTCGCTCGAACTCGCCTTCCTGCTCGCCGAGGGGCTCAAGCGGCGGCGGCTGGAGGCGAAGGGGGGCGAGACGCAGCCCTTGAGGATCGCGGCGCGATGAGCGAGGAGGCGGCGCGGGCCGAAGCCCTCGAGCGCGACCTCCGGGCCCGCACCGACACCTATTTCACCCGCACCCGCGAGATCGTCGAGCGCTTCGGCGACTGCACCGTCACCTACGCCGTCTTCCTCCGCCGCCCCGTGATCTCCGCCCCGCGG
>KN174017.1:241-5169 GCA_000759655.1 Acidicaldus organivorans | reverse complement strand
CTGATGCTCGCCTGGCTCGAGGAGGTGGCGCGCGCCCGGCGCACCCGCTTCGAGATCGAGCTCCTCTATCCGGAGGGAAGCTGGGTGGGCGCGGGCGAGCCGATTGCCTACATCAGCGGCCGCTTCAGCCTGCTTGTCGAACTCGAGACGATCTTCCTGCAGAAGCTCGGCCCGGCCTGTGTCGCCGCCCACAACGCCTATCAGATGTGCCTCGCCCTGCCGGAGGTACCCTTCCTCGCCATGGAGGCGCGCCACTGCGCCGGGGCCGAGATGCAGGAGATGATGGCCTATGCCGCCGCGGTGGGCAGCGAGGCGGCCAAGCGCGAGGGCGCGCGCGGCTTCATCGGCAACGCCAACGACGCGACCGCGCGCTGGTTCGGCGCCGAGCGCGGCCGCGGCACCATGCCGCATGCCCTGATCGGCTATGCCGGCTCGACGGTGCGGGCGGCCGAGATGTTCCACGAGACCTATCCCGACGAGCCGCTCACCGTGCTCGTCGATTATTTCGGGCGTGAGATCACCGATTCGATCGAAGTCGCCCGCCGCTTCCCCGAGCTCGCCGCTTCGGGCCGTCTCTTCGTCCGCCTCGATACCCATGGCGGGCGCTTCATCGAGGGGCTCGATCCCGGCGCGAGCTATGCCGCGCTCGAGCGCCACGCGCCGGGGGCGATCCGGCGCTACCGCAGCCAGGCCGAGCTCCGCCACCTGATCGGGACCGGCGTCTCCGCCGCCGCCATCTGGCGGCTGCGCGAGGCGCTCGACGAGGCCGGCTTCGACAAGGTGGGTATCGTCGTCTCCTCGGGCTTCACCGTGGAGAAGTGCCGGGTGATGGCGGATGCCAAGGCGCCGATCGCGCTCATCGGCACTGGAAGCTTCCTCCCCGAAGCCTGGAGCGAGACCTACGCCACCGCCGACATCGTCGCCTATGACGGGGTGCCGCGGGTCAAGGTGGGCCGCGAGTTCCTCCTCCGCCGCCCCCAGGGGGCTCTCACGCCCGCCCCGCCGCCCGAGCGCTGAAGCCCGCCGATGGCCGAGACCCTCACCCTCGCCCTCGCCCAGCTCAACCCGACGGTGGGGGCGCTCGCCCACAACGCCGAAAAGATCCTCGCGGCGCGGGCCGAAGGGGCGCGGCTCGGCGCCGAGCTCGTCGTCACGCCGGAACTCTCCCTCGCCGGCTATCCGCCCGAGGACCTGGTGCGCAAGCCCGCCTTCATCGAGGCCTGCCGCGAAAGGCTCGAAGCGCTCGCCGCCGCCACCGCCGCGCCGGGTCCCGCCCTGATCGTGGGCGCGCCCTGGCGCGAAGAGGAGAGACTTTACAACGCGGCTTTTCTGCTGGAAGGGGGCAGGATCGCCGCTCGCCGCTTCAAGCACGAGCTTCCCAATTACGGGGTGTTCGACGAAAAACGGGTTTTCGATCCGGGCCCGGCGCCGGGGCCGATCGTCTTCAAGGGCTTCCGGCTCGGCCTTCCCATCTGCGAGGATTGGTGGCTTCCTGCGGTGCCGGAGACGCTCGCCGAGACCGGGGCGGAGATCCTGCTCTCCATCAACGCCTCGCCCTTCGAGGCGGCTAAGCAGGACCAGCGGCTCGCGCTCGCCGCGAGCCGGGTGGTGGAGACTGGGCTTCCCTTCATCTTCTGCGCCCAGGTCGGCGGGCAGGACGAACTCGTCTTCGAGGGCGCCTCCTTCGCCCTCAACGCCGACCGCACGCTCGCCCTGCAGATGCCCTGGTTCGAGGAGGCGATCACCCTCTGCCGCCTCGAGCGGCGCGAGGGCGGCCTCGTTTGCCTCCCCGGCCCGCTCACCCCCGAACCCCCGGTGCTCGAGCAGATCTACGGGGCGATGATGCTGGGGCTTCGCGACTATGTCGAGAAGAACCGCTTCCCGGGCGTGCTGATCGGCCTCTCGGGTGGGATCGACAGCGCCCTGTCGGCGGCGGTCGCCGTCGATGCGCTGGGGGCGGAGCGGGTGTGGACGGTGATGCTGCCGAGCCCCTATACCTCGCGCGAGAGCCTCGAGGATGCCGAAGCCTGCGCCCGCCGCCTCGGCGTGCGCTACGACGTGATCCCGATCGAAGGCGCGATGGCGGCGTTCGGCGCGGCGCTCGCCCCCCTTTTCGCCGGACGTGCGCCTGACATCACCGAGGAGAACATCCAGTCCCGCGCCCGCGGCCTGATCCTCATGGCGCTTTCCAACAAGTTCGGTCCGATGCTGCTCACCACCGGCAACAAGAGCGAGATGTCGGTGGGCTATGCCACGCTCTATGGCGACATGTGCGGCGGCTACTCGGTGCTGAAGGATGTTTACAAGACCACCGTCTTCGCCCTCGCCCGCATGCGCAACGAAACGCGCCCGGCCGGGGCGCGGGGGCCGGAGGGCGCGGTGATCCCCGAGCGCATCCTCACCAAGCCCCCTTCCGCCGAGCTCAAGCCCAACCAGACCGACCAGGACACGCTGCCGCCCTATGACCTGCTCGATGCCATTCTCGAAGGCCTGGTCGAGCGCGAGGAGACGATCGACGCCCTCGCCGCCCGCGGCTTCGACCGCGAGGTGGTGGCGCGCGTCTGGCGGATGCTCGACCGCGCCGAATACAAGCGCCGCCAGGCCCCGCCCGGGGTCAAGAGCACCCGCCGCGCCTTCGGCCGCGACCGGCGCTATCCGATCACCAACGGCTTCACCGATCTCGTGAAATGATCTCGTGACATGAGCGAATCCCTGTTTTCCCCGCCCGGGGGCTTCCGGGTGCGCATCTATGATCTCTCCGGCGGGGCGGCGGAGGGCGTGGTCGAGGAGATCGCGGGCTTCACCTCGCTCATGCATGCCAATGCCTTCGCCCGCGCCTATGTGCGTGATTCGATCGAGCGCTGCCGCACCCCCGGCCTCTCAGCGGCCGAAGTGCTCGCCCTCTGGCGGCAATTCGGCGAGGATTGCGAGGTGCTGGGCGGCCATCCCAACGCCTGGCGCAGCGCAGACGAAGTCGGCCGCTTCGCCGCCCGTCCCGCCACCGCCGAGGAGCGCGACTGGCGCGCGCTCGACCCACGCCGGCTCGCCGAGGCCGAAGACGAATGATCCCGGCCCACGAATGACCCCCATCGTCCGCTTCGCGCCGAGCCCGACCGGCTATCTCCATCTCGGTAATGCCCGCATCGCCCTCCTCAACTATCTGTTCGCCCGCCAGGGGGGCGGGCGTTTCCTGCTCCGCTTCGATGACACCGATCCCGAGCGCTCGCGCGATGAGTATCGTGAGGCGATTATTCATGACCTCGCCTGGCTCGGCCTCTCATGGGACGAGATGTTCCGCCAGAGCGAGCGGCTCGCCCTCTATGCGGAAGCCGCCGAGCGGCTCAAGGCGATGGGGCGGCTCTATCCATGCTACGAGACGGAGGCCGAGCTCCGCTTCAAGCGCGAGCAGCGCCGCCGCCGCGGCCTGCCCCCGGTCTATGACCGCGCCGCGCTTTCCATGACCGAGGCCGACCGCCGCGCCGCCGAGGCCGCCGGCAAGCGGCCCTATTGGCGCTTCAGGCTTTCGGATGGCGCGGCGCGGTCATAGACCGGGGGCAGGCCGCGGCGCGCTTTCCATGACCGAGGCCGACCGCCGCGCCGCCGACGCCGCCGGCAAGCGGCCCTATTGGCGCTTCAGGCTTTCGGAGGGCGCGGTCGCCTGGAACGATCTGGTGCTCGGGCGGCGCGAGGTGAAACTTTCCGCCGTCTCCGACCCGGGGCTGATCCGCGCCGACGGCGCGCCGCTCTATACCTTCACCTCGCTGGTCGATGACATCGAGCGCGGCATCACCCATGTCATCCGCGGCGAGGATCACATCACCAACACCGCCGTCCAGCACGATCTCTTCGCCGCGCTCGGCGCCCGTCCCCCCGAATTCGCCCATCTCCCCCTGCTCGTCGATGCCGAAGGGGGCAAGCTTTCCAAGCGCCTCGAGAGCCTCTCGCTGCGCAGTCTGCGCCGCGACGGGATCGAGCCGCGGGCCTTGGCCGCCTATCTCGTCGCGCTGGGCTCGGGGCAGGAGCCGGAGCCGCTGCCGCTCGAGGCTCTCGCCGCGCGGTTTTCGCTTTCCGCCTATGGCGCCTCCCCACCCCGTTTCGATCCGCCCCAGCTGCTCGCCCTCAACCGCCGCGCCCTGCAGGGGCTCAGCTTCGCCGAGGTGAGGGACCGCCTGCCCAAAGGGGCCACGCCCGAATTCTGGGAGGCGATCCGCGGCAATATCGAGCTTCTGCGCGATGCCGAACGGTGGTGGGAGGTGGTGAGCGAGGAGCTGTGGCCGCCGGGGCTTGCCGGGGAGGCGGAGCTGCTGCGCCTTGCCGCCGCAACCCTCCCCCCCGAGCCTTGGGACGAAGCGGCGATCGCCGCCTGGCTTGCCGCGCTCAAGGAGAAGAGCGGGCGCAAGGGCAAGGCGCTCTTTCTCCCCTTGCGGCTCGCCCTCACCGGCGAGGAGGCGGGGCCGGAGCTCGCCCGGCTCTTGCCGCTGATCGGCAGGGACCGCGCCCTCGCCCGGCTCGAACGGGCGGCGCGCACGCCTCCAGGCCCCGAGGAAGCGCCCGGCTCAGCCTGAGCGGGGCGGGGCTTCGAGGAGGGCGGCGAGCCACCGCCGCACCCCCTCCGGCCCGCCAAACACCTCCGGGACGCGCAATCCCATCCCGCCCAAGGCGCGCGCCGCCGCCATGCCTTCCTCGTCGGTCACGTCATCGCCGATGAAGACTGGTTTCCGCCCGGCAAAGGGCGGATGGGTCATGAGAAACCGCACCGCCTCCGCCTTGTTCGCCCGGCGCGGGCGGACCTCCCAGGCCATGTGCGAGGCGAGGAGACCGAATTCCGGGTCCTCCCCGATCAGTTCCTCGAGCGCGGCGCGCACCGCCTCCCGCCGTTCGGGGGCGTGGCGGTAATGGACGACGAAGCCGCCCTCCTTGGGCTCGTA
>KN174017.1:0-107 GCA_000759655.1 Acidicaldus organivorans | reverse complement strand
GAGAAGACCGGGATGGGTTTCCGCATAACGCCGGGCCGCATCCCGCCAGGCTTCGGGGGGACGGGGATGGGGCCCGGCGTTATGCGGAAACCCATCCCGGTCTTCTC
>KN174016.1:4468-5395 GCA_000759655.1 Acidicaldus organivorans | reverse complement strand
GCCCCGCCCGAAGGCCCCCTCTTCGGCCTGCCGCTCGGCGTGAAGGACATTTTTGAGACGGAGGACATGCCGACCGCCTATGGCTCACCGATCTGGGCGGGACACCGGCCCCGCGCCGATGCCGCCTCCGTGGCGCTCGCCCGCGCCGCGGGGGCGATCGTGATCGGCAAGACGGTGACCACCGAATTCGCCTACCGTCATCCCGGCCCCACCACCCACCCCAGGAACCCGGCTCATACCCCGGGCGGGTCGAGCTCGGGCTCGGCGGCGGGGGTGGCGTTGGGCTGCTTTCCCCTGGCGCTGGGCACCCAGACCGCGGGCAGCGTGATCCGTCCCGCCGCCTATTGCGGCGTGGTGGGCTACAAGCCGAGTTATGGCTGGATCAGCCGCGCCGGGGTGAAGCCGCTCGCCGAGAGCTTCGATACGGTGGGCCTTTTCGCCCGCACGGTGGGCGATTGCGCCCTCCTCGGCAGCGTGCTTGCCGGCAAGCCGCTTGGCGATCCGGAGCAGAAGCGCGAGGCCCCGCCCCGGCTCATCCTCTGCCGCGGCCCCGCCTTCGCGCGGGCCGAGCCGGAAACCCGCGCCCTCTTCGAGGCCCTGCCGGGGCGTCTCGCCCGCGCCGGGGCACGGGTTGTCGAACGCGCCCTGCCCCCTTTCTTCGAGGGACTGCTGGAGGATCACGCGCTCGTGATGAATGCCGAGGCGGCGCGGGCGCTCGCCTGGGAGTGGCAGCGCCATCGTGACCGGCTGAGCCCCGCGCTTTGCGAACGGCTTGCCGAGGGGGAGAGCGCCTCGCCCGCAGCCTGGCTCGCCGCGCTTCGCCGCCTCGAATCGGGGCGGCGGGGACCACCAGCACCTCACCCCCTTCGAAGAGGGCCATCGCCTGCCGCCGCCTCGAATCGGGGCGGCGGCAGGCGATGGCCCTCT
>KN174016.1:4266-4377 GCA_000759655.1 Acidicaldus organivorans | reverse complement strand
TCGAAGGGGGTGAGGTGCTGGTGGTCCCCGCCGCCCCCGGCGAGGCGCCCGAGGGGCTCGGCTTCACCGGCGACCCGGTGTTCAACGCGCTCTGGACCGCGCTTCATCTGC
>KN174016.1:3927-3999 GCA_000759655.1 Acidicaldus organivorans | reverse complement strand
CGGCGTGCAGCTCATCGCCCCGTGGGGTGAGGATGCGCGCCTGCTCGCGGTGGGGGCGTGGGTGGCGGCGCT
>KN174016.1:1285-3828 GCA_000759655.1 Acidicaldus organivorans | reverse complement strand
GGCGGCGCGGGCGATATTTTATTAAAGGAGCCCGCTGCCGTGGCGGGCGGCGCGGTGGCCCTCTTCGGTCGCGGCGGCGCGAAAATAAAGGAGGACGAAGACCCGCACCGCGCTGGTGCGCGAGCCCCGGTCGCGGCGCTGGTCGATGCGACGGATGAGGAGGCCGAGCGAGACGTTCTCCCGCCGGCAGATCTCATCGAGCGCGTCCCAGAACTCGGGCTCGAGCCGCATGCTGGTGCGGCCCTGGGGGGCGGCGACGGTGCGGGTGACGAGACGACTCATCGAGGACCTCCGTAAGGTCCTGATTTGTCGCATAAGAGCCGTTAAAATTTGACGAAAATGTGATACTTCGGCGGCAAAAAATCTCCGCCCGGCACCGGGCCTAGGCGTGATGCGCCGAAGGCCTCGCCGCTCAGCCCTGGCCCGCTTCCTCCGGCGTCTTGAGCTCGAGGGCGAGCGCGTGCAGGCCGGTTGCGAATTCAGGGGCGAGCACTTCGTGCACCCGCCGCGCCCGCTCCACGCGCGAGAGCCCGGCGAAGGCGGGGGAGACGATTTTCAGCCGGTAATGCGTCTCGCCCTCCGCCTCGATCCCCATTTTCGCCACATGGCGGGCATGGCGGCCGCTCTGGTCGGTGATGGCGATCTCGCAAGGCGAGAGCGCCGCCTCGAGCAGTTTGCGCATCCGGCTCTCACGCGTCTCCATCGCTCACCTCATGGCTCGATGCCGTCATTCATTCAATACCGTCATGGCTTGATGCCGGTCGGGGCACGGGGCGCGGCGCGCCTCCGCCCCCCGGCCTCCTCTTTGCCCCAAACCCTTTGTCCCAAACCTTCTAGCCTCTCGCGTCCCACCCCTCCAGCCCCGGCATTCGCTGCCCTCGGGACAGGGTTTTCGCCGGGGATGGTTGTCAGGAAACGGGAAAATGGCAATTTAGCGGATCATGCCGATGGAGACGCGAGGACGACGGCGGCGCTATTTCGCCCCCGACCCCGAGGCGCCGGGCCGCAGCTGCGACATGGCGGGCTGCCCGCTGCCCGGTGAGTACCGCGCGCCCAAATCGCGGCACAATCTGCGCGATTACTGGTGGTTTTGCCTCGAGCACGTCCGCGCCTATAACCGCGCCTGGGACTATTCCCGCGGCATGAGCCCCGCCGAGATCGAGCGCGAGATCCGCGCCGATACTGCGTGGCAGCGTCCGACCTGGCCCTTGGGCGGCGGCAGATTCGGGGTGCGCCTTGACGACATCGAGCAGGCGCGCGCCGACCCCTTGGGCGCGCTCGGCGGCAGGGCCAACCCCGCCGGCACCTCGCCGCGGCTCCCCCCCGCGCTCCGCGAGGCGCTGCGCGAGCTCGACCTCGGCTGGCCGGTCTCGGCGGAAGAGGCCAAGCAGCGCTACAAGGCGCTCGCCAAGCGCCACCACCCCGACGTGGCGGGGGGCGATGCGGCGGCGGCCGAGCGGTTCAAGCGCATCAACGGCGCCTATTCCACCCTCCGCCAGTTCCTCGCCGGGCGCGCCGCGGCGGGGACCGGGCCGCGCTGAGCGTGGCGCGGCCATACTCCGGCGTCCCCGCGCGCGCGCGGCTCTTGTCTCGCCATCCCCAACGCCTACTCTCTTATCCTGAACGACCCTGACAGGACCCCACCGATGACCAAACTCGCCCTCGCCGATGTCCGTGACAGCGCGCCCACCTCGGCGATCGACCGGCCCGATCTCACCCTCAAGGCGCGCGAGGTGTTCGGCATCGACACCGACCTCGAGGTTCCCGCCTTCTCGGTGCGCACCGAACACGTCCCCGAGATCGACCCCGCCTACCGCTTCGACCGCGAGACCACGCTCGCCATCCTCGCCGGCTTCGCCTTCAACCGCCGGGTGATGATCCAGGGCTATCACGGCACCGGCAAATCGACCCATATCGAGCAGGTCGCCGCCCGGCTCAACTGGCCCTGCATCCGGGTCAATCTCGACAGCCACATCAGCCGCATCGATCTCATCGGCAAGGATGCGATCGTGCTCAAGGACGGCAAGCAGGTCACCGAATTCCGCGAGGGCATCCTGCCCTGGGCCCTGCAGCACCCCTGCGCGCTCGTCTTCGATGAATACGACGCGGGCCGCCCCGACGTGATGTTCGTCATCCAGCGGGTGCTCGAGGTCGAGGGCAAGCTCACCCTGCTCGACCAGAACCGGGTGATCCGCCCCCATCCCGCCTTCCGCCTCTTCGCCACCGCCAATACGGTGGGGCTCGGCGATACCACCGGCCTCTATCACGGCACCCAGCAGATCAACCAGGGCCAGATGGACCGCTGGAACATCGTCGCCACCCTCAACTACCTGCCGCACGCCGAGGAGACGGCGATCGTGCTCGCCAAGCTCGGCCTCGACCCCGGGGACGCCAAGTCCCGCTCCGAGATCGAGAAGATGGTGGCGCTCGCCGAACTCACCCGGGCGGGGTTCATCAACGGCGACATCTCGACAGTGATGTCGCCGCGCACCGTGATTACCTGGGCGGAGAATGCGCGGATCTTCGGCGATCTCCACTTCGCC
>KN174016.1:664-1265 GCA_000759655.1 Acidicaldus organivorans | reverse complement strand
CCGCTCCGAGATCGAGAAGATGGTGGCGCTCGCCGAACTCACCCGGGCGGGGTTCATCAACGGCGACATCTCGACAGTGATGTCGCCGCGCACCGTGATTACCTGGGCGGAGAATGCGCGGATCTTCGGCGATCTCCACTTCGCCTTCCGCCTCACCTTCCTCAACAAGTGCGACGAGGCGGAACGGCCCACCATCGCCGAGTATTACCAGCGCGTCTTCAATGTCGAGCTGCCGTTGAGCCAGGCCCTCGCCCGGCGGATCTGAGGTGCTGAGCGTGCCGGCGCCGCACGGAGGGATCGGGTGATCGGGAAAGGCGAAGACCAGAGCGACGTCTTCAAGCGGGCCACCGAGCAGGTGATCCGCGCGCTGGCGGGCGAGGAAGGGGGCGAGGTCGAGGTCGCCTTCCAGCCTGGCCCCGCCGCGCTGCAAGGCAAGCGGGTGCGCCTGCCGCTCACCCTCCGGCAGGGCGCGCGAGGGGAGCGGCAGGCGCACCCGCTTGCCTTCCAGCCTGGCCCCGCCGCGCTGCAAGGCAAGCGGGTGCGCCTGTCGCTCCCCTCGCGCGCCCTGCCGGAGGGTGAGCGGCTGCGTCTGCGCGGGCTC
>KN174016.1:0-589 GCA_000759655.1 Acidicaldus organivorans | reverse complement strand
TCGGCTGCGCCATCACGACGCCGCGCTGCATGCCGCCCGCGCCCCCGTCGGGCGCGAGGCGCGCGAGGTGTTCGACGCGCTCGAGCAGACGCGCATCGAGGTGGTGGGGGCGCGCCATCTCGACGGGGTGGCGGCCAATCTGGAGGCCCGGGCGCTCGCCGCGCTCGACCGCGAGGCGCTCGCCCGCGCTCCCCATTCGACCGAGGCCCTGCCGCTCACCGCAGCCCTTTCCTGGCTCGCCCGCACCGCGATGTCGGGCAAGGCCGCCCCTGCCGAGCTCGCCGGGGCGCTCGCCGCCTGGCGCGAGACGCTCGGCCCCCGCGCCATGGCGGCGCTCGCCAATCTCGCCGCCACCCAGGATGACCAGCGCGCCTTCGCCCGCGCCGCCCGCCAGCTGATGGCCGCGCTTGATCTCGCCGAACCCGACGAGGCCGCCGAGGAGGAAAACGAGAAGAGCGCCGCCGAGGAGGAAGGGGGCGAGGAGCAGAACGCGCCCGAGGAGCAGGCGGGGGCGGATACGGAGAGCGCCACCGAGGCCCTGTTCGGCGCGGCCGAGGAGGCGCTCGAGGATGCGGGCGAGAGCGAGAGC
>KN174015.1:9667-10068 GCA_000759655.1 Acidicaldus organivorans | reverse complement strand
GCGCGCGGGGGCCTTGGAGGGGGGCCTTGCTTGCGCGTTGAATTTCGTGTTGAGAGGATCAGGAATCGAACCACGTGCGAGGCCGCGCGGACGGCCAGGGAGGAGCGCATGAAGAAGACAGTCGAGGGGCGGAGTTTCGATTTGCGGCAAAAGGGGGTCGGCGTTGCGGCGGCAGTGCTCGCGCTCGCCTCCGGAGTGGCCACCGCCCGGGCCGCCGATCCGATCCGCATCGCGGTGATCGCCGAGTTCTCGGCGATCTCGGGAGTGGCCATCACCAACGCAGCAAAGATGGCGGCGGAAGAGATCAACGCCGCGGGCGGGATCAATGGCCGGCAGGTCGAACTCGTCTTCTATGACGACCACAACTCCGCCTCCGATGCGGTGCGCGCCTTCCAGCGCGC
>KN174015.1:6278-9600 GCA_000759655.1 Acidicaldus organivorans | reverse complement strand
CGCCACGTCAAGGAAGACTACGACCATTACAAATACACGTTCCACGGCTATCTCACCTCGACCATCATTGCCGATGCCAACTGCGATTTCAGCCACGACATCCTCGTCCAGAAACTCGGTATGAAGACCGCGGTGATGTTCAGCGAGGATGCGGCCTGGACCAAGCCGCTCGATGAAGAGAGCAAGAAGTGCCTGCCCGCGGCCGGGCTCAAGGTGCTCGATGCGATCCGGGTCTCGCCCGATACCACCGACTTCACCCCGATCTTCAACCGGATCGAGAGCCTCCATCCCGACGTGATCATCACCGGGATCAGCCATGTCGGCGTGCAGCCCACCGTGCAGTGGCATACCGAGCAGGTGCCGATCCCGATGTCGGGCATCAGCTCGCAGGCCACCACCACCACGTTCTGGCGCGATACCAACGGCGCGACCGAAGGGGTCATCGCCCAGGTGGTGGCGGTGCCGGACGTGGCGATCAGTCCGAAGACCATCCCCTTCGCCGAGGCCTATCAGAAACGCTACGGGGTGACGCCGGCCTATACCGGCTACATGACCGAGGATGAGGTTCATATCGTCGCCGAAGCGATCGGACGCGCCGGCTCCGACGATCCCGACAAGATCGTCGCCGAAATGGAAAAGACCGACTATGTGGGAACGGTGGGCCGCATCCAGTTCTATGGGCGTGATGAGCGTTTCCCGCACGGGATCCGTTACGGCAAGGATTATGTCTCCGGCCTGATGATCCAGTGGCAGAACGGCAAGCAGGTGACGGTCTGGCCGGAGAAGATCGCCAACGGCAAGCTCACCTTCCCCTCCTTCATCAAGCTTCCCGAGCAGCACGCCAGCGCCCAGTGAGGTGGGGAACGCGGCGTACGCTCCAGGCGGGATGAGCGGAGTTCGGCGTTTTCGCGGGCGGGAGAGGGGGGTCTCCGCTCTCCTCTCCTACGAAACGTCGATCTCGCGTGCATGAAATAGGGGCTGGGAGAAGGGGATAAGAGGGAGGCGATGGTCGGGCTGCAGATCCTGGTCGATGGGTTCGCCATCAGCACTCTCTACGCGCTGGGGGCGATCGGGTTTTCGCTGATCTTCGGCGTCTCGGGCGTGCTCAATCTCTCCCATGGCGGGATCATGGTGATCGCCGCCATCGCCGCCTGGTATCTCGCCGGGCCCCTTGGGCTCGGCCAGTATGCCGGCTCGGCGGGCGGGGTGGTGATCGGGGCGCTCTTTGCGCTCCTCACCTACGCGCTCGTGGTGCGGCCCATCCAGCGCTCGCGCGCCATCCCGCGCGACGAGACCGAGATCTTCGTCCTCACCGGCACCCTGCTCTGGGGGATCATGCTGCAGGAGGCGATCGCCTATTTCTTCACCGACAGCCCGGTCACCGTCCGCCCCCTGATCGGCGGCGTGGTCGATATCCTCGGCGTGCGCACCCCCGCCAACGAGATCTTCACCGCCATCACCTGCTGGGTGGCGATGGGGCTGCTCTGGCTCTTCGTCAACCGCACCCGCGCCGGCAAGACCCTGATGGCGGCGGCGATCAATCCGCGCGGCCTCACCCTGCTCGGCTACGAACTCGGGCGGGTCTATCTCCTCGTCTGGACGATCTATGGCGTGCTCGCCGCCATCGCTGGCGTGCTGCTCGCCACCTTCCTCGGTACCAGCTCGGCCAATGTCGGCGTGCTCACCGCGAGCGCCTTCTCGATCGTGGTGCTGGGCGGGCTCGGCTCCATCTCGGGCTCGCTGCTCGCCGCCTATGTCATCGGCTATCTCGAGACGGCGACCGCCTATCTCGTCACCCCGGTGCTCCGCACCATCCCCTCCCTCCTTCTTCTCGTTCTCGTCGTCTATCTCCGCCCGCAGGGCCTCTTGGGGCGGCGCTAGGAGACTCCATGCGGCGTCTTGTTCTCTTCCTTCTCCTCCTCGTTGCGGCCTTCCTCCCCTTTGGTGTGTCGGCCTATGTGCTCGGCGTGCTGACGCTCGCCTATTATTTCGGCGTCTTCGCGATGAGCTGGGACCTGCTGTTCGGTTTCGCGGGCGAAGTGAATTTCGGGCCGACTTTTCTCATCGGGCTCGGCGCCTACGCCGCGGGCCTGCTCGACAATCACGGCTGGCCGGTCTGGTTCGACGTCATCGCCGGAGCGCTTGCCGCCCTGCTCGGCGGATTGGTGCTCGCCATTCCCGCCCTTCGCCTGCGCGGGCCCTATTTCGGCCTCGTCACCCTGGTCGCGGTGCTGGTGCTGCAGCAGGTGATCGTCATTTTCGCCGGTGTGACCGGGGGGGAGATCGGGCTTACCATCAACGACGTCCTTTCCCTCGACCCGAAGATCAATTACTGGCTCGCCTTCGCGGCGATGACGGTAAGCGGCGCGCTGCTCTATGGGCTGTCGCGCTCGCCGGTCGGGCTCATCCTGCAGGCGAGCGGGCAGGATCCGATTGAGGCGCAGGCGCTCGGCTTCAACGTCGCCAAGCACAAGATCGCGGCCTTTGCGGTGAGCGCCCTGTTCTCGGGCTTCGCCGGGGCGATGATGGTCTTCTATCTCGGCACCGCCTCGGTCAACACCGTGGTCGATATCGCGGTCGGCGTGCAGATCATCATCGCCGCGGTGCTGGGCGGACGGCGCACCATCGTCGGACCGGCGATCGGGGCGGTTTTTCTCATCGTCGCCGCCGAGATCCTCCGGCCCTTGGGCCAGCTCTCCACCTTCGTCGTCTCGGCGGTCGCGCTCGCCGTCATCCTCTTCTTCCCCGACGGCCTGGTCGGCCATCTCATGCACAGACGGGGGGCGTGAGCGATGGCGCTGCTCGAGGTCGCCCATCTCACCAAGCGCTTCGGCGGTCTGGTTGCGGTCAAGGATCTGAGTTTCAAGATCGAGGGAGGCGAGATCCTCGGCCTGATCGGCCCCAATGGCTCAGGCAAATCGACCGCGATGAAGCTCATCATGGGGATCGAGCGGGCCAATGGCGGGAAGGTGCGGCTTGCCGGGACCGACATCACCCACTGGCCGACGCATCGCATCGCCCGCGCCGGCGTGGGACTGGTCTTCCAGCACTCCCGGCCGCTGCACCGCCAGACGGTGCTCGAGAACATCGAGCTCGCCCTCCTTCCCGACAAGCTCACCCGCCTCTTCGGCGACCGTTCGGTCAAGCGCCGGGCGCGGGCGATCGGCGAGCGGGTGGGGCTCGGCGCGGTGCTCGACCGTCACCCCGCGACGCTTCCCTTCGCCGATCTCCGCCGCCTGGAACTGGCCAAGGCGATCGCCCGCGACCCGAGAGTGGTGCTGGTCGATGAACCCTTCGCCGGGCTCACCATGGCGGAGGTGGC
>KN174015.1:3003-5992 GCA_000759655.1 Acidicaldus organivorans | reverse complement strand
GTCGATCACAACGTGAAGAGTGTTGCCGCTCTCGTCGATCGGGTGCTTGCCATGTATCTCGGCGAGCGCATCGCCGAGGGCCCGGCCGAGGCGGTGATGAAGGACGAGACGGTGCGCCGCGTCTATCTCGGCGGCGCGCTCGGCGCGCCCGCCATCCGCGGAAGCGCGGCGCGGAGCGAGGCGCCGCTGCTGCGCCTCAACGAGGTGAGCGTTTTCTACGGCAAGGCCCAGGCGCTGGAACGGGTGAGCCTCGAGGTGCGCAAGGGTGAGTTCGTTTCGGTGGTGGGGCTGAATGGCGCGGGCAAGACCACCCTCTTCAATGCCATCTCCGGCCTCGTTCCCTATCAGGGGGAAATCCTCTGGCGTGGCGAGAGCTTGGCGGGGCGCTCGGCGGCGGCGATCGCGCGCGGCGGGATCGTGCAGTGCCCGGAGACACGCGAGCTTTTCGGCGAGATGAGCGTGCTCGAAAATCTCGACCTCGCCGGGCAGCATCTCGAGGCCGCCGAACGTGAGCGCCAGAAACGCTGGCTCTTCTCGCTCTTTCCGATCCTTGAGGCCCGCGCCGCCCAGTTCGCCCGCACCCTCTCGGGGGGCGAGCAGCAGATGCTCGCCATTGCGCGGGCCCTGATGATGCGTCCCGCGCTCCTCATCCTCGATGAGCCGACGCTTGGGCTTGCCCCGGTGATCCTCGAGCAGATTTCCAAGGCGCTCGAGGTCCTGCGGGAGAGCGGGGAGATCACCGTCCTGCTCGGCGAACAGAACGTCACCTTCGCTTTGCCCCACGCCGACCGGGTCTATGTGCTCGATCACGCCCGCATCATCTGGGAGGGACCGCCCGCCCGCTTCGCGGAAGAGGCCGGCGCAGCCTATCTCTGAGGATCACCTATTCTCTGAGGGCGACGACAAACGCCTCCTTGCCGCCCCTTACCCAGGGCGGTGAGGGCCGTCACCCCCCTTCCGCCGGCGCGCTCAGTGAGCCTGTTTTTCCGCCGGGCAGGTGCGGATGCCGAGCAACGCGTAGGCCGGGCAGAAGCGAACCAGCGCGGTGATGATCGGAATGATGCCGATCAGCCCTACCCAGCGCCAGGGGCTTTCACCGAATGCAGCATAGAGCAGGAGAAGGATGCCAACGACGAAGCGGATCACCCGGTCCGTCGTTCCGACATTGGGAGTCATGGCCGTACTCCTCACACAGTTCCGTGAACTCGATATGGGATCCGGGGGCAGGGCCGGCAAGTCCCTCACGCCTCACGGAAAGGGTTTGACCCTCCGTCTTGGAGAGCGATAGTCTCCGTTGGCAGTGGTTTGTCCCGCTGACGGTGCTTACGGGCGCGGCGGGGGGCGGGTGCGGAGCGGGGCGGATCGCCCAAGGGTCAGAGTGCAGGGTCAGGGTCCAGGAGGGGGATGGCGATGGAAAGCAAAGGATTGCGGCGGCGCATCATGGGGGTGATCGGCGGGCTGATTGGGGTCAATCTGCTCGTCTGGGTGTGGGCCATTCTCAGCCTGCGCGCCCATCCGGTGCTGCTCGGCACCGCTCTCCTCGCTTACGGCTTCGGCCTCCGTCACGCCGTTGATGCCGATCACATCGCCGCCATCGACAACGTCACCCGCAAGCTGCGCGGCGAGGGCAAGCGCCCGCTCACCGTGGGCCTGTTCTTCGCCCTCGGCCATTCGCTGGTGGTGATCCTGCTCTCCCTTGGCATCGCGCTCGGGGTGAGTGAGCTCGGGACCCACATGGAGGGGCTCAAAGGGTTCGGCGACGTCTTCGGCACGCTGGTCTCGGCGGCCTTCCTCTTTGCCATCGCGGTGGTCAACGTCGTCGCGCTCGCCGGGATCTGGCAGAGTTTCCTGCGCCTGCGCCGGGGCGAGGCGCTCGCCGAGGCCGATCTCGACCTGCTGCTTGCCGGGCGCGGCCTGCTCGCCCGCCTCTTTCGCCCGCTTTTCGCCCTCATCCGGCGCCCCGCCCACATGCTCCCGATCGGGTTCCTCTTCGGGCTCGGCTTCGATACCGCGACCGAAGTGGCGTTGCTCGGCATGTCCGCCGCCCAGGCCTCCTCGGGCGTGCCGCTCCAGACCATCCTCGTCTTTCCCGCCCTGTTCACCGCGGGCATGACGCTGGTCGATACGGCGGACGGGCTCGTCATGCTCGGCGCCTATGACTGGGCCTTCGCCCAGCCCTTGCGCAAGCTTTACTACAATCTCGTCGTCACCGGACTTTCGGTGCTGGTCGCGGTGCTGATCGGCGGGATCGAGACGCTCGGCCTGATCGGTGATCAGTTCGGCCTCTCCGGCCCGTTCTGGGAGGCGATCGGCAAGCTCAACGACAATTTCAACCTGCTGGGCTTCGTGATCGTGGGGCTCTTCCTCCTCGTCTGGGCGGGGGCGGCGCTCGTCTATCGCTACGCCGGGATCGCCGCCCTCGAGGAGTGAGCGGGGGCGAAGCGCGCCTCCATCTCGCGGCGGAGTTTGAGCAGCGGATCGGCCGGATCGAGGGCGACGTCCTCGAAGCTCAGCATCTCGCCCGCCCGCTTGGGCCGCAGCAGCCGCACCCCGTGGGCGAGGCCAAGCGGCAGCGCCCGGGCGGCGAGCGAGGCGGCGGCTTGCATCTGCCGTCCCCACACCGTATAGCCGCCCTCGCCATCGAGAATTTCGCCCGCGGCGAGGTCGCGCTTGGCGATCGCCACCACGTCGGAGACGAATGCGCGCGGCGCGCCGGTCGGCTCGCCGTGGAGCGCGATGCTCGCCACCGAAATGCCGAGCTCGAAGCCGATCAGATGGACGGGGCGGAAGAGGGCGGCGTAGGTGCCGGTCTCATCCGGATAGAACCCGTATTCGCGGATGCAGTCGCGCACGAAATCGTTGTTGGCCTTGACGATGACGTAGGTGCCGATCTGCAGGTGGTTCTGCACCGGCGTGCCATCGCGCCTGAGCGAGGAGACCACCTCCGTCGTCCCCTCATGGCTCAGCGTGCCGCCCGCCTCCCTCGGGC
>KN174015.1:0-2718 GCA_000759655.1 Acidicaldus organivorans | reverse complement strand
GCCCGCCGGGCTGCGGCGTGAGGCCGGTTGCGTTGCATACCGCCGTCATCTCGATCGCCGATTTCGAGCCGTCGATGAAGGAGTTGAACATTTTGGGATTGTTGCCGACCCGGCGGGCGAGCTCGGCGGTGATGCCGAAATTCTCCCACACCGTATCGGGAGTGGAATGATGGAAATGGGGGAGATAGCGCGTCCCCTTGCCGGCGGCGACGATGGTGAAGCCCGAAGCCCGCGCCCATTCGACGTGTTCGCAGATGATGGCGGGCTGATCGCCATAGGCGAGGCTGTAGATCACCCCCTTCTCGCGGGCGCGGGCGGCAAGCAGCGGGCCTGCCACCACATCCGCCTCCACACTCACCATGATGACGTGCCGGCCCGCCTCGATCGCGGCGAGGCAGTGCTCGGCCGCTGCCTTGGGCTGTCCCGTCGCCTCGACCACGATGTCGAGACCGGGGGCGGCGATGAGGGCGTGCGCATCCTCGGTCAACACGGTGCCGCCGCTCTTCAGCGCGGCCTCGAAGGAGGGGGCGGCGAAGCGCTCCTCGGGCCAGCCGGCGCGGCGGAAGCTCGCCGCCGCCCGGGCGCGGTCGAGATCGGCCACGCCAAGAATGTGCACCCCCGGCGTGGTGAGCGCCTGGGCGAGATACATGGCGGTGAATTTGCCCGCCCCGATCAGTCCGACGCGGACCGGTTTTCCGGCGGCGGCGCGTTGGGCGAGCTGCGTTCCGAAATTGATCATGTCCGTTTCCTCCCGTTCCCCGCGTCTCTCCGGGGTTTTGCGGCTCAAGGCGGTGGTTACATGGTTGCCCCGAGCGGCCAGGGGGCGAATTCTGCCTCGCCGAAATCGAAGCGCTCGCTCTTGGTCCGCTCGCCCGAGGCCACCCGCAGGATGTGCTCGAAAATGCGCGCCCCGCACGCCTCCACGCTTTCCTCGCCATCGAGGATGGTGCCGCAATTGATGTCCATGTCCTCCTCCATGCGGCGATAGAGCGGGGTGTTGGTGGCGAGCTTGATCGAGGGGGCGGGCTTGCAGCCGAAGACGCTGCCGCGCCCGGTGGTGAAGCAGACGATATTGGCTCCGCCCGCTACCTGGCCGGTTGCCGCCACCGGATCGAAGCCGGGCGTGTCCATGAACACGAACCCTTTCTTGGTCACCGGCTCGGCGTAGCCCACCACATCGACGAGATTGGTGCTGCCCGCCTTGGCCATGGCGCCGAGCGATTTCTCGAGGATGGTGGTGAGCCCGCCCGCCTTGTTGCCGGGCGAGGGATTGGCATCGAGCTCGGCATTCTCGCGCCGCGTGTACTCCTCCCACCAGCGCATAAGGGCGACGAGCTTCTCGCCCACCTCGCGCGAGACGGCGCGGCGGGTCAGCAGATGCTCGGCGCCGTAGGTCTCGGGTGTCTCGGATAGGATCACCGTCCCGCCATGCCGTACCACGAGATCGCTCGCCGCCCCCAGTGCCGGGTTGGCGGTGATCCCCGAATACCCATCCGAGCCGCCGCATTGCAGGGCGACGGTCAATTCGGAGGCGGGCACCGCCTCGCGCCGGATGTCGTTGGCCTCGGCCAGCACCTCGCGCACGAAGGCGATACCGGCCTCCACCGTCTTGCGCGTGCCCCCCAACGACTGGATGTCCATGCTGCGCAGCCGGCCGGCGAGGCGCTGCTCTTCGAGGAGCCCCCCGATCTGGTTGACCTCGCAGCCGAGCCCGATCACCACCACGTGCGAGAAATTGGGATGCCGCGCATAACCGGCGAGGGTGCGGCGGAGCAGGGCGAGCGGCTCTTTTTGCGTCATGCCGCAACCAGTCTTGTGGGTGAGCGCCACCACGCCATCGACATTGGGGAATTCGGCGAGCGGGTCTTCGCCCTTGATCGGATTGCGGCGGAACATCCCGGCGATCAGCTCGGCGACATGGGCCGAGCAATTCACCGAAGTGAGGATGCCGATGTAGTTGCGCGTCGCCACCCGCCCGTCGGGACGGCGGATGCCTTGGAACGTCGCGGGCGGGTCGATATAGGCGGTGGGCTTGACGTCCGCGCAGAACGCGTAGTCGCGCTGGAACTCGCCCATGCCGAGATTGTGGGTGTGCACGTGCTCGCCGGGCGCGATGGGGCGGGTGGCGAAGCCGATGATCTGGCCATAGCGCCGCACCGGCTCGCCCTGGGCGTGGGGGCGGATGGCCACTTTGTGCGCGGCGGGGATGCGTTCGCGGGTGATGACCCCGGGCGCGATCTCGACGCCGGGCAGCAGCGGATGACGGGCGATCACTACACCATCTTCGGGCGAAAGACGGATGACGGCTCCTTGCATGCGTTTTCTCCTCTCTGGCGGCGCGGGCCGTGGATCATCGAGCGGGTTACGGGACGAGGGGGATTACAGGACGTGGGGGGTTACAGGGCGCGGGTCACCAAAAGCGAGCCACGACGTCTCGCGGGCCAGCTTCGCGTCTCACTTCGCCAGGACAGATTTGCGCAAATTTCCCGGAAATCCTGCTTTCCCGGACCCATTCACCCCCGACCCCTTCACCTCCAACCCATTCACCTCCATTGGCCGAGAAGCCTACGCCATCCCCCCCACCCGTCAATCCCGTTTTCCTCTCTTGCGGGGGGCGAAGAGGGCAGGAAGGTGGCGGAAACTTAGCAGGCTGCTGAAAAATCCCTTGTCGAGGTGGGGGTATTGGGATTCGATAGGCTATTGGGTCGACGGTGAGGG
>KN174014.1:3369-5023 GCA_000759655.1 Acidicaldus organivorans | reverse complement strand
GCGGGAGGGAGGGGATGGTTGACCACGCTTCGGGATCGGCCACATTGGAAAGCGCTTTAGGGCGGGGGGGACGGCGCGTCCAGCTTTCCTTGCGAAGTGGGGAAGGCTGAAGGCGGGAACAAGATTTCGGGCAAGGAAAGGTGAGCAGAGATGAACGGCGCACGACCACTTCTCATCGTCGATGACGACGAGATCCTCCGCCAGACCCTGGCAGAACAGCTCGCCCAGGACGGGAGTTTCGCGGTGAGCACGGCAGGCAGCATCGCCGAGGCGCGCGCCCGGCTCTTGGAGCGGGGCGAGCGCTATGACGCGATCGTGCTCGACATTTCGCTCCCCGATGGCGACGGGCGGGATTTCTGCGCCGAGTTGCGCGAGGCGGACATCAAGGTGCCGATCCTCATGCTCACCGCGCATGATGACGAGGAAGACGTGGTGCGCGGCTTCGAGGCCGGGGCCAATGACTATGTCGCCAAGCCCTTCCGGCTCGCCGAATTCCTCGCCCGGCTCCGCGCCCAGATCCGGCTCTTCGCCAACAGCGAGGATGCGATCTTCGAGATCGGGCCTTACGTCTTCCGCCCCGCCCTCAAGCTGCTCCAGGACCAGACGACGCGCCGGCGCATCCGGCTCACCGAGAAGGAGGCGGCGATCCTCAAATATCTCTACCGGGCGCAGGGCAAGCCGGTGCCGCGTCAGGAACTGCTCAACGAAGTGTGGGGCTACAACGCCGCCGTCACCACCCACACCCTCGAGACCCATATCTACCGGCTCCGCCAGAAGATCGAGGCCGATCCGGCGCGGGCCACCCTGCTCGTCACCGAAAGCGGCGGCTACCGGCTCGAACTCGGGCCGCAGGCAACGATGGCGGGAGCGGCTCGAGAGGTCGGGGCGGCTTGAGAGACCGCGCTCAGGCGCCCCCCTCGCGGGGAGCCTCGCGCGGGAGCCGGCCGAGCAGGTAGAATTCCGGATTGGGGAGGATGGCGAAAGCGTTGGCGAGCCGGTTCGACATGGCGAAGAAGCTCGCGATCGCCGCGATGTCCCACGCGCCCTCCTCGGAAAACCCCGCCTCGCGCAGGCGCTTGTAATCCTCTTCGCCGATCACGGCCGAGTTGGTGGCCACCTTGAGCGCGAAGTCGAGCATGGCGCGCTGGCGCGGGGTGAGCGGCGCCTTGCGGTAATTGACCGCGACCTGATCGGCGATCAGCGGATCCTTGGCGCGGATGCGCAGGATCGCCCCGTGCGCCACCACGCAGTAAAGGCACTGGTTCACCGCCGAGGTCGCCACTACGATCATCTCGCGCTCGGCCTTGGAGAGCTCGCTCTCCTTTTCCATCAGCGCGTCGTGATAGGCGAAGAAGGCGCGGAACTCGGCGGGACGGCGGGCAAGGGCGAGGAAGACGTTGGGGATGAAGCCCGAGCGCTCGGCCACGGCAAGAATGCGGGCGCGGATATCCTCCTCCATCTCCTCGAGCGCGGGGACCGGAAAACGCGAGGGGGCAGGGGTCATGGTCTTTCTCCTTTCACGCTTCGTCTCGCCCCCCTTTGCGCCTCTCCGCTCCGTCCCCGGCCCTAGCCTTTTCTGCCCGCGCCCCTTGCTCCCCTCTCTTCCGAGGCGAGCAGCGCGGCAAACGCGGCCTCTGCCTCCTCCGGTGAGGAG
>KN174014.1:0-3305 GCA_000759655.1 Acidicaldus organivorans | reverse complement strand
CCGCTCCGTCCCCGGCCCTAGCCTTTTCTGCCCGCGCCCCTTGCTCCCCTCTCTTCCGAGGCGAGCAGCGCGGCAAACGCGGCCTCTGCCTCCTCCGGTGAGGAGAGGGGGGCGGGCCAGGCGATGCGACGGGTGCGCGGGCCGGCAAGCTCGAGATCGAAGCCGTCGGCATCGAGGGCGACGGCGCGCACGCCGTCCTCTCCGGCAAGCCGGGCCAAGGCCTCCGCTTGGGCGTTGAGACGGGCGAGCAAATGGGGCTCGGCCGCGGCGATCGCGTCGATGACGCCGGCGGCGAGGGCGAATTTGCGGGGAGGGAGGCGGAAAGCGCGGGCGAATCCGCCGACGTAATGAAGCGCCTCCGGCACCACCCGCCAGAGCGCGAAATCGCCGAACCCGGCGTAAAGCCCGGCATACGGATGAACGGCGAGGAACCGCGCCTTGAGGGCGGCGTCGTCGCAACGTTCGGCCCGCCCGGTGAGGCTCACCCGCGGGATGGTCTGCGGATTGGGATCCTCCCCCGCCTCGCCGGTGAAGAGCAGCGCACAGGCGGGGTTGGCAGCGAGCGCCCTGGTGTGGCGGGCGAGCGTGGAGAGGAGCAGGAGCACCGAGAGATCGGGCGCGGTGGCCGGCGTCACCAGGGCGATGTGGGGCACACCTGCCTCGACGGTGGCGAGGCTTGCCATCCGCGCGGCACGGATGAGGCGCCTTGCCGCGCCTCCCGCATCGCCCTCGGAGCCTTCCGGACTTGGCGGCAGGGCGCCCGCCTCGCTGTCAGGCGCAGGATCGGATACCATATAAGGGAGCGCCTCCCATCCTCTCCGATGGAACCACCATGAAACACACTATCGCTCTCGTCGATGACGACCGCAATATCCTCACCAGCGTCGCCATGACCCTGGAAGCGGAGGGGTTCAACGTCCGCACCTATACCGATGGCGAAAGCGCCCTGCAGGGGATCCTCTCCCGCCCGGTCGATCTCGCCGTGCTCGACATCAAGATGCCGCGCATGGACGGGATGGAGCTGCTGCAGCGTCTGCGCGCCCGCTCCCAGCTCCCGGTGATCTTCCTCACCTCCAAGGACGAGGAGGTCGATGAGGTGCTCGGCCTGCGCCTCGGCGCGGATGACTACATCCGCAAACCCTTCAGCCAGCGCCTCCTCATCGAGCGCATCCGCGCCCTCTTGCGGCGCAACGAGGCGAGCCGCGCCGAAGGGGCGGGGGCGCCGGCGGGCACCATCACCCGCGGCGATCTGGTGCTCGATGAGCTCCGCCACCGCTGCACCTGGAAGGGCAAGGACGTCGATCTCACCGTGACCGAGTTCCTGCTGCTCAAGGCGCTCGCCGCCCGCCCCGGCGTGGTCAAGTCGCGCGACCAGTTGCTCGATGCCGCCTATGGCGAGAGCGCCTACGTCGATGACCGCACCATCGACAGCCACATCAAGCGCATCCGCAAGAAGTTCCGCGCCGTGGACGAGAGTTTCAACCAGATCGAGACCCTCTATGGGATCGGCTACCGTTACAAGGAAAATTGAGCCGGGGCGGCTTGAGGAGGCCCGGGACGACGCCGCGGCGGAGGTCCTCGCACCTTCGCGCCGGTTCCGCTTCCTCGCCGCCCGGGGCGACGGAAAACGGGCGGGGGGAAAACTGGGGTGGCGGCGCTTCGGCTCGCCGCTCCTGCGCCGCCTCCTCCTCGTCAATGTCATCCCGCTCGCCCTCCTCGTCGTCACCCTCCTCTATCTCGATCAGTACCAGAACGGGCTGCTCGAGGCGGAGGTGCTCACCTTGCGCGAACAGGCCCGCATCTACGCCGGAGCGCTCGGCCAGGCCGCGGTCGCCGTCGATCAGGGAGGCACGGCCCGCCTCGTCCCCGCCCTCGCCGTCCCCCTGCTGCATCGCCTCACCGAGCCCACCCCGAGCGCCGAGGCCCGGCTCTATGGCCCCGATGGCACGCTGATCGCCAACAGCCACGACGACCTCACCCCGCCCTCCCCAGCCGCGTCATCGTCCGCCTCTCCGGCCGAGACCCCGCGCGTCGTTGACTGGATCGGCGCGGTCTATGATTTCGTGCTCGCCCATCTGCCCCATCAGCGCAGCGCGCCTGCCCTCGAAATCAGCCAGGGCGGGGTGGGGCCAGAATGGCAGCCCGACGTGCGCGAGGAGCTCCGCCTCGATGTGGCCTCGCAAAGCCACGAGATGCCGCCCTATATCCGCCGCACCACCGACGGGCGGCTTTTGGTGACGGTGGCGGAGCCGGTGCAGCACGACCGCCAGACGGTCGGTATCGTGCTGCTCACCCGCGATGCGCGCGAGGTCGATGCCAGCCTCTATGCGGTGCGGCTGTCGATCCTCGCCCTCTTCGGGCTTGCCTTGCTGCTCACCGTCATCCTCTCCTGGTATCTCGCCCGCACCATCGCCCGGCCCATTTTGCGCCTCGCCCTCGCCGCGCTCGCCATGCGCGAGGGCCAGGGGCGGCGCGAGGCGGTGCCGGAGCGGCTCTTGGCCCGGCGCGATGAGATCGGGGCGCTCGCCCAGGCGCTCGCCGACAGCGCCGCCGCCCTCTGGGCGCGGATGGACGCGATCGAGCGCTTCGCCGCCGATGTCGCCCACGAGATCAAGAACCCGCTCTCCTCGATCCGCAGCGCCATCGAGACGCTCGGGCGCATCGACGATCCAGCCCAGCGCGCCCGGCTGCTCGCCATCATCGACCAGGACGTGCGGCGGCTCGACCGGCTGATCTCCGACATTTCGGATGCGAGCCGCATCGATGCCGAGCTCTCGCGCAGCGGAACCGAACCGGTCGATGTCATCCCCATCCTCCAGGCGCTCGCCGAGATCCATGAGGCGACGCGGAGCGACGACGACCCCCGCCTCGTCCTCGACCTTGCCGACGAGCATCTGGTGGTCCGCGCCATCGGCGACCGGCTGGTCCAGGTGTTGCGCAACCTGATCGCCAATGCCCGCTCCTTCAGCCCCAAAGGCGGGGTGATCACGCTGCGCGCCCGCGACCGCGGGGCGATGGTGGAGATCGTGGTCGATGACGAGGGGCCGGGCATTCCCGAAGCGCGGCTCGAGCACATTTTCGAGCGGTTCTATTCCGAGCGCCCCAAGGATGAGCGCTTCGGCCAGCACTCGGGCCTGGGGCTTTCCATCAGCCGTCAGATCGTCGAGGCGCTCAAGGGGCGGATCAGCGCCGAGAACCGGCGCGATGCGGAAGGACGAGTGATCGGCGCCCGCTTCATCGTGCTTCTGCCCAAGGAAAACGCCGCCCCCGCCCGATGAGACCCACCCCTCTATGAAATCCACATC
>KN174013.1:4583-6997 GCA_000759655.1 Acidicaldus organivorans | reverse complement strand
ATCAGGGGCTCGCCCTCGAGCATTTCCTGCCGGCCGGTCCCCTCGCCCAGCTTCCCCTCCCCCCCCTCGCCTCCGCCGAGCACGCCTCGGCCATCGTCTGGACCGAGCGGCCGGAGGTGGCGCGCGCCCTGCTCGCCCTCGATGACCGGAGCTTCATCGACGAACTCGCCCGCAGGTTGGGATCCTATCTCGGCGCGCTCCGCCCGAGCGGGCGGCGCTGGGTCTATCCGCTCTCGGCGTTGATTGCGCACCGTTATTACGACCAGCGTCTGGCGCTGGCGGGAGACGCGGCGCACGGCATCCACCCGATCGCCGGACAGGGGCTCAATCTCGGCTTCCAGGACGCGATCGCGCTCGCCGAGCTCCTGATTGAGGCCCACGCGGCGGGACGCGACATCGGCGCCCCCGAGGTGCTCGCGGCCTATCAGCAGCGCCGCAGACCCGCCAATCTCCTCATGCTCGCCGCGACCGACGCGCTTGATAGGCTCTTCAGCAACGATCTCCCGCCGCTCAGGCTCGCCCGCGATCTCGGCATCGCCGCCGTCCACCGCCTCCCCTTCCTCAAACGCGCCTTCATGCGTCAGGCGATGGGGCTTCCCCTTTTCACCGGCCTCCGTCCGGCCTTCCCGCTCCCCTTTTCCCGCGATCGCGGCTTTGATCGGGAGGGAGATTTCCGCTAACCTCCCGGAAGGTCAAGAGACGCCCGCCGGCCTTTCCCCCGGATCGGGGGGTGGTCCGGCGGAGGCCGGCTGAGGCTGAGACTCGTATCCAAAATCAGGCTCGTATCCAAAAGGAGGAGGACCTCGACATGACCGACATCGTCAACCGTGCTCTCCGCCTCGGCGCGACGGCCGCGCTCTCTATCGCCTTCGCCCTTCCTGCCTTCGCCCAGCAGATGCAGATGCCCGCGCAAGGAGGCTCCGGGATGGGCGGGATGAGCCAGGATATGGGCGGCATGGCGGGGACGGCCTCGCAGGCGGTGCTGGGCCGCGCCTTGCCCGCCCCGCAGGTCGCCGATGATTCGGCGAAAAGCTATCTGCAGGCGGCGCGCGATGCCCTGGCCAAGGGGAATGCGCCGATGGCGGAAGAGGCGCTGGAACGGGCCGAGACCAGGCTGCTTGCCCGCGACGTCGCCCCCTCCCAGGTCGCCAATCCGGTGGCCGATGACAACATCGACCAGATCCGCAACGCGCTGACCGCGCTTGCCCAGCACAAGCTCTCCGACGCCCGCCAGATCGTCGAAGCCCTGCTCGCCAAGATGTGAGGTGGCGGGAGAGGCCGCGGCGGGAAGGGCGAAAGGGCGCTCCTACCAGCGCCCGATCCCGGCGCGGCGGGCGAGGCGCACCACCACGCCCACCCAGACGAGCTGTGGAATAAGGGGGAGGAGCAGGGCGAAGGCTTTCTCCGCGGCGGGAAGCGCGATGAAGATCAGGGCCGCGATCCCGCCCCACAGGGCAAAGCCCCAGTGGATGAGGGTGACGAGACGGGGGGAGAGCCCGCTGCGGGCGGCGACCTGGTAGAGATGCCCCCGATGCGGTGTGGCGAGGTTCTCGCCGGCGAGCGTCCGGCGAAGGAGGGTGAAGGCCACGTCGAACAGCACGCCCGAAAGCAGCATCGGCATCAGGAGGAAGGACATCTCCACCCGCTCGAAGCGGCTGGCGACGATGCCGAGCACGGCGAGCACGAAACCGAGGAATTGGCTTCCGACGTCCCCCATGAAGATCCGGGCGCGGGGGAAGTTGAAGGGAAGAAAGCCTGCGATGCCGGCAGCGAGCAGGAGCGAGGCGAAATAGACGAACCAGCCGCCGAGCTTGGCCCCGATATAGGAAAGGAAGAGCGCCGCGATCAGCCCGACCCCGGCGGCGAGCCCATCCAGCCCGTCGATGAAGTTCATCGCATTGGTCACGAACAGGATCCAGGCGAGGGTGAGGATGGCGCCGAGCCCGTCGGTTTCCACCGTGCCGAAGAGGGGGAGATGATAGCTCCGCACGTAGAGCCCGCTTCCCACGGTGAGGAGGGCGGCGGCGAACTGGGCGGCGAGTTTGACGAAGAACGGCCAGTCCCAGATGTCGTCGAGCAGCGAGACGACGGCGATCAGCAGCGAGGAGAAGATGACCGCCCGGAAATAGGGCTCGGCGAGGCGGGCGAAAAAGGCGAACTCGTAGAGCGTGGCGATGCCGAGCAGGAAGGCGGCGACGATGCCGATCCCTCCCCCTTTGGGGATCGGCGTGCTATGCGCCTTGCGCGGGTCGGGCCGGTCGAGGATCGCCACATCGATCATGAGCTTGACGAGCGCAGCCGAAATCAGCGCAAGCAGGGCAGCGAAGGCGAGATGACGCGCGAAAGCGGTGAGGGTCATGCGGGATGGAAGACCGTGCGGGGCCGTGAAAGCCGGGGTGAAAGGGCGCCTCACC
>KN174013.1:3528-4452 GCA_000759655.1 Acidicaldus organivorans | reverse complement strand
TTGGCGAAGCGCTGCCCTTCGGGCAAGAGACCCGGCTGACCGCCAGGCGATGATCCCGCTCCAATGACCCCATCCCGCGCCGCGGCGCGCCGCCTCCTCATCAATATCATTCTCGACGGGCTCGCCGGCGCCTTTGCCGTCTGGCTGGCTACGTGGCTCGCCACACCCGCGCCCGCCGCCCCCGGTCCTTTCGCGCTCGCCGCCGGCGCGCTCTGCCTGATCGCGGGCGGCGCGCCGTTTGGGCTTGCCACGCAATATTGGCGCTATAGCGGACTTCACGATTTCGCGAGCGTGGGCGCGGCCTCGATCCTGGCAGCGGCGCTCTACGCCGCCCTCTTCCTCGCGAGCGGTCTTCCCCTCCCCTCGCCTCGCTTTCCGCTCATCCACGCGATGAGCCTCTTTCTCCTGCTGGGGACGGCCCGTGCCCTCTACCGGCTGTGGCGGACGCGGAACGAGGGGGGGAGCCCGGCGGAGAGCGTTCCCGTCCTGCTCGTCGGCGATACGGCGCAGGCCGATCTTTTCCTGCGGGCGCTGGCCGGGGGGCGGGGCCTTCCCTACCGGGCGGTGGGGCTCCTCTCCCTTTCGCCCCGCGAAAAAGGGCGGCGGCTGCACAATTGCCCCATCCTCGGCACGGTCGGCGAGGCGGAAGCGGTGCTGAGCACTCTGGCCGGAGCCGGAGAGCTTCCCCGTTTCCTGGTGCTCACCGCCGATCTCGCCGGTGAAAGGCTCCGCGCCCTCCTTGAACTCGCCGACCGTTTCGGGCTTGCCGTCCGCCGCGCCCCCGACCCCACCCTGCTTGCGGCGCCGGAGCGCAACGAGGCGGTCCATCTCCGCCCGGTCGCGGTCGAGGATCTCCTCAACCGCAACGAGGCCCCGCTCGACCGGGCGGGCATGGCGCGGCTGATCGCCGGACGGCGCGTGGCG
>KN174013.1:1964-3454 GCA_000759655.1 Acidicaldus organivorans | reverse complement strand
ATCACCGGGGCGGGCGGCAGCATCGGCGCCGAGCTCGCCCGTCAGGTCGCCCAGTTCGCGCCCGCCGAACTGCTCCTCATCGAACAGGGCGAATACGCGCTCTGGCAGATCGACGTCGAGCTCGGCGCGGCACGTCGGGGAAGGTCTCGCCGAGCTCGTCTTCCACGCCGCCGCCCTCAAGCACGTCCCGCTGGTCGAGGCCCATCCGCTGGAGGGGCTGCGCACCAACACCATCGGNGAATACGCGCTCTGGCAGATCGACGTCGAGCTCGGCGAGACCTTCCCCGACGTGCCGCGCCGAGCCCTCATCGCCGATGTGCGCGATGCGCGGCGGATCGGCGAGATCTTCGCCCGCCACCGGCCCGAGCTCGTCTTCCACGCCGCCGCCCTCAAGCACGTCCCGCTGGTCGAGGCCCATCCGCTGGAGGGGCTGCGCACCAACACCATCGGCACAAGGATCGTGGCCGATGCGGCGCGGGCGGCGGGGGCGCGGGCGATGGTGCTCATCTCCACCGACAAGGCGGTCAACCCGACCAGCGTGATGGGGGCGTCGAAGCGGCTCGCCGAGATGTATGCGCAGGCGCTCGATCTCGCCCATGCCGCCGCCGGCGGGCGCGGGCTGCGCTGCATCACGGTGCGCTTCGGCAACGTGCTGGGGAGCACCGGCTCGGTGGTGCCGCTCTTTCAGCGCCAGCTCGCCAAGGGCGGGCCGCTCACCGTCACCCATCCCGACATCACCCGCTACTTCATGACGATTCGCGAGGCGGTGGGGCTGGTCTTGCAGGCAACCGTGGTCGGGCTCGCCGATGGGGACGGGCTCGCCGAAGGAGACGGGCTTGCTTGGCGCGGCGAGGCGGGGGGAGGCGGAGACGGCGCGGGCGCAGGCATGGCCGAAGCCCGCGCGCGGGGTGGGATCTTCGTGCTCGACATGGGCGAGCCGATCCGCATCGTCGATCTCGCCCGCCAGATGATCCGCCTTGCCGGGCTCCGGCCCGATATCGACGTCGCGATCCGTTTCACCGGCTTGCGGCCTGGCGAAAAACTGTTCGAGGAGCTGTTCCACGGGGATGAGCCCCCGGCTCCCACCCCCTATCCTGGCCTCCTGATGGCCGCGCCGCGCACCATCGAGCTCTCGCTCCTCGCCCGGGCCCTCGACGAGCTCGCCGCACTCTGTGAACAGGGGCAGGAGGCGGCGGCGCTCGCCCTCCTCGCCCGCTTCGTCCCCGAATACCGCACCCCCTCCGCCTCCAGGGAAAGACGAGAGACATGACGCCGATCCCCTTTCTGGACCTCCGCGCCCAGCGGCGCCGTCTGGGCCCCATCTTGCGCGAGCGGCTCGAGCAGGTGCTCGCGCATGGCCAGTTCATCCTCGGCCCCGAGGTCGCCGAACTCGAGGAAAAACTCGCCGCCTTCTGCGGGGCGCGGTTCTGCGTGGGCGTGAGTTCGGGGACGGATGCGTTGCAGATCGCGCTGATGGCGGAAGGGATCGG
>KN174013.1:1276-1891 GCA_000759655.1 Acidicaldus organivorans | reverse complement strand
GGCGATGGCGGGGCCCTGTTCACCGATTCGGAGGAACGCGCCCAGCTTTACCGGAGCCTCCGTTCGCATGGCGAGGGGGCGAGCCGCTATGAGGTGCTGCGGGTCGGCATGAATGGCAGGCTCGATACGCTGCAGGCCGCGGTGCTGCTCGCCAAGCTCCCCCTTTTCGAGAGCGAGCTCGCCCGCCGCGCCGAGATCGCCGCCCTCTATGACCGCGAGCTCGCAGGTCTCCTCACCATCCCCGCCCGTGTGCCAGAGAGCACGAGCGCCTGGGCGGTCTATGCCGTTCTGTTCAAGGATTCGGAGACACGCGATCACGCTCAGGCGGCGCTGCGTGAGGCGGGGATCGCAAGCGCCATCTATTATCCGAAGCCGCTCCATCATCAGCCCGCCTATCGCGGGGTGCATGACGGCGCGGCCCTGCCGGTCGCCGAGGACATCGCCCGGCGCATCCTCGCCCTTCCCATCCACCCCGACCTGAGCGATGGGGATGCGGCCCGGGTGTGCAGCGTGCTGCGCAATACCCTCAAGAATTCGTCTTAATAAGCTGTTTTTTCTGTAATTCTTTTTTCCGAGAAGGTGCGGAGGTCGGTCGTGAGCGCGGCAAGCGGCGTG
>KN174013.1:0-1240 GCA_000759655.1 Acidicaldus organivorans | reverse complement strand
GCCGCGCCCCGAGACGCTCGCCCCAGCGCGCCACGAGCGCGGGGTCGGCACGGAGATAGGGAATGGAACGCCCGACCGTCTCCGGCGTGGCTCCAGCGTGATGGGCAAGGCTCACCAGCGAGACGGTGGCATCGGCTTCGGCCAATGGCTCGTCTTCCCCGATGACCCGGCCAAGCGTGCCGAAAGAACTCCGGGCGAGGCGGACGAGCGGGCGGGGCAGCCGCAGGATCACCTCCGCTCCTTGCGCGGCGAGCCAGGGGACGAAGCGGAGGAACTGGATGACATCCCCCAAACCCTGTTCGGCATGGACGAGAAGCCGCTTTCCCCTCGCGTCGCCCCCCTGCCAGAGGGGCAGCGGCGGGATATGGGCGCGGTGCTCGGGCCGCAGCAGGCGGACTTCGTAGAGCCGGAACCCTTCTTCCCAATTCCCGCGCTTGAGCAGGACGAGAGCGAGGTTGAAGAGCGTGTCGGTATCGTAGGGAGCGAGGGTGAGGGCGGCGCGCAAGGAGGCCTCCGCCTCCTCGAGACGGCCGAGCGCCACCCCGCGATTGCGCCAGGTGCCGGGATCGTAGGCCGAGAGCTGGAGCGCGATGTCGCAGGCCTGCAGCGCCTCCTCGAACTGGCCGATGGCGAGGCAGGAGGCGCTCAGATTGACGTAAGCCGCGACGTGGCGGGGATCGGCGCGGAGCGCGGCGAGACAGGCCGCGGCGGCCTCTTCGAAGCGCCCCTGCAGGCGAAGCGGCACGGCGAGGTTGCAGTAGGCGACCGGCCAGTCGGGGCGGAGCGCGATTGCCCGCCGCGCCGCCTCCTCGGCCTCCGGGACGCGGCCGAGACTGGTCAGCGCCACGCTGAGATTGGTGTGCGCCGGGGCGAGCAGGGGATCGAGGGCGGCGGCGCGGGCATGGCATTGCCGCGCCTTCTCGAAGCGGCCGGCGCGCTGGTGGAGATTGCCGAGATGGGTCCAGGCCACGGCGAAATCGGGATGCCTGGCGAGGATCGCCTCATAGCTCGCCTCTGCCTCTTCCAGCCGACCCAGGGCGGCCAGCGCATCGGCAGGGGCGAGCAGACGCTCGCGCTCGGCGGGCGGGTGGGGCTCGGGCGGGATCGCTTGGGTGAGGAGGCGCGCGCTGCTCATCGGCGCCAGTTTGCCGCTGAAGAGTGAAGGATCGTTTAACGCCCCACCGGTAACGCGCCACAGGCCCCCCTCTTTACGCCCTCCCACTACCCCTTCACCCGGCCC
>KN174012.1:10268-12297 GCA_000759655.1 Acidicaldus organivorans | reverse complement strand
GGCGCGGCGGGCGCTTTCGACGAGGAGGCCGGGCGCCGCGGTAAGCGGGGCGGCGGGGCGGGGGAGATCGAGATAGGCGAAGCGGCTCTCCCAGCCGATCACCGGTGTTGCAGGGAGATACCAGGCGAGCAGGGCCGCCTCGCCATAGTTGCGGCTCACCACATAACCCGCTCCCGCCGCGCGCCGCGCTGCCTCCACGCCCGCCGCCCAACTCTTCCAGCCGCCAAGCCGGGCGAGCGTGGCGTCGAGGCGGCGCGGAAGCGCGAAGGGCTGGGCCAGCGCCTGCAAGGCGATGAGGGCGGTGAGGGCGAATCCGGAAAGGATCGCCCCGCGCCACAGAGAGGGGCGGGCGGGGACGGCGCGGGCGGCGAGGAGGCTGAGCGCGGGGTAGAGGATGGCGGGCCAATTGGCCTGCACCCGATCGCCGAGGGCGTGGACGAGGAAGACGAGAAGGGCGGGGAGGGTGAGAGCGGCGAGCAGCGCATTCGCCCCGTTCCGCAGCGGCGCCCGCATGACCTCGCCGAGCCCGGCGCCGAGGAGGATGGCGGGGAGCGGGGTGGCGAGCGCGATCTGGCCGAGGATGAGCTCGGCCTCATAGCGCCCGCCGCTTTCCCAGGCGAAGAGCCGCCCGCCCTGCTTGCCGAAACTCGCCCACCCATGCGCCGCGTTCCACAAGAGGACCGGCGCGAAGAGGGCGAGCGCCAGCGCCCCGCCCGCCCAGAGCCAGGGGCTGGTGAGCCAGGCGCGCCGGGAGCGGTTCGACAGGAGGAAGAGGAGCGCCCCGATCCCCAAGAAAAGCGCGGTATATTTGCTGAGCAGCGCCCCGCCGCCGGCAAGCCCCACGAGCAGCCAGAGCGCGCCCGGCGGTGAGGGATTTTCCCGGGCGAAAGGCGCGAGCGCGGCAAGCCCCAGCGTCCAGAAGAAGAGGAGCGGCGTGTCGGGGGTCATCGTCATCGCCCCCGCCCCGAAGAGGAGGGTGGCGTTGAGGAAGAGGGTGGCGCGGGCCGCCATCGTTGCGTTCTCGAAAAGAACGAGGCCGGCGCGATAGAGCAAGAGCGATCCGGCGAAGGCCGCGAGCGGGGCGAGAAGCCGCACGCCGAGCGCCGTTTCCCCGGCAAGCAGGGTGCCGGCACGGATGAAGAGGGCCACCATCGGCGGATGGTCGAGATAGGAGGGAGCGAGCGTTCGCGACCACACCCAGTAATAGGCCTCATCCGGGCTCAGGGGGAGCGTGGCGGCGAGGCCCAGCCGGAAGAGGGTGAGGAGGGCGAGCAGGCCGAGCAGGGGAGGCGGCGGGAGCCAGGTGAGGCGCATCGTCTTTCGCCGCCGCTCAGCGGGCGCGCCAGACCAGGGTGGTGGCGATCGCGTAGTTCCACACCACGGCGATCAGCGCTCCGGCGAGGCCGGAGACGGAGACGGAATTGTGCGCCTCATAGAGGACCTGGGCGATGCCCACCCCGGCCACCGCGCCGAGCCCGGAGAAGGCGAAGAAGAGGACGAGCCCCTGCCACAGTCTCCGCCCCTTGAGGCGCTGGTCGCGATAGGTGAGGGTGTTGTTGAGCCAGAAATTGGCCCCCATCGCGGCGAGCGTGGCCAGCGACTGGGCCGGCTCGAAGGCAAGCCCGGTAAGCCGCAACAGGCCGAGCACCCCGAGATTGACCCCGACCCCGATCAGCCCCACCGCGGCAAAGACCAGAAAGCGGAGCGGGATCAGCCCGTGCAGGGCGTGATCGAGCAGAAGGCCGAGAAACTGGGCGAGCACCAGCGCATCGAGCTTGCTCTCGCCCGCGGCGCGGGGGCGGAAGTGGTAGGGAAGTTCACGCACCCTGAGCGGGGCGGGTGCGGCAAGCAGGAGGTCGAGCAGGATCTTGAAGCCGCTTCCCGAGAGCCGCGGGGCGAGATCCTCGAACGTCTCGCGGCGCAGCGCGAAAAAGCCGCTCATCGGATCGGAAAGCGGCTGGCGAAGGATCAGCCCGGCGATCCGCCCGCCGAGCCGGGAGAGGTGATGGCGCGCTCTCCCGCCGAGCCC
>KN174012.1:8937-10185 GCA_000759655.1 Acidicaldus organivorans | reverse complement strand
CGCCGCGGCGCCGCCTTCGATATAGCGGCTTCCCACCACGAGATCGGCCTCGCCCTTGTCGAGGAGACCGATCATGGCGGGGATAAGGGTCTCGTCATGCTGCAAGTCGCCGTCGATCACCGCGATGAACTCGGCCGAGGAGGCGAGCGCCCCCTCGATCACCGCCGAGGAGAGGCCGCGGCGGCCAATGCGGCGGAGGCAGCGGATACGGGGATCGCGCCGCGCCAGGAGGCGCACTTCGCGTGCCGTGCCGTCGGGGCTGTCGTCATCGACGAAGATTGCCTCCCAGGCGATTCCGGCAAGCGCAGTGGCGAGTTTCTCGGCGAGCGGGCGGACATTGGGCCGCTCATTGTAACAGGGGATGATGACGGAAAGCCGGGCCGGAAGAAGCGCGCCGCCGGCTCCGGCTGCGGTGGGACGCGGGGTGGCGCCGAAGGTGGCGGGATCCGCATTCACGAGGCCGCTCCGCGACGGAGAGGGGCAGGGCTCATCGGCGTAGTCTCACAGCGGCACGCCGGGGAGGTTGCGACTGGTGCGGATCGTCTGCAGCGTCTGCACCCGGCTCACATTGTCGAGAGCGATCAGCCGCTCGGTGAGCTCGTTCTCGTGAAGCGCATCGCGCGCCACCAGGCGCAGCAGGAAATCGCCGCCGCCCCGGATCATGTGGCACTCACGCACCTCGGGCCAGGTGGCGACCGCCGCCTCGAAGGCGGAGAGCACGCTCTCCTTCTGGCTCTCGAGCCCGATCAGCGCGAAGAAGGTGATCTGCCAGCCGAGGCGCGCCGCATCGACCTCGGCGTGATAGCCGCGGATCAGCCCCGCGGCCTCCAGCCTCCGCAGGCGGCGCAGGCAGGGCGGGGGGGAGAGCCCGGTGCGGCGGGCGAGTTCGACATTGGTGATGCGGCCATTGGCCTGCAATTCGGCGAGGATGCGCCGATCGATGGCGTCGATGTCCGCCGCGGCGGGCTCTTTGGGTTTGACCATGACCTTCCTTGCTGGCCGCCTGGGGCGGCGCCACTCTTTCGATGTCCCTGAAATAATATTATCATGGCTCCCTGCGGCAAGAGGCTTTATCACCGGACCTCTCGATCTCCTCAGGACAAGGATCGCGATCATGGAGACGCTCTCCTCTCCCGTTCTGATTATCGGCGCTGGGCCGGCCGGCTATACGGCGGCGATCTATGCCGCGCGTGCCGGGCTCGAGCCGGTGGTGGTGCGCGGCCTGCAACCCGGTGGGCAGCTCATGAT
>KN174012.1:4797-8841 GCA_000759655.1 Acidicaldus organivorans | reverse complement strand
CACCACCGATGTCGAGAACTTCCCGGGCTTCGCCGAGACCATCCAGGGGCCGTGGCTCATGGAGCAGATGGAGGCGCAGGCGGCCAAGGTGGGGGCGCGGCTGGTCGATGACATGATCGTCGAGGTCGATTTCTCGCGCCGCCCCTTCCGGGCGCGCGGGGATTCGGGCCAGCGCTTCGAGGCGGGGGCGGTGATCATCGCCACCGGCGCCGAGGCCAAATGGCTCGGGCTCGAGAGCGAGCGGCGGCTGCGCGGCGCGGGGGTCTCGGCCTGCGCCACGTGTGACGGGTTCTTTTTCCGCGACCGCCGCGTGGTGGTGGTGGGCGGGGGCAATACGGCGGTCGAGGAGGCGCTCTATCTCACCCATCACGCCTCCGAGGTCATCCTCATCCATCGCCGCGACCGGCTGCGCGCCGAGCGCATCCTGCAGGAACGGCTCTTCGCGCATCCGAAAATCCGTGTTATCTGGAACAGCGTGGTCGAGGACATCCTGGGCGGGGGGACACCGGAGGTGGTACGGGGGGTGGTGCTGCGCAACGTGCTGACCGGCGAGCGGACCGAGCTTCCCACCGACGGCGTGTTCATCGCCATCGGGCATGCCCCCAACACGGCCATCTTCCGCGGCCAGCTGGCGATGGACCAGGAGGGCTACATCCTGACCGAACCCGGAACGCCGCGCACCTCCATCCCCGGGGTGTTCGCCGCCGGTGACGTCCAGGACAAAGTCTATCGCCAGGCGGTGACGGCGGCGGGAAGCGGCTGCATGGCAGCACTCGAGGCAGAACGGTTTCTGGCCCATGCGGCTTTCTCGGCGGGGAAGGACGCCGCGCAGAAAGAGCAGAAAGAGACGATGGCCTGAGCCCAGCCGGGCGGCGAGGCGGGATGGGTGAGGGTGCGGACACAAACTACGAGACGAAGACGTAAATAAGGTCAAAATACCAAGTGAAGCAGGGTCAGGGACGCGGGATCGAGTGATGCCAGAGCGCGACATCAGCAACCACGACAGCGGCGAAACCCAAAGACGGCGGGAGGCAGGCGGGAGCGCCCCGATCCGGCGCGGCGCCGCCCCTGGCATCCTCACCATGGACTGGGACAAGCTCCGCGTCTTCCACGCCGTGGCCGAGGCGGGGAGCTTCACCCATGCCGGGGAGGCGCTCAATCTCAGCCAGTCGGCGGTTTCCCGCCAGATCTCAGCGCTCGAGGAGGCGCTGCAGATCCCGCTCTTTCACCGCCACGCGCGCGGCCTCATCCTCACCGAGCAGGGGGAAGCGCTCTATCGCACCGTGCGCGAGGTGTTCGCCCGGCTCGCCATGACCGAGGCGCTCCTCGTCGAGAGCAAGGAGAAACCGGCGGGCCGGCTGCGCGTCACCACCACCATGGGCTTCGGCTCGACCTGGCTCGCCCCGCGCCTGCAGAGTTTCCTCGAAGCCTATCCCGAGGTCACCGTCACCCTGCTCCTCGATGACGGGGATCTCGATCTTGCCATGCGCGAGGCGGATGTGGCGATCCGCATGCACCCGCCGCGCCAGCCCGATCTCGTCCAGCGCCACCTCATGACTATGCACTGGCATGTCTGCGGCGCGCCCGCCTATTTCGAGAAATTCGGCACGCCGCAGAAAGTCGAGGATCTCGACCAGCACCGGCTGAGCCTGGTCGGCGATTACCGCCCGCCGGTGCCCAACATCAACTGGCTCGCCGAGGTCGGGCGGCGGGATGGGAGCCGCAGGCGGGCGATCCTCGAGGTCAACAGCCTGCAGGCGATGCAGCTCGCGGGGCGGGCCGGGCTCGGCATCGCCGCCCTTCCCGACTATCTCGCCTCCGAGGCCGAGGACATCGTGCGCGTCCTGCCCGACATCCGCTCTCCCACCGTCGATGCCTATTTCGTCTATCCGGAGGAGCTCCGCCACTCCAAGCGGGTCGCCGTGTTTCGGGATTTCCTGCTCTCGCGGCTGGCCGAAATGGCCTGAACGTTGCGCGAAGCCGGGATCGATAGAAACAGCAGGGATCGATAGAAACATATGCAATTTTGGCATAGGTGCTGACCTAATTTTGCGCTACCGGCGCCCCTTCGCCCCTGCGTAAAGTTTCCCCGTTCACCTCATCCATCGGTGGTTGCAGGTTCAGACCGGAGATGGGGTGTCGCTTTTCCGATCCTCGGGATCGGGTCGTCCGGGCTGACGCCCCTTCGTCAGGCGGACGGGAAGCCTCCCTGTTGACCTTGCCGCCAGAGGCTCGCGCCCCTGGCGGTTTTTTTACGGGCCGTTTTGGGGGCCTGCCTCTGCCGGCTGGCGAGCGGAGAGCGGGGTCAGTGCCCGCTCATGCCGGGCATGTCGCCCATCTGGTGCCCGCCCATCTCGTGCCCGCTCATGCCGCTTCCCTGTCCCACCGGGCCCTGGCGGACGGGGACGAGGAGGGTGATCTCGCGGCCGCTTGCGAAGGTGAGGGTGAGGGGAAGGGTCTGGCCGGGTTTGAGCGTCTGATCGAGCCCGCTCAGCATGATATGCAGCCCGTCCGGCGCGAGCGAGACGCTCTTGCCGGGCGGAAGGTCGATCCCCTCCACATCGCGCATCTGCATCACCCCGCCTGCCGCCATCTTGGTCGTATGCAGCATGGTCATCCGGGCGATGGGGCTAGCGGCGCGGATCAGGCGCTCTGGCGTCTTGGCGTGGTTGGTGAGGGTGAGATAGACGACGTCCGATCCTCCCTTGGCGGCGGGTCGCGCCCAGGCCTCGCTTACCGTGATCGGGATCTCTTCCTTGACCGGAGCCGCGGGAGGTGGGGCTTGGGTCGGGGCCGCGGCGGGGGTTTGGGACTGCGCGAGCGCCGGGACGGCGGGGGCGAGGGTGAGGAGAAGGGCGAGAGCGTGACGGAAGGACATCACGAAAATCTCCAATCTTGAGAGTGTTGCCCAGGAATCTTGAGCGTTGTCTTGAACCTTGGTCTTGAGCCTTGGTCCCGAACCTTCGGCCCCAAGGCTTTGATCCCGAGGCTTCGATTCCGATCCCGAAATGGCGGCCAGGCCACGCCGCGCCATTCCCGGCCGAGAGGGATGCGGCATTTATTGCGAAGGGAGAAAAGCTTGTCTAGGCTGGCGCCGAATGCTGGGGTGCCTAGATCTGGGCTGCCTAGAGTTGGGGTGCCTGGAGCTGGGGCGCCCAGGAGCGGGTGGAGGTGAGGGGTGAGCAAGGAAATCCGGTCTTCGGTCTGTCCGCATGACTGCCCCTCCACCTGCGCGCTCGAAGTCGAGGTGATCGAGGGGCGGCGGATCGGCGCGGTGCGCGGCGCTGCCGCCAACACCTACACCTCGGGCGTGATCTGCGCCAAGGTGGCGCGCTATGCCGAGCGCATCCACCACCCCGAACGCCTGACCCAGCCCATGCTGCGCACCGGCCCCAAGGGCTCGGGCCAGTTCCGCCCGATCTCCTGGGACGAGGCGCTCGACCGCGTGGCCGAGGCCTTCCTCGCGGCGGCGCGGCGGTTCGGGCCGGAGACGGTCTGGCCCTATTACTACGCGGGCACGATGGGGCTCGTGCAGCGCGACGGGATCAACCGTCTGCGCCACGCCATGCGTTATTCGGGGCAGAAGACGACCATCTGCACCTATCTCGCCGAGGCGGGCTGGGAGGCGGGGGTGGGCCGCATCTGGGGGCCTGATCCGCGCGAAATGGCGCGGTCCGATCTCATCGTGGTGTGGGGCACCAATCCCGTCGCCACCCAGGTCAACGTCATGACCCACATCACCCGGGCGCGGAAGGAGCGGGGGGCGAAGCTCGTCGTGGTCGATCCCTACCGCACCGGGACGGCGGAGGCGGCCGACATCCATCTCTGCCTCCGTCCCGGCACCGACGCCGCGCTCGCCTGCGCGGTGATGCATGTCGCCTTCCGCGACGGCTATGCCGACTGGGATTACATGCGCCGTTACACCGACTGCCCCGAACGGCTTGAGGCCCATCTCCGCTCCCGCACTCCGGAATGGGCCGCGGCGATCACCGGGCTTACTGTGCAGGAGATCGAGGATTTCGCCGCCCTCTATGGCCGCACCGC
>KN174012.1:4572-4768 GCA_000759655.1 Acidicaldus organivorans | reverse complement strand
CCCATGACCCGAGCGAGCTCGGCGATGGCCCGCCGGTCACCGCCATGCTGATCCAGAGCACCAATCCGGTAACCGTCGCCCCCAATTCCAACCGGGTGCGGCGCGGCTTCGCCCGCGAGGATCTCTTCGCCTGCGTCCACGAGCAGTTCCTCACCGAAACCGCCCGGTTCGCCGACGTGGTGCTGCCTGCCACCAT
>KN174012.1:4284-4494 GCA_000759655.1 Acidicaldus organivorans | reverse complement strand
GTTTCTCGAACACGACGACATCTATCAGGCGGGCGGGCATAGCNGGCGCGCAACGGGGCGAACAATCTCTTCGCGGTGAGCTGCCTCCCCTCGGTGACCGGCAAATGGCAGTATGAGGGGGGCGGGGCGTTTTGGAACAACCGCCACATCTATCACTGGGACAAGACGCTGATCGAAGGGCTTGAGATGCGCGACCCCAGCGTGCGCGTC
>KN174012.1:0-4244 GCA_000759655.1 Acidicaldus organivorans | reverse complement strand
CACATCCAGATCGGCCCCAAGCTGATCGACCCGCCCGGGGAGTGCCGCTCCAACCACGAGGTGATCTGCGCCCTCGCCAAGAGGCTTGGTGCGTCGCATCCCGGCTTCGAGATGAGCGCGATGGAAATCATCGACGCCACGCTCCGCGCCTCGGGCTGGCCGGATGCAGAGACGGTGCTCGCCCGGCGCTGGATCGACGCCCAGCCCGATTTCGCCACCAGCCATTTCCTCAACGGCTTCGGCCATCCGGACGGAAAATTCCGTTTCGCCCCTGACTGGAAATCGCTCGGCCCCTGGGGCGAGGCGATGCCGCCGCTTCCCGATTACATGCCGAGCCCGGAAGAGGCGACGCCGGAGCGCCCCTTCCGCCTGGTCACCGCGCCCGCCCGGCAGTTCCTCAACTCCACTTTCACCGAAACGCCCACCGCCCGCCGCCGCGAGGGCGAGCCGCGCGCCCTGATCCATCCGCAGGATGCGGCGCGTCTCGGCATCCTTGATGGCGGCTGGGTGCGGCTTGGCAACCAGCGGGGCGAGGTGGTGCTGCGCGCCCGTCTGTTCGATGGGCTCCAGCCCGGGGTGGTGGTGGCGGAAAGCATCTGGCCTGGCGCCGACCATCCGGGCGGCATCGGCATCAATGCGCTCACCGGCGATGATCCCGCCCCGCCCAAGGGAGGGGCGGCATTTCACGACACCGCAGTGTGGTTGAAGGCCGAGGCGGTTCGCCTGGCCGAAGCCGCGGAATGAGCGGGCGCGCGGGGGGCGGGTGAACGCATGTATCAGCTCCTCTTTCTCCGGCACGCCAAGGCCGAGCCCGCCCAGGCTGGGCAGGATGACGAATCCCGCCCGCTCGCCCCGCGCGGGCGGCGCGATGCCGAGGCGATGGGACGGGCGATGCGCCGCCTCGGGCTGCTGCCCGACCTCGTCCTCGTCTCCCCTGCGCGGCGCACCCGCGAGACGCTGGAGCTGATCGACTGGTGGGACGAGGAACGCCCTCTGGTCGAGACGGTGGCCGATCTCTACCTCGCCGATGCCCCGGCGATCGTCGATCTCTTGCGTGGCACCGCCGAGACCACCCGCAGCGTGCTGGTCATCGGCCACAATCCCGGCCTGCATGAATGCGCGCTCTGGCTCGCCGCCGAGGAGGGCGAGGCCTATGAGCGGCTGAAAAAAGGGCTTCCCACCGCCGCGCTGCTCGAATTCGACGTCCCCCGCGCCTGGAGCGGGCTTGGCCCCCACCGGCTCCGCCTCAAGCGGTTCCTCACGCCCAAGGATCTGGACGGCCGATCATGAGCGCGGAGGATCTCCCGCCGCCCGCCTTGCCGCTCGCGGGAGATCTCGCCTGCCGGCTTCCCCTCGATCCCGCGGCGCGGCAGCGGCTCTGGCGCCTGGCCCCGTTCACCACGCGCGCCCTCCGTCCCCGCCCGGCGCGCCCCCATGCCGAGGTCTGGCTCGCCGAGGAGGCGCTTCCCTTTCCACTGGTTCTGGCCCGCCTTTCCCCAGGTGCGGGGGAAAGCGTAGGCGATCCGCTCGGCGGGTTGATCGGCAAACGCCGTCTTCTCGCCGCCCCTGACCGCGGGCCGGATGACGCTCGCGAGGGAGCAGCGGAAAAACCCACCATCGCCCTGATCGAGGGGGATTACGTGCTCGGCCCGGAGCGGGGACGGCTGCTCGCCCTCGACCTCGAAGGGCCGACTGCCGCCGTCCTCGCCGAGGCGCTCGATTTCGCCCTCGCCCTGCCGCTCGCCCTTCCCCCGGGGCTTGGCTGGCAGGAAAAGGTGAGGGAGGGTGTGGCGCGGCTCTGTGACGGCCCGGCTGAAGAGCCGGCCACGCTCCCGCTCGGCGCCTTCGCCGCCCGCGCCCTGGCCTGCCGGGCTTCCGGCGTGGCGGCGGGCTTGGGGGCCGTGCTCGCCCTCCGCGATGCCGCCGACCCCGAGCCGGTGCACGAGATGCGGGTCGCGTTGCGGCGGATGCGCGCCGCCCTCTCCGCCTTCGCTCCGCTCTTCAAGGAAGTGCCGATGCTCGCCCGTCTGCGCCAGGCGCTCAAGGCGGAACTCCGTCGCGCCGCGCGGCTCTTTTCGCGGGCGCGGGATCTCGACGTCTTCCATCACGGCCTGCTCGCCGAGGCCCGCCGCCTTTTTCCCGAGGATGAGGGTCTCACCGACCTCGCCGCGCTCGTCATCGCCATGCGCGATGAAGCCTATGCGGAGGTGATCGCGGCGCGGCGCGGTGAGACGATGGCGCGGCTCGCCTCTCTCCTTGGTCTTGCCGCATCCGCCGTCCTCGCCCTCCGCCCCGGTGGTGCGGAGGACCCGGTCCTCTTCGCCGCGGGCCGGCTGGAGCGGCGTGCCGAGGCGGTCCTCGCCGCCCCTCCGCCGGAGACCCTCACCGCCGAGGAGCGCCACCAGCTGCGGCTTGCCGTGAAGCGGCTCCGCTATATGGGCGAGACCTTCGCTCCCCTCTTTCCCGGCGGGCGGACGCGGCGGATGCTGCGCCGCCTCGCCCGGCTACAGGACTGGCTGGGGCACGCCAATGATGCCCGCACCACCGCGCTTCTGCTCGAGGCCTGCGAGAGGGAGGGGGATAGGTGGGGATTCGCGGTCGATGCCCAGGCCAAAGGGATCGTGCTCGGCCTCGCTGCCGCCCTCGAGCCGCGGGCGATCGCCAAGGCAAGCCGGCTTCTCGACAAGCTCCGCCGCCGCCCGCCGTTCTGGGAGATCAGAAAAGGCGAGATCAAAAAGGAATGATCGGCGGGCGAGAGGGAGACGCCATTTTGTTGCACGTGCGAAGGTTGCGCCGCGAGGCTTTTTCCTCTTAAGTGCCTGCCAAACCCGGCCCGGCGGGTTCGGGGAGAGGCATATCGGCTGCGGCCGATTTGGGGGAGTTTCGCGATGGGCGAGAACACGGACGTCGCCACCATTCATCTCTCGAACACCAACCAGAGCGTCTCGCTGCCGCTCCTGCACGGCACGCTGGGGCCGGCGGTGATCGATATCCGCAAGCTCTATGGAGAGCTCGGCGTCTTCACCTATGATCCGGGCTATGGCGCCACCGCCTCCTGCGAGAGCAAGATCACCTATATCGACGGGGATGAGGGGGTCCTGCTCTACCGCGGCTACCCGATCGAGCAGCTCGCCGAGCACTCGACATTCCTCGAGGTCGCCTATCTCCTGCTCAATGGCGAACTTCCTTCCCGCGCCGAATATGAGGAATTCGAGCGCGGCGTGATGCGCCATACCATGCTGCATGAGCAGCTCCGGAGCTTCTTCAATGGCTTCCGGCGCGACGCCCACCCGATGGCGGTGCTGTGCGGCGTGGTGGGGGCGCTTTCCGCCTTCTATCACGACAGTCCCGACATCAATAACCCCGAACACCGCCGCATCAGCGCCTTCCGGCTGATCGCCAAGGTCCCGACCATCGCCGCCTGGGCCTATAAATATTCGATCGGCCAGCCCTTCATGTATCCGCGCAACGATCTCTCGTTCGCCGAGAACTTCCTCTACATGATGTACGCGGTCCCGCCCGAGCCCTATCACGTCAATCCGGTGCTCGCCCGCGCCATGGACCGCATCTTCATCCTGCACGCCGACCACGAGCAGAACGCTTCGACCAGCACGGTGCGGCTCGCCGGCTCCACCGGGGCCAATCCCTTCGCCTGCATCGCGGCGGGGATCGCGAGTCTGTGGGGCCCGGCGCATGGCGGGGCCAATGAGGCGGTGCTCAAGATGCTCGAGGAAATCGGGCATGTCGATCGCATCCCCGAGTTCCTCGCCAAGGTGAAGGACAAGAACAGCAATGTCCGGCTGATGGGCTTCGGGCACCGGGTCTACAAGAACTACGACCCGCGCGCCAAGATCATGCAGCGCACCTGCCATGAGGTGCTGAATGAGCTCGGCATCAAGGACGACCCGCTGCTCGATCTCGCCGTCGAGCTCGAGCGGATCGCGCTCAACGATGATTACTTCATCTCGCGCAAGCTCTATCCCAATGTCGATTTCTACTCCGGCATTATCCTCCGCGCGATGGGCTTCCCGGTGAGCATGTTCACCGCGCTCTTCGCCGTGGCGCGCACCGTGGGCTGGGTGAGCCAGTGGAAGGAGATGATGGAGGATCCGGCCCAGCGTATCGGCCGGCCGCGTCAGCTCTACATCGGCGCGCCGCGACGCGATTACGTCCCGCTCAGCGCGCGAAGCTGAGGATACCACGTTTGGGGCGAGGGGCGGGGGGATAGGCCCTGCCCGCCCGGG
>KN174011.1:1531-11041 GCA_000759655.1 Acidicaldus organivorans | reverse complement strand
GGGTGTTGGGCGGCGTGTTGGCCTTGGGTGTGGCGGGATGGGTGGCCCATTCCGTCCACGAGCCGTCATAGAGGGCGGGATCGGGCAGACCCGCAAGGCGCATGCCGAGCGCCAGCATCGCCGCCGAGACACCCGAGCCGCAGCTCACCACCACCGGCCGGCTCCCGTCGATGCCGCGCGCGGCGAAGAGGGCGCGGAGCTCCTCGGGCGGGCGGAAGGTGCGCTCCGGGGTCAGGAGCTCGGTGTAGGGGAGGTTGCGGCTTCCCGGAATGCAGCCCGGGCTCACTCCTTGCCGCGGCTCGGGCTCCTCCCCGGCGAAGCGGCCTGCCGAGCGGGCATCGAGTACGATCTCGCGGCCATGGGCGAGATCGTCGAGGAGGTCGCCGAGCCCGCGCAGGAGGCGGGCGCGGAAGCGGGGCGGGAAGGGCGCGGGGGCGGGGCGCGAAGGCTCTCTCCCTTGGGCGACGGGGCGGCCCTCGGCGCGCCATTTGGGAAGCCCGCCATCGAGCACCGCCGCCTGGTCATGGCCGAAGAGGCGGAGCAGCCACCAGCCGCGGGCGGCGGAGGCGAGGCCCTTCTGGTCGTAGAAGACGACGCGGGTGGCGGGGCCGACCCCGAGTGCGGTCATCAGCCGGGCGAAGCGGCCCGGGGTGGGGACCATGTGGGGGAGGTCGGTGTCGGGATCGGCGATCTCGTCGATGTCGAAGAAGAGGGCGCCCGGGATATGCGCCGCCTCGTATTCGGCGCGGCCGTCCTTGCCCTCGTTGGGGAGGTAGTAGGTGGCATCGAAAACCACGAGATCGGGCGCGCCGAGATGCGCCGCAAGCCATTCCGTGCTGACCAGAGGGTCCATGTGCAGTCCCCGCCGCGTGAGGGGTGAAGGAAGAGGGGTGAAGGATAAGCGCCCCGAACCGCCTGCCAAGTCTTTCTTTGCGCCCCTCTTCTTCGCCCCACATCCCTAGGGGGGCGCCTGGGGGAGGCCCCCGAGGGTCCCGCGTCGCCTCCGCAGCGTTCAGGAGGGGGGAGCCTCGGCGGGAAGGGGCGTCTCCGGGGTGAGCGGTGTGGCAGGGGCGAGCGGCAGCCCCGCCTTCTTCCACCCATCCACCCCGTCCGGGTACCAGTAGACGCGCCGGTACCCCCAGCTCGCCGCCCGCTTCGCCGCATTCCAGCTCATCCAGCACTCGGCCTGGCAGTAGAACACCATGGGCGCGGTGACATCCCCCTTGGTGAGCCGGGCGAGGGTTGCGCGCAGCCACGCCTCGAAGGCGGGGGCGAGCGCGCCCCGTCCCGCATCGGGGATCCAGATACTCCCCGGCAGGTCGAGATGGGGCGGGGGAAGCCAGAGCATGGAGGGCTTCATCCCTTGCGGCTTGCGCGGGGCGGGCAGCACGTCGATGAGCAGGGGATGGGAGGCGGCGATGAGGTGCTGGAGCGCGGGCAGATCGAGCACGGTGCCGCCCGGGACGCGGTCGGGGACGGGGGCGTGATAGTCATCGAGCCGGTAGCCCTCCGGCATCGGCACCGCCCCCCCGGCCAGGAGCACGATCAGGACCAGCGCGATCAGGACCAGCGCGAGCGGGCGGAGCGGAGGGCGGGGCGCCTTCTCGCGCTCAGGGCTTGGCGGCGCCGGGTGCGTCCGGAGAGGCTCCTGCCGCAAGCGGCAGGAGAGGATGGTTCTGCTCATCGAGGAGCGGGATCCCGTAAGAGACGAGAAGCGCATTGATCTCGTCCTGATGGGCGCGGATGAGGGAACTGAGGGTGCGGCGGAAGGCGGTGTCGGCAGGCCTCACCCCCATCGCGATCCGGTAGTCGAGCCGCGGCCCGTCCGGCTCGCTTTCCAGGAACGCCATGTGCAGGGGCAAGTGCTCGTGGGTGATGTAATAGCCCGCGAACGGCCCCCAGACGAGCGCCACGTCGATCTTCTTCTCGACCAGGTCGTGGAGCATGGAGCGCGCCGGCGACTCGACCCTTGTGTCCACCGTCAGATGATAGGGGGTGACGTGGGCGAGCAGGTGGTGCTTGGCGAGGAGGTCGGTGGGCGGGGTGGCGGCGACCACGCCGATCTTCTTGTCGGCGAAGACGGGATCGCCGAGACTGGTTGCGCCGATATGGTCCTCGGTGCGGGTGACGATGACATAGGCGGTGTGGTAGTAGGGATTGGTGGTATCGACCATCTCCCCGCCGCTTACTGTCCCCATCACCACGTCGCATTTATGGGCAAAGAGCGTGTTGCGGTAAAACCCCACGATCTGCGGGAACCAGGCATAGGTGAGCGGTTTGTTGACATAGCCTGCGAACATCTCGGCGAGCTTGTTCTCGAACCCCTCGCCCCTCTCGTTGGAGTAGGGGAGGTTGCCCGGGTCGGCGCAGACGCGGAACTCGGTCTCCGAGGCGAGGGCGGGGGGAAGCGGCGCGGGCTGGGCGAGTGCGGGGCCCGCGGCGAGGGCGCAAAGCCCTGCCGCGGCGAGGGCGCGCAGGCGGCAGGACCGCCTGCTGAACCCCGAGACCCTTCTCATCCCGAAGCGTTTCATCCGGGCGCGTTTCATCTCAGTCTTCGCCATCGAGCCGCTTGGGACGGCCGCGGCCGAGCACGCCATCCGAGCGGGCCTTGAGATAGGCGTAGATGTCGTCGAGGTTTTCCACCACGTCGGGCACGGTGCCGAAGGCCGGCATGACGTTCTCGGTGGCGGTGGTCACGTTCTTGCGCCCGTTGATAACCGTTTCCTCGAACTGCTCCTTGGTCATGTGCTTGAGCGAGTCGGTGAGATCGGGCGCATAGGAACTCCCCGCCCCGTCCGGGCCGTGGCAGCGCAGGCAGTTGTCGCCATAGCGGCGATAGCCGTTGAAGGTGTGGAAATCCACCCTGCCGTCCTTGACGATGTAGGGCCGTTCGGGGTCGGTGGGCGCGGCGCTTTGACTGGCGCCCTGATTTTGGGAGGAGGAACTCGCCGCCTGGGCGGCAGCGGGGTGGGGGTTTGCCGCGATGAGGAGGGCGGCGAGCGCCAAGCCCGGCAACAAGAGGGCGCGGGCGGAAATACGGGCGCAAATCGGGGCGGAAATCGAAAACGTCATGCGGGTTTCCAGGAAAAATGGTGAGGGTGAAGGGGCACGACAGAACCCCGGCCGGAAGACCGGCCGGGGCTTTGCCGTGACGACGGCAGGTGTCACTCGACCGAGAAGACGGTGAGGACGCCGCCCAACTGGGTGTAATTGGAGAGGCTCTTGTAGGCCCCCACCGCACCCAGGCCATCGGTATCGTTGGTGAGGCCGGCCGCCATGCCGATCCCCGCCCAGCCGCCGACGCCGGAGAGAACGGCGATGTATTCCTTGCCGTTGTGCTCGTAGGCGTTGACGTTGCCGATTATCCCGGAGGGCGTCTTGAACTTGTAGAGGAGCTTCCCGTTCTTGACATCCACCGCCTTCAGATAGCCATCGAGCGTGCCGTAGAAGGCGACGCCGGTGGCGGTGACGAGAGCGCCGGACCACACCGAGAAGGGCTCGGGGTCGGACCAGACGATCTTCCCCTCGTTCACGTCATAGGCGATGAAATTGCCGAGATTGTTCTCGCCGGGCGGCGGATACATCGAAAGCGTCGCGCCGACATAGGGCTGGCCCGCGGTATAGGTCACCTTGTAGGGCTCGTAGTCCATGCAGACATGGTTGGTCGGCACGTAGAAGAGCCCGGTGACCGGCGAGAAGGCGGCGGGCTGCTCGTCCTTCGAGCCGAGCGCGGCGGGGCAGATGCCCTTGGTGTTGTGGTCGGCGCCGTTGTGGTCGGTCGAGTACTGCGGCACCACTTCCGGCCGGCCGGTGGTGAGATCGACCTTGGTCGCCCAGTTGACCGCCGGGTCGAATTTGTTGGCCTCGAGGAGTTCGCCGGTCGCGCGGTCGAGCACATAGGCAAAGCCGTTGCGGTCGAAATGGACCAGGGCATGGCGCTGCTGGCCGTGCACCTTGACGTCGGCGAGGATCATCTCGTTGATGCCGTCATAATCCCACTCGTCATGCGGCGTCATCTGATAGACCCATTTCGCCACGCCGGTGTCGGGGTCGCGGGCGAAAACGGTCATCGACCATTTGTTGTCGCCGGGGCGCTGGGTCGGGTTCCAGGTGCTGGGATTGCCCGAGCCGTAATAGACGAGGTTGAGCTTCGGATCATAGGAGATCCAGCCCCAAGTAGTGCCCCCGCCGATCTTCCACTGATCGCCTTCCCAGGTCTTGAGCGAGGAATCCTTGCCGACCGGCTTGCCCATCACCGTGGTCTTTTCGGGGTCGAACAGGAGCTGGTCATCCGGCCCTTCCGAATAGGCGCGCCAGGCCATCGAGCCATCTTTGATGTTGTAGGCGGTGACGTGGCCCTGCACGCCGAACTCGCCGCCCGAGACGCCGACCAGGACCTTGTCCTTCACTACCAGCGGCGCCGAGGTGCCGGTCGCGCCCTTGGCCGGATCGTCGTCCTTCACCGACCAGATCACCTTGCCGGTCTTGGCATCCAGCGCCACCAGCGTGGTGTCGGCCTGATGGAGGAAGATCTTGCCATCGCCATAGGCCACGCCGCGGTTGACCGTGTCGCAGCACATCACCGGGATGACGTTGGGATCCTGCTTCGGCTCATACGCCCAGACGATGCGCCCGTCATGGTTGAGGTCGAGGGCGAAGACCTTGTTGGGGAACGGGGTGTGGACATACATCATGTCCCCAACCACCAGCGGCCCGCCTTCATGGCCGCGCAGCACGCCGGTCGAGAAGGTCCACACCGGGTGCAAACGGTGCGCATTCTCCGGGGTGATCTGCTTGAGTTCGGTGAAGCGCCAGTTGGCGTAATTGCCCGCCGGCATGACCCACTGCTTGGGGTCCTGCGACATTTTCTCGAGTTCTTCATTGGCCACGGCAGGGCGCAGACCCACCGCCCCGGACAGTCCTGCCGCCAGGACTGCCCAGGCGAAAAGCCGATTCTTGGTCGTCATCAGAGGGTTCCTCCCATAACAGAGACGTGATCAACACGACGTTTCCCACCAGGGGGGTCTTTGCCTTGGGAGGCTTGGAAACGCCTGACCGCCTCCCGCGGGTCGGGCGGGCCGGGAGAGATCACGCGCGATCTCGAGTCCGTTTCCTGCCCTGTCGTTTTTTTCCCGCGGTACCCAAAGGAAGAATATACCCCTCGCCGGCAATCCGTCAATGATTAACGCAGCGCAATATTCGATCCCTCATTGATGAAATCGATGAGCTTTTCAAAATTTACATTGAACGATCAACTGATAGAGCCATCCTATCGAACGGCGCGAGATCGCGCTCAGCTTTGATCCTGGCGCGGCACGTCCATCTCGCAGCGCCAACCGGCGAAACGCCATTGCGGATGCTCGGCGACGAAGGCCACCGCGTATTTCTGCGCCGTCATCAGACAGGCTTCGGGGGTGAGTTCGCCTTCGAGGACGGGGCGCTTTTCCATGCACACCGACCCATCCGAGACGAGGCAATAGACGAGGACGAGCGCGATCATCACAACCTCCTTGCGGCCGAGAGAAAAACCTGAGGGCACAAAAAACCGTGAGGACCCGAAAAACCGTAAGCGAAGAGGACGCTTGCCGAAGCATGAGGGGACGTGCAATCTCCGCTGCGAGGTCACGTCCGAGGAAAGATCCGCTGATGGTCGAAAGCTCTGCCCGTTCCCACGCAGACCGTTTTCCGCGCAGCAGCGCGCGGGTTTTTCTGGCAACCCTTGCAACCCTTCTCCTTCCCGCAGCGCTCCTCGCCGGGGCCGCGGCGCTGGCGCCGGTTTCGGCAGCCGAGGCGGAGGCGGCGGGCACGGCCAACGCCGCGGAGGCTCCGGCGGCCAAAGCGCTCTTTTCGACACCCCATCTCGCCAACATCACCCATCCCGTCACCCTGACCTACGCCTTTACGCGGCAGGGGCCCGATGGTTTCACCGACATCGTGCGCGAGGATATCAAAATCATCCACCCCGATGGAACAAAATATGTGATGTTCAATTTTCTCTCGGGCGATCATCACGTTTTCTATCCCGCCCTCGATGGCTATCGCGGCAATCCGGTGTTCATGGTCTTCCTCGAGCACGACGTGAACGAGATGCGCGACGAGACCGGCATCGCCGCCGCCTGGTATCGTAACCGGATCCGCGCGGCGTTTCTCGATGGCGCAGAGGTGAAGCAGGAAAAAGTGAATCTCGGCGGGCGGGAGGTTCCGGCGACCCTCGTCACCCTCACCCCCTTCAAGGGGGAGGAGCGCTTCGCCCAACTCCCTCAGATCGCGGCCAAATCCTACCGTTTCGTGCTCAGCGACGCGGTGCCGGGCGGCATCCTCGAAATCGCCGCCGAGATGCCCGCCATGCCCGACCAGGGCCTGCCGGCGCGCGGCGAGAGGCTCGTCTTCCAGGGGGTCAAGGACGACCCCCCAGAGGCCGCACCCCAAGAGACGGCGCCCAAGGGGACCACACCATGACGGGCGGCAGCGCCCTGCGGCGGCTCGGGCTCGCCGCCGCTCTCCTCCTCATAACCGGAGCGGGGGCGGCGCTGGCCGAGGAGGAGGGGCACAAGCCGCGCTACGACTACCCGACCGCAGCGCGCGCCGATTACGTCATCGGCTGCCTCGCCGCCAACGGCTTCCGCCATGACCTCCTCGAGAAATGCGCCTGCGGCATCGACACCATCGCCGACATGATGCCGTATGAGGATTACGAGAAGGCGGAGACCATCCTCAGCATGCAGGCCGAGGTGCACGGGCCGCAGGGGGCGATCTTCCGCAACACCCCGATCGCCCATGAGGAGATCGACCGCCTCCGCCGCGCCGAGGCCGAAGTCAATCTCCGCTGCCGGTAAGCCGCCCCAAGCCGCTTTCCAGAGCCGCCCAAAGCCGCTCTACGGAGCCGCTTTCCGGGGCCGCGAGCGGGGTCAAAAATCGAGATCGGCGTAGTGGGGGGGCGGGGTGAAGCCGGGCAGCCGATCGGCAAGCAGCGGGCGGAAGCTTGGCCGGCTCTTGATCCGCGCATACCATTCGCGCGCGGGAAGCGAGAGGGTCCAGTCGATCTCGCCCACGAAATCGAGCGCCGAGAGATGGGCGGCGGCGGCGAGATCGGCGAGCGAGAGCTGGCTTCCGGCGAGATAGCGCCGCGTCTCGGCCAGCCAGCCGAGATAGGCGAGGTGCTCCTTGAGCGCCGCATAGCCCGCCCGCAGGAGCCGCGAATCGGGATATCCCTCCCCGGCGAGACGCTTGAAGACCTTTTCCTCGAGCAGGATGCGGCTCACATCCTCGGCAAACCGCCCGTCGAACCAGGCGGTGAGGCGGCGCACCTCGACCCGCTCGGCCAGGGTGCGGCCCATCAGCGAGGTGTCGGGATAGGCCTCCTCCAGATACTCGGCGATGACCACCGAATCGGGGATGACGAGCCCGTTGTCCTCGATCAGCGTGGGCACCGTGCCGGCCGGGTTGAGCTCGAGATACTCGGCCCGCCGCTCCCAGGGCTTCTCGACGCGCAGCTCGAAGCCAAGCCGCTTTTCGGCGAGCAGCAGGCGGATCTTCCGCGAATAGGGGCAAACCGGGTGATGATAGAGCAGTCGCATGGGGGGTTTATGACACTGTGCCGAAGCCGCGCCAACGCCCGCGCCGCACGCATGCGCATCGCGACGGGCGTGCCCCAGACCTTCCCGTCCCGGCCCTGCCCGTCCCGGCTCCGGGACCTACATGCGAACCAGCGCCGAGCCCCAGGTGAGTCCGCCGCCCAGAGCCTCCATCAGCACCAGATCGCCCGGGCGGATCCGCCCATCGCCCACCGCTTCGGCGAGCGCCAGCGGGATGGAGGCGGCCGAGGTATTGGCGTGATGGTCGATGGTGACCACCACCCGCTCCGGGGGAAGGCCGAGCCGGCGGCCCATCGCGTCGATGATGCGGCGGTTGGCCTGATGCGGCACCAGCCAGTCCACCGCCTCGCGCCCCAGCCCATGCGCGGCGAGCGCCTCATCGACCGCGGCGGCGAGCAGCGTCACCGCCTGGCGGAACACCGCCTGGCCGTCCATGCGGAGATGGCCGGGACGCTCGCGCCGCCCCACCGCGCCATCGACGTAGAGGATGTCGCGATGCCGCCCATCGGCGTGGATGTGGGTGGAAAGCACCCCCCGTCCGCCCGTCTCCTCGCGCGTGGCGTGGAGGAAGACCGCCCCTGCCCCGTCGCCGAAGAGGACGCAGGTGCGCCGGTCGGACCAGTCCAGGATGCGCGAATAGACTTCGCTGCCGATGACGAGCACGCCTTCCGCCTGCCCAGCGCGGATCATCCCCTCCGCCACGGCGAGCGCGTAGATGAAGCCCGAGCAGGCGGCGGCGACGTCGAAGGCGAAGCCGCGGGTGATGCCGAGCAGGGCCTGGACCTCGACCGCGGTCGAGGGGAAGGCGTGATCGGGGGTGGAGGTGGCGAGGATGATCGCATCGACCTCGCGCGCCCCCGCTCCGGCCGCAGCAAGCGCGGCCTCGGCGGCGCGCGCCCCCATGAAGGCCGCCGTCTCCTCGCCCTCGGCGATGTGGCGGGCGCGGATGCCGGTGCGCTCGCGGATCCACTCATCGGAGGTGTCGAGCTTGAGCGCGAGCTCGTCATTGGTGACGATGCGGCGGGGCAGGTAGCCGCCCACCCCGGCGAGCAGGGCGCGGCGCGGCGAAGCGGTGGGGGAGGGGGACATCTTCACTCGGTTCACGAACTGGCCGCACGCCGCGGCGATTGCGGGGAGGCGTCGGGAAGGGCGGCGACCATGGCGGCGAGGCCGTCGCGGATCTGGTCGTTGAAGCGGTTGGCGACCATGTCGATCGCCACCTCGACGGCATGCGCGAAGCCCTTGGCGTCCGTCCCGCCATGCGACTTCACCACCACGCCGTTGAGCCCGACCATCACCGCCCCGTTGTAGCGGCGGGGGTCGAGCCAGTCGCGCAGCCGCTCGAGGCTCGAGCGGGCGAGGAGATAGCCGAGGCGCGCGGAGAGGCTCGCGGTGAAGATCTCGCGCAGCAGCGTCCCCACCAGATGGAGCGCGCCCTCGCCGGTCTTGAGCGCGATGTTGCCGCTGAACCCGTCGGTGACGATGACATCCGTGGTGCCGGCGGCGATGTCGTGCCCCTCGACGAAGCCGTAAAACTGCGCCCCGATCGGGCTTGCGCGCAGGATCTCGGCGGCCTGGCGGCGGGTCTCGTCGCCCTTCTGCTCCTCCGAGCCGACATTGAGCAGGCCGAGGGTGGGCTTGGGCAGGCCGAGCACGATGCGGGCGAAGACGTCGCCCATCACCGCGAACTCGACCAGGTTGCGCGGGTCGCAGGCGATGTTGGCGCCAAGATCGAGCATCACCACCTCGCCCTTGGCGGAGGGCGCGATCCCTGCCATCGCCGGGCGGTCGATGCCGGGCAGCGTCTTGAGCACGATCTTGGCGAGCGCCATCAGGGCGCCGGTATTGCCCGCCGAGACCACCCCCGCCGCCTCGCCCGAGGCCACCGCCTCGATGGCGAGCCGCATCGAGGCCC
>KN174011.1:1378-1448 GCA_000759655.1 Acidicaldus organivorans | reverse complement strand
CGCGCAGGCGCAAGGCCGCGGTCGGCTTGAGCTCGCCGCCGATCACTTCGGGCGCATGGCAGAGCCGTGC
>KN174011.1:0-1277 GCA_000759655.1 Acidicaldus organivorans | reverse complement strand
CGCCTGCGCGAGCCGCTTGGTGCGGGCAAGCAACGGGGCGAGCCGCGCCTCATCGCCGAAGATCAGGAAGCGGGCCTCGGGATGGTGCTCGAGCGCCATCCCGAGGCCCGCCTCCTGATCTTCGGCGATGAAGGGAAGCGCGCTCACCGCAACGCCGCGGCGGTGCGGTGAACGCGCTTCCCTTCATCGCCGAAGATCAGGAAGCGGACCTCGGGTTGGTGCTCGAGCGCCATCTCGAGCCCGTCGATGACGATGCCCGGCGCGGCATCGCCGCCCATCCCGTCGATGGCGATGAAGGGAAGCGCGCTCACCGCACCGCCGCGGCGTTGCAGCCGGGCAGGGGGTGGGCGCCGCGGCGCGGCTCAGAGCCGGACCGTGCCCTTGAGCTCATGGCCTGCCGCCGCCACTTCGCGTCCGTCGTAATGACCGCAATGCGGGCAGACGTGATGCGGGCGCTTCTGCTCGCCGCAATTCGGGCACTCGGCGAAGCGCTCGGGCTTGAGCGCCTCGTGGCTGCGCCGCATGCCCCGTCGCGAGGGCGAGGTCTTCTTCTTGGGGACCGCCATGGATAATGCCTTCCTCGATCAGGGCCGTCCCCGGAACGGGATACGGCCATCCTGTCACCAACTCGGCAGGGGCTCTAGCAAAGCCCCTCCCCCAGAGCAAGTGCAAGAGGGGCAAGGGCACTAGTAAACCACGGGCGGCGCGGGGAGGCCGCCCGCAGTTGCCCGCGCCGCCTCAGTTCTGCCGCTTGAGGAGGGCGGCGAGCCCCGCGAAGGGGCGGATCCTATCTTCGGCCTCCTCGATGCGGTCATGCGCCCCGCGCGGGCCGAGCGCGGGATGGCGGGGGAAGGGATCGAGGCTCACGGCGAGCTGCTGGGCGAGCGCCTCGCCGAGATCGATCATTTCGCCCTCATAGCCCATCTCGTCGGGCCGCTCCGGGTCGGGGTCGAGATTGTCCTCGCCCTCGGGGACGAAGTGGAGCTCGAACGCCTCATCGAGGCTCGCGGGGAAGGGATCGAGGGTGACGACGCAGATCTGGGTGAAGCGGGCGGTGATCCGCCCCTCCGCCACCACCCGCCCCGCCTCCGCCCGGCGCAGCCGGAACGCCCCGCGCAGTTCGGCGATCTCGGGCAGGCCGAAGCGGCGGGCGAGGGCGGCGCATTCCGCCGCCGAAGCCGCGATTTCCACCGGCTCGCCTACCGCGCCGAGGCGGGCGAGCGGAAGCGGGCGGGAGAATTCGGGAGGGGGGGTGTCAGGGCCGGCACTCATGAGGG
>KN174010.1:6449-7032 GCA_000759655.1 Acidicaldus organivorans | reverse complement strand
CCCACACCCTCTCCCCCGGAGCCCCCCATGAGCCTGTCCCGGCCGGTGCCGGGCGGGCACACGCGTGCCAGGCGGGCACATGCGTGCCGGGCAGGCACACGCGGACGGTCTTTTCAAACCGAAGTTTCCGCCGATACTCTCAGGCGGACATGAACGCCATCCCGCCCCCGCGACGCGCCGTTCTCCATGTCGAGGTCATCCACGACCTCGTCTGCCCGTGGTGCCATCTCGGGCTGAGGCGGCTTCGCCGCGCCCTCGAACGTTTCGAGGAGCTCGAAGTGCGCTTCACTTGGCACGCCTTCCTCCTCAATCCCGACATCCCGCGCCAGGGGCTTCCCTTCAATGAATATCTCATCCGCAAGTTTTCCGGCGAGGACCGCGCCCGGCGCATTTTCGCGGTGATCGAGGAGATCGGCCGGCGTGAGGGTGTCCCCTTCCGCTTCGAGCGGATGCGGCGGATCCCGAGCTCGGTCGAGGCGCACCGCCTCGTCCGTTTCGCCGCGCGCAAGGGCCGCGGCCTCGAAGTGGTCGAGGCCTTGCACACCGCCCATTTCGCCGAGGGCGCCGATATCGGCGACCCCGA
>KN174010.1:4757-6356 GCA_000759655.1 Acidicaldus organivorans | reverse complement strand
CCTCCTCTGCCGCATCGCAGAAGGGGTGGGGCTTTCCGGCGAAGAGGTGGCGCAGTTCTTGGGCAGCGGCGAGGAGGCCGACGCCGTGCACGCCGACAATATCCGCGCACATCGTTTGGGGATCAGCGGGGTGCCCTGCTTCATCTTCGGCAGCCGCTTCGCCATCGCCGGCGCCCAGGAGGCGGACGTCTTCGCCCGCCTCATCGACGTCGCCCTCACCCCCGAGGACGTCCCGTGAGCCCGAACACCGCCGCCATCCGCGGGCCCGGACGGAAGGGGGCGACGCTCGCCGGGCTCGCCGCGATCCTGATGTGGTCCACCCTCGCCCTCTTCACCACCGACACGCGCGGCCTTCCCCCCTTCGAGACGCTCGCCCTCACTTTCGCTATCGCCGGGGCGGGCGGGGTCCTCTTTCTCCTTTTCCGTGGCGGTCTGGCGGAGCTACGCCGCGCTCCGCCCGCGTTCTACATGGTGAGCTTCAGCGGGCTCTTTTTCTTCCATGCGCTCTATTTCTACGCGCTGACCCATGCCGAGCCCGCCTCGGCCAATCTCCTCAACTATCTCTGGCCGCTCCTCATCGTGCTGATGAGCCCGGGCGAGGAAAGCGGCCCGCTCTTCCGCCGCATGCTCGGCGCACTTTGCGGCTTTGCGGCGATTCTGCTCCTCTCTCCTGCCGAGCCCGCCCTCTCCGGCTCCTGGCCGGGGCTGCTCGCCGCGCTGGGTTGCGCGCTGACCTGGGCCTCCTATTCGGTGCTCAACCGGCGGTTCGCGGGCGTGCCCACCGCGCCGCTCGCGCTCACCTGCCTCCTCGTCGCCCTCGCCGCGGCCCTCGTCGCCTCGGCGAGCACCGGCTGGATACGCCCCACTCCACGGCAATGGCCCGCCCTAGCTGCGATCGGTCTCGGCCCGGCGGGGCTCGCCTTCTTCCTCTGGGACTTCGCTACCAAGCGGGGCTCGCTGGCCCTCCTCGGCGCGCTCGCCTATCTCGCCCCCCTTCTCTCCACTTTCTGGCTCGTCGCCCTCGCGCGAGCGGAGGCCTCGCTCCGGCTGTGGCTCGCTGCCGCGATGACCAGCGCGGCAGCGAGCCACAGCCGGGGGGAGGCCTCCGCTCGCCTATCTCGCCCCCCTTCTTTCCACTTTCTGGCTCGTCGCCCTCGGGCGAGCGGAGGCCTCGCTCCGGCTGTGGCTCGCTGCCGCGCTGGTCATCGCGGGCGCCGCGTTCGCCCGCCCCAGCCCCGCCGCAGGACGAGCGTCCGCCAGCCCTGCACCTCGATCCGGCGGATGAGGACGAGGCCGTGGCGGCGGTGCGCGGCGAGCACCATCCGCTCCTGCCGCGCGGGCAAGCCCGAGAGGATCGCCACCCCGCCGGGGGCGAGGTGAAGGGCGAGATCGCGCGCCATCGCCATCAAAGGCCGGGCTCCGCGATCTCGATCTGGTGATGGCGAACCTTCTCGCCCGGCCTTTGATGGCGAGGGCGCGCGATCTCGCCCTTCACCCCGCCGGGGGCGAGGTGAAGGGCGAGATCGCGCGCCAGCGCCATCAAAGGCCGGGCGAGAAGGTTCGCCATCACCAGATCGAGATCGCGGAGCCCGGCCAGCC
>KN174010.1:0-4667 GCA_000759655.1 Acidicaldus organivorans | reverse complement strand
TTCTCGCCCGCCAGCCATCGCTCACCACGCCTTCGAACCACGGCGCGAGCCGGTTCTGCCGCGCATTGTCCCGCGCCACCCGCACCGAGACCGGGTCGCGGTCGGAGGCGAGCAACTTGCGGTGCCAGAGCCGGATCGCGGCGAGGGCGAGAATGCCCGAGCCGGTGCCGAGATCGAGAATCCGCCGGGGGGGGTGCGGCAAGGTTTCGAGGGCGCGGAGCACGCCCTGTGTCGAGGGATGCTCGCCCGAGCCGAAGGCAAGCCCCGCATCGAGCCTGATCTCGATCCGCCCGTCGGCGCGCGGCGAAGGAAGATGGGTGGGGCAGATGAGGAAGCGCCGCCCCACCTTCTGCGGGGCGAAGGCGCGGAGGTTGCGGGCAAGCCAGCCCGCGCGCGGCAGGCGGAGCCGCTCGATCCCGGGCTCCTCGCCACTCACCGTCCGGGCGAGCGAAAGGGCGAGATCGAGGGCAGCCTCCGTCCCCTCCTCAGGGAAGGCCTCCACCTGCCACGACCCGTCCTGATCGCGGCTTGTGGCCGGATCATCGAGGCGGAAACGGCTCACGCTCCGGCAATGGGGGTCGAGCGCGGCCTCGAAGACCTCCGCCGCCGCCGCGCTGAGCGGGGCAAGCCGGAGGGCCTCTATCGTCTCCTCGGGCCGCTGGAGCGCTCGCCGCTGGGGCGCTCCCTCCCTGGGAGAGGCCCCGGCTCTGGCGGCGCGGCGGCGGGAAGAAGGGAGAGGGTCCATTTCGTTCAATCGGATTTCGTTCAACCGGAAAGAGGTGCGTTCAGTCGGAAAGAGGCCGGACGTAGTCGCTCAGCACCCGGCGGGGGCCGATCCGGTCGAAGGCGACATCGACCCGTCCCTCATGGGCGGCGAGCACCGTTCCTTCGCCGAAGATTTCGTGCATCACCCGGCTCCCTGCCGCGAACGCTGGCGCCGTGACGCGGCCCAACCCGCGGCGCTTCGGGCCCGGGGCGCCGGTCTCGACCCACTCGGCGGGGAGTTCGTCGAGAAAGCGGCTCGGCATCGCCGCCTGCACCTGGTTGAACATGCGCCGGTAGCGCGCGTGGGTGATCACCGCCCGCCGCCGGGCCCGGGTAAGGCCCACATAGGCGAGCCGCCGCTCCTCCTCGAGCGCCCGCTCGCCTCCTTCCTCGAGGGCCCGCGCATTGGGGAACATCCCCTCCTCCCAGCCCGGCAGGACCACGATGTCGAATTCGAGGCCCTTGGCGGCGTGCAGCGTCATCAGGCTCACCTTCTCTTCCTCGACCGTCTCGTCGAGCTCGGTGACGAGCGCGACATGTTCGAGGAACTCGCCGAGCGAGCCGAACTCGCCGATCACCCGGATCAGTTCGCGGAGGTTCTCGAGCCGTCCCTCGGCCTCGAGCGTCCCCTCGCGCCGCCAGAGGTCGAAATAGCCGACATCCTCGAGCAGGATCTCGAGCGTCTTCGCCGCCCCGCGTTCCGCAAGCAGGCGCCGGGCGCGGTCGAGATCGTCGAGGAGACGCCCGATCCCCTCCCCCGCCTTGCCGCGCAGCTTCCGCTCCGCGCAGAGGGCGCGCGCCGCCTCGAGGAGGGAAAGGTTCCGCTCGACGGCGGCCGCACGCAGCGCCTGCAGCGTGCTCTCCCCCGCCCCGCGCTTGGGCACGTTGAGGATGCGCTCGAAGGCGAGGTCATCCTCCTCATGGAAGAGAAGGCGGGCGTAGGCGAGCGCGTCCCGGATCTCGGCCCGTTCATAGAAGCGGAGGCCGCCCACCACCCGGTAGGGGAGATTGCGGGCGAGGAATTGCTCCTCGAAGGCGCGGGTCTGGAACCCGGCGCGGACCAGGATGGCGATCTCGGCAAGCCGCTCGCCCTCCGCCCGCCAGGTCTCGATCATCGTCGCGACGAAACGCGCCTCCTCGTCCGAATCCTCGAGCGCGACGACCCGCACCTTCTCGCCGGCGCGGGCAGGATCGGCCGGGCGCAGCGTCTTGCCGAGCCGGGCTTCGTTGTGGGCGATCAGGCCGCTCGCGGCGGCGAGGATCGCCTCGCCCGAGCGGTAATTGCGCTCGAGACGGACGATGCGGGATCCGGGAAAATCGCGCTCGAAGCGGAGGATGTTGTCGATCTCCGCCCCGCGCCAGGAATAGATGCTCTGGTCCTCGTCGCCGACGCAGCAGATCCGCCCGTGCCCCTCGACGAGGAGGCGGATCCAGAGATACTGGGCGACGTTGGTGTCCTGATACTCATCGACCAGGACATGGCGGAAGCGCCGCTGGAGCCGGGCAAGCCGGTCGGGATCGTGGCGGAGAAGCTCGACCATGTAGAGGATGAGATCGCCGAAATCAGCCGCGTTCAGCCCGCGCAGCCGCTCCTGGTAGGTGGCGTAGAGGTCGAACCCCTTGCCGTCCGCCACACTGGCCGCCTCCGCCGCCGGAACCGCCTCGGGGGCGAGGGCGCGATCCTTCCAACGCTGGATCTGGGCAAGCAAAAAGCGGGGCGGGGCCGACTTCGGGTCGATGCCCTGCTCGGCGGCGAGCGTGCGGATCAGGCGAAGCTGGTCATCGGTATCGAGAATGGTGAAATCGGGCCTAAGCCCCACCGCCTCGGCATGGCGGCGCAGCAGGCGAGCGGCGATCGCATGGAACGTGCCGATCCAGAGGGTCTCCACGGGCCCGCCGAGCAGGGCGGCGACCCGCTCGCGCATCTCGCGCGCCGCCTTGTTGGTGAAGGTGAAGGCGAGGATCTCCTCGGCCCGCGCCGCGCCGGAGGCGATGAGATAGGCGAAGCGGGTGGTGAGCACCCGCGTCTTGCCCGTGCCCGCGCCGGCGAGCACGAGGAGCGGGCCGTCGATCGTCTCGACAGCCATGCGCTGTTCGGGGTTCAGGCGGCCGAGCGCCTCGGCCATGATGGATGCGGAGGGCATGTTCACGCCACGGGTATAGAGGGAGCCGCCCTTCGTTCCAAGGCAGGTTGGGCGAAGGGGCGGCAAAAGGGGACAAAAGGGGATAGGTGAGGCGATGGCAGGGGTGAGACGGCTGCTCGAAGCGCTGGGACGGCGGGGAAGCGAGATCCTCGCCGTCGGCATTTTCGGAGGCCTCCTCATCCCGCCGCTCGCCCATCTGCTCCGCTTCGTCATTCTCCCCGAAGTCCTGGCGCTGATGACCCTCGTCCTGCTCCGCATCGACCTCGCCGCGGTAATCTTTCACCTCAAGCGACCGGGCCGCCTCGTCCTCCTTCTCCTCTTCCACCTCATCCCCTCCCCGCTTATCGTCCGCCTCCTCATCCTCCCCCTGCCGCTCGATCCCGGCATCGCGGCGGGGCTGGTGGTCTTCGCCACCGGCGCCGGCGCGCTTTCCGCCCCCGCCTTCGCCCGGCTGGTCGGGCTCGATCCCGAGCTCTCGCTCCTGATGACGCTGGGGAGCACCTTCCTCCTCCCCCTCACCGCGCCGCCGCTTGCCTTCGCTCTCACCGGGGTCGATCTCGCCCTCACTCCGCTCGCCCTGATGGAGCGGCTCGCCCTGGTGGTGGGGCTACCCACCCTCGCCTCGCTCCTCATCCGGAGGCTTGCCGGGCGGGATCGGCTGGAGCGGGCGGCAGGCGCGGTCGATGGGGGCGTGGTGATCCTGCTCACCCTTTATGGGCTCGGGGTGATGGATGGGCTCACCGCGCGGCTCCTTGCCGATCCGCTTTGGGTGGGGGTGGCGACGGTTGCCGCCTTCGCCGCCGATTTCGGGCTCAACCTCCTCACCACGCTCGCTTTCCTGTGGATGGGGCGGCGGGAGGCGCTCTCAGCCGGGCTCGTCTCCGGCAACCGCAACATGGCGCTCTACCTCGCCGTGCTGCCGCATGCCGCCGATCCGCGAATCGCCCTCTTCTTCGCGCTCTGCCAGTTCCCGCTCTATCTCAGCCCGGCGCTGTTGCGCCCTCTCTACCGGCGTCTCGAGATGCGTCCGGCTGCGGCCTGACGCCGAGGATGTGGGCGATCGCGTAAGTGAGGTCTGGGCGGTTCAGCGTGTAGAAGTGGAACTCGTCCACGCCGTTGGCCTGGAGCAGCCGCACCTGCTCGGCGGCCACCACCACCCCGATCATCCGCCTCAGTTCGGGGTCCTTCTCGGTACCCTCGAATAGACGGCCAAGCCAGGAGGGGATGCTCGCCCCGCAACGCGCCGCGAACCGGGCAGCCTGGACGAAGTTGGAGACGGGAAGGATGCCGGGCACGATGGGGGCGGTGATGCCAGCGGCCAGCGCCCGTTCGAGGAAGCGGAGATAGACGGAGGTGTCGAAGAAGAACTGGGTGATCGCCCGCGTCGCCCCGGCATCGAGCTTGCGCTTGAGATTGTCGAGATCGGCCTCGGGGCTCAGCGCCTCGGGATGGGTCTCGGGATAGGCGGCGACCGAGATCTCGAAGGGCGCGATGCGCCGGAGCCCCGCCACCAGATCGGCAGCAAAGGCGTAGCCATCGGGGCGGGGCGCATAGCGCTCGCCGGGCAGCGGATCGCCGCGCAGGGCGACGATGTGGCGGATGCCGGCCTCCCAGTAGCGGCGGGCGATGGCGTCGATCTCCTCGCGGCTCGCACCGATGCAGGTGAGATGGGCCGCCGGAGTGAGGGCGGTCTCACGCGCAATGCGCACCACCGTGGCGTGGGTGCGGGCTTGGGTCGAACCGCCCGCACCGTAGGTC
>KN174009.1:3404-3482 GCA_000759655.1 Acidicaldus organivorans | reverse complement strand
CGATCATTTCGATCTCAAGCGGCGAACGGCGGCCGCATCATTTAGCAAGTCATTGATATAAATCAAAAAATATCGCGC
>KN174009.1:0-3281 GCA_000759655.1 Acidicaldus organivorans | reverse complement strand
TTTTCCATTTCGCGAGATGACGTTTCTGTCATATGTTTTTTATCTCCTGGTCATCCGGCGGGAGCGCGCTTCCCGAAAGTGCTGTCTCCGCGCCGGACGGGAGGGCCCCGCAAGGGGTGGGAAGATCCGATCTCCGGGCGGAAGACCCGGAAGGACTGGAAAAGCGGGGCCCGCCGGGCTCCGGGAAAGGAGGAAAGTTCATGCCCCATCGCCCATCGTCGTTGCCGCGCCGGGGAGCCGGCCTTGCCCTCACCGGTCTCGCCCTGGCCGGCCTGCCGCTCGCCCCGGCCTTCGCCACCGACGGCTATTTCGCCGACGGCTACGGCATCTTCGCCGACGGGCGCGGCGGTACCGCCTACGCCATCGCCGAGGACGCGATGGGCGGGGCCAACAACCCCGCCACCATGGCCTTCGTCGGAACGCGCGTCGATCTCGGCGTCTCGCTCTTCCTGCCCAGCCGCAGCGTCAGCCAGAGCGGCAATGCCTTCGGGCTCAATGGCTCGGCCACCAGCCGCGATGATGATTTCGTCATTCCGGAACTGGGCGCCAATTACGTCCTCTCCCCCGACTGGACGCTCGGGGTGACCGTCTATGGCAATGGGGGCATGGATACCGATTTTCCGGGCGGGCAGATCAATTGCGGCCGCGGCCCGGCCAATCTCCTCTGCGGCCAGGGCAATCTCGGCGTCAATCTCAACCAGCTCGTCATCGCCCCCACCCTCACCTACAAGATCACCCCCACCATGGCGATCGGCTTCGCGCCGCAGATCGCCTATCAGTGGTTCGAGGCCTACGGGCTGCAGGCCTTCACACCGCTCTCGGTCAATCCTTCGCATGTCACCAATAACGGGTTCAGCTATTCGGAAGGGGGCGGCTTCCGCATCGGCTGGATGTGGGAGGCGACCGACAAGCTCAATCTCGGCGTCACCTACCAGTCCCCGCTCTGGATGAGCCAGTTCGAAGGCTATAGCGGGCTCTTCGCCGGGGGCGGCACGTTCAACATCCCGCAAAACGTGGGCGCCGGGCTTGCCTACCAGATCACCCCCAAACTCCTCTTCGCCTTCGACTATGAATGGATCAATTATAACGGTGTCGATTCGATCGGGAACCCGAGCAGCCAACGCGCCCCGCTCGGCTCGCCCAACGGCCCCGGCTTCGGTTGGCAAAACGTGAGCGTGTTCAAGGTCGGCTTCGAGTACAAGCCGATCGAGACCCTCATCCTGCGCGCCGGGTACAATCACAGCGACAACCCGATCCTCGCCCAGAACGTCACCTTCAACATCCTCGCCCCCGGCGTGGTGCAGGATCATGTGACGGTCGGCGCGACCTGGGATTTCATGCCGGGCTACGAGCTGAGCTTCGCCTATATGCACGCCTTCCAGAACTCGGTGACCGGCCCGGTCAGCCCGCTTCTGCCAGGCGGCGGGATCGACACCATCCGTCTCTCCGAAAACGAGGTAGGGCTCGAATTCTCGATCAAGTGGTAAGCGGCGCCGTCGCCGACCGGTCCAACGCCCGACGATCGCACGGGTGATGGCGCGAGCGCCGACCCTCCTTGCCTGTCTCTCAAGTCGCGGGGCTGCTTGACCGGCCCCGCGATCTGCGCGAGCCTCTCCGCAGGCCACATCCGCCCGGCCCGCCCATGGCCTGGGGGATAGAAGATTAGGGAGGAGAGGATGCGTCCGCTCTCACGAAGCATGGCCCGTCGAGTCGCCGTTCGCGTCTTGGGCCGCCGCGCGCTCGTTCTCAAAACGCTCGCTCTCATCGGCGGTTTCATCGTTCTGGCCGCGACGGGACTCCGCGCCGAGGAGCCCCTCAGCCCCGCCGCGCCGGAAGAGGTGGGGCTCTCCAGCGCCCGGCTTTCCCGGATCGATCAGGTGTTTTCGGCGGAAGTGGCGGCAGGTCACATTCCGGGGGCGGTGATCCTGATCGCCCGTGACGGCCATCTCGCCTACGCCAAGGCCTTCGGGACGGCCGACCCCGCCTCGGGGCGTCCGATGACGCGCGAGACCCTCTTCCGCTACTATTCGATGACCAAGCCGCTGGTGGTGGCAGGCGCGCTCACCCTGATGGAGGAGGGGAAGATCCAGCTCGCCGATCCGATCTCCAAATACCTCCCCGAATTCGCCCACCCCGAGGTGAGCGTGCCCACCCGCGATGCGATGGGGCAGGTCGTCTATATCCGCGTCCCCGCTCCCCGCCCGCCCACCGTGCAGGACCTGATGCGGCACACGGCGGGGCTCGCCTATGGCGAGATCACCACCAACCCGCTGGTCAAGGAGTCCTACCTCAAGAGCGGGCTCTACAAGCCCGATTTCGACTACAACGTCACCGACCTCACCCCCGACCGCTTCATCGCCGCCCTCGCCGCCGCCCCGCTCGCCTACGCCCCAGGGACGGTGTGGGAATACAGCCTCTCCATCGATCTCCTTGGGCGGCTGATCGAGCGGGCGAGCGGCAAGCGGCTCGGTGACTTCCTTGCCGAGCGTCTCTTCCACCCGCTCGGGATGAAGGATACCGGCTTTTCCATCTCCGCCGAGGCCGCGGACCGGCTCGCCGCGACCTTCGCCAAGGATCCGGTGAGCGGCAAGACGCTCCGCCTGATCGACGTGAGCGCGCCCGCCCCGCCGAGGACTCGGGCGGGGCGGGCGCGGTTGGCACCGCCGACGACTATCTCCGCTTTGCCGAAATGCTGCTCGAGGAGGGAAGCCTCGCCGGGGCGGATATCCTGAGCCCGGCGAGCGTGGCGCTGATGACCTCTGATCAGCTCGGCCCCGACATCCACCCGATCATCAGCCCGGGCGAGATGCTGCTCGGCGTGCCGGGCTACACGTTCGGGCTCGGGGTGATGGTGCGCAACCAGCCCGGCATCCCGGGCGTGCCGGCCTCGGTCGGCGAGTTCATGCGGGCGGGCTATGCCGGGACGTTCTTCTGGGTCGATCCCGCCGAGAACCTCGTCTGCGTGATGATGATGCAGCTCCCCACCCCCCAGCGCGTCTGGTACCGCCGCGAGATCAAGGACCTCGTCTATCAGGCGATCGTCGAATGAGCGGCGCCGCGGCAGGGAGAGACGGCACGGCAAGGGCCGCGCCGGGCCGCGTCCATCGCCGCCCCCATCCCGCCCTCACCGGGGTGGCCGAGATCATCCTCGACCGCCCGGAAAAGCGCAACGCGCTCGACGGAGCGATGATCGCGGAGCTCACCGCGGCAGCCCAGGCGCTCGGCGCGGATCCCTCCCTGTTCGCGGTGGTGCTGCGCGGGGCGGGCGGGGTGTTCGTGGG
>KN174008.1:22101-24480 GCA_000759655.1 Acidicaldus organivorans | reverse complement strand
TCGCGGGGGCGGGCGGCGGGGCGTCCTTGGCCGCTTCCTTGCGCAGCGTCTTTTTGGGTGCTGCCCGCGCCGGAAGCGCGGCTCCTGCGGCGAGGAAGGATGTCGCGGCGAGCAGGGCGCGGCGGCGGGAGAGGGACGCGCGGAGGGGGATGGTCTCGCTCATGGCGTTTCGACCTCGATCGCGGCGCCGGCGATGCCGGCCTTGAGAACCTGCGCCAAAGTTTGGTCGGCGGCGGTCACCGAAGGAAGGGGGCCGATCAGCACCCGGTCGTTTTCCGAGCCATTGACCAGTCGGCGCTCGATGCGGGCGGGGAGGCCCGAAAGCAGGGAGAGTTCGCGCCTTGCCGCCTCATAGGTGCTGAACGAGCCGCAATCGATGATGATCTGGCCGGGGCGCGGCGCGCCTTGGTGCACTTCCTCGGGAAGCCGGAGCGGCACCGTCTGGGTTTGCGGGGCGAGCGGGTCGAACCCTGCCGGATGGGCGGGCGCGGCGGGCGCGGCCCCTGGGTTGCCGAGATCGGCCACCGCCACATCCCCGCGCGGGGCGGCGGAAAGCGCGATCTGATCCGCCCCGCCCCGCAATTGCTGGGCGAGCGCCTCGCTCGCCGCCGTATCGAGCGTCACTTGCACCTGGGCCACGCCAGAGGGAGGGAAGCCGAGGAGCTCCGCCACCCGGGGGGTGACCGAGATGATGCGCCCCGGATTGGCGGGGCCGCGGTCATTGACCCGCACCCGCACGCTGCGCCCGGTCTCGAGATCGGTGACGAGGGCGATCGCCGGAAGCTGCAGCGTGGGCATGGCGGCGGCCATCGCTCGGGGGTCGTAGAGCTCGCCATCCGCCGTGAGCGGCGGGTAGCCGGGAGGATCGACCGCGCCGAGTCCCTTCGCGTCATAGGCGAAGTTCTCGACCGGGTAGAACCACACGCCCCCTGCCTGGTAGGGTTCGCCCACCACGTAATGGGGATGCGCCTCAGGCGGCTTCTCATGATGAAAGAGGCGGGCGAAGAAGGCGCGGATGCCGGAGAGGCCCGAATTGCCGTGCTGGTCATCGGCTCCCGCCGGGCCGCAGCTTGCCATGAGGCCAAGGAGGGCGAAGGCCAGGGCGCGTCTCATGTTGCGATCCTCTCTCCGAGCAGGGCGACCGCCAGGGCGTAGAAATCGGAGTGGTTGTATTCCTTGATCACGTCGAAATTGGCGGTGACCAGGAAGGGTTTCTGTCCCCCGCGCGGGAGGAGGAGCCGGGCCTTCGCCTCCGGTGAGCCGAGCCGCGCCGCCTCCCGCACCCCGCGCGCCCGCCACACGGCGAGCGGCAGAGGCCCCGTCTGCCCGGAGGATGCGGCGCTCCCCGCGGGCGGGGCGCCCGCGGCGAGCGGGGCTCCCCAGGCGAGGCCCGGCGTCCAGCCATTGTCCTTGAGGTAGTTGGCGATCGAGGCGAGCACGTCCGCCTCGTCGTGCCAGATATCGGCCGAGCCGTCCTGATTGAAATCGACCGCGTAGCGAAGATAGGCGCTCGGCATGAACTGGGGCTGGCCGAGCGCCCCGGCATAGCTTCCGGCGAGCGTGGCGGGCGAAAGACCCTGACGGCGGATGATCTCGAGCGCGGCGAAGAGTTCGGCGCGGAAGAAGGCGGGCCGGGCGCTCCCATAGGCGAGGGTGGCGAGGCTCCTGATCGCCGGGAAGTTGCCCGGTGTGGCACCATAATTCGACTCGATCCCCCAGATGCCGAGCAAGATGGCGGAAGGAACACCGAAATCACGTTCGAGCACGGGCAGGAGCGGGGCGACCCTGCGCCGCGCCGCCCGTCCCGCCGCGATCCGCGCCGGGGAGATCGCCCGCCCGGCATAGACCGGCCAGGGGAGAGTGAATTCCGGCTGATGCGCGATCAGGGCGAGCACTTGCGGGTCGGGGGTGAGACCCCCGAGCGCGGCATCGAGCACGGCAGCCGGAAGGCCGCGCGCCGCGCCCTCGGCCCGCACGGTTGCGAGGAAGCGGGCGAAATCCGCCCCATTCGCGTCATTGGGGGCCACACCATTGGGTGCCGCATCATTGGGGGCGGCAGAGGCAGGGTGGAACGGAAGGCCCGCTCCCCCCAAAAGCCCGCCCAAGCCCACGCCGAGGCCCGTCAAGAAGTCCCGTCTCTGCATGGCGCTTCCTTGCCACAACTTCCCGGACCTCGCCAGTTCCCGCGCCTCATCGCGCCGCTACCCCTCTTTTCGGGGGCGGTCTTGGCAGGAGGGGCAGCTTGCGCCAAACTCTCCCCCAAATCCGGCCCGCGTCCTCTTCCCGCTTGAATTGGGTCAGCGGAAAAGTGGCGAGGGGAAAATGCGAGGAAACGCGCCATGACTGCCGTCACCGCCGCTCTTGCCGCCCATGCCGCCG
>KN174008.1:21016-21803 GCA_000759655.1 Acidicaldus organivorans | reverse complement strand
GCGCCGCCCTTCTTCTCCTCGATCTCGCCGGCAACATCATCCGGGCCCGCTATGACGCCGAGAGCACTCCGGCGCTGCTCGCCGCGGTGCGGGCGCTCGGGCTCGCGCCAGGGAGCCACGGCGTGTTCGGCTGCGCCATGCGTTACACGGCAGCGGGGGCGGCGCTGCTCAATGGCGCGCTTGGACACTCGCTCGACTTCGACGACACCCACGCCCCCTCCTCGCTCCATCCGGGCGCGCCGGTGATCCCCGCCGCGCTCGCCGCGGCCGAGATGACCGGGGCCAAGGGGCGCGACGTGATCGCCGCCATCGTCGCGGGTTATGACGTGACCTGCCGCATCGCGCTTGCCCTCCCCGCGGCGGCCCATTACGACCGCGGCTTCCATCCGACCGCGACCTGTGGGGCCTTCGGCGCGGCGGCGGCGGCGGGACGGGTGTTCGGCCTCGATGCCGAGACCATCGCCTCGGCCTTCGGCATCGCGCTCTCCCAGAGCGCGGGAAGCCTCCAGTTTCTCGCCAACGGCGCCTGGACCAAGCGTTTCCAGGTGGGCTGGGCGGCGATGGCGGGGCTCAGCGCGGCCACGCTCGCCCGCGCCGGCTTCAAGGGCGCCGCCGAGGCGTTCGAGGGGCGGCACGGTTTCCTCGCCGCCTATGCCCCCTCCCCCACGCCTGAACTTGCCCTCGAACAACTCGGCGAACGCTTCGAGCTGATGCGCACCGCGGTCAAGCCCTCCCCCTCCTGCCGCTACGGCCATGCCGCGATCGATGCGGCGCTTGAGCTCCGCGC
>KN174008.1:18378-20928 GCA_000759655.1 Acidicaldus organivorans | reverse complement strand
CCGGCTCGGGCTGCGTCCGGAGGAGATCAGCCGCATCACCATCGGCCTGCCCCGCGCCGGGATGCTCCTCATCGGCGCGCCGATCGAGAAGAAACGCGCCCCGGAGAACGTGGTGGACGGCCAGTTCAGCGCCCCCTTCGTCGTCGCCGTCGCCCTGGCCACGGGCCGGATGGGCTGGGACAGCTACCGCCTCCATCTCGGCGATCCCGCCATCCAAGCGCTGATGGCACGCACCGAGTGCATCGAGGATCCGGAAATCGAGGCGCTCTTCCCCCGTTACATGGCAGGGCGCGTGAGCATCGAGGCGCGCGGGGAGCGCTTCGTCGAGACGGTGGAGGTGCCGAGCGGCGAGCCCGAGAATTTTCCGGAAGCCTCGGCGCTCATCGCCAAATTCGACGATCTCGCCGCGCCGGTGCTGGGGGCACAACGGAGCCGGCATCTCGCGGAAAGACTGCTCGGACTCGAGGAGGGCGGCGACATCGGGGCGCTCTTCGCGCTTGCCGCACCAGTAGCGGCGGCGCGGCTTGCCAGCGATTGAGGCGGGTTGTTGAAACGCTCCCTCTTCTGATATGCGCGGGGGCCATGACAGCGCGCCGCCGACCCCGCCCCGACGATCCCGCTATCGCCGCCGCCCGCGCCCGCTTCGGCCGCGCCCGCGACGACCGGCAAAGCGAGATCGCCGAGGACTATGTCGAACTGATCGACGATCTCATCCGCGCCCACGGCGAAGCGCGCGCCACCGATATCGCCCGCTCGCTCGGGGTGAGCCACGTCACCGTGATCCGCACCCTCGCCCGGCTGGCGCGCGATGGTCTCGCGGTGACCGAGCCCTATGCCTCGGTGACCCTGACCGAGGCCGGACGGGCGCTCGCCGCGCGGGTCCGCCAGCGCCATGCGGTGGTGGAGGCGTTCCTGCGGGCGATCGGGGTCGATGAGACGACGGCGCGGCAGGATGCGGAAGGGATGGAGCATCACGTGAGCGAGGCCACGCTGGCCGCGATGCAAAAATTTATTGAAAAATCATAAAAACGGATACAAACATCCTTCATTGATTAACGTCTGATCAATCGTCCCGCAATTGGTTGGAAGCCCGGGACGAGGGAGCATTGGCGGGAGGAGGGAATCCATGGAGGGAGGAACGGGAGTGAAGCAGGTGGCATGGGCCCCGCAACGTGAGATTTTCTTCTCTGCCGTCGGAGATTTTTCCCGAAGCTCGAGCGGGCTTGCTGCACTTGAGGCACAGGCCGACCAAGAGGAGATGTCAAGAAAAATCAATGACATCCTTCGCGGTTACTTTGCCGCGCGGGGCCTCTCCCTCGAGGTGCGGTTCGGATTTTTCGACGTCGGCGAGCTCGTTCCCGGCATTCACGCCGAAGTCTGCCGGGTCGGAATCGAGGGGAAGCGGATAGAGCTTGCCTTTCACCAGGACTGGCGGGGGCGGTACCGGGTGCACGTGCTGTTGCATCGGCTCCCCGCCGTCCTCGAAGTGCTTGCCGTGATGACGGCCTTCGATACCTCCCTTTCTTCGACCGTTCTCGCCGAGCTCGGCGATAGCGGCGAATACCCTACTCTCGCCTTTTCCACCCGTGAGGCGCGCGCCTGCCCGATCCCCGATCCCGATTTCTTCTCATCTTACGGCTATCTCGGTCTGCGCGAGGAGATCGAAGCGCACTGGGTGCCGTGGGAGGAGCGGGATTTGCGCATTTTCTGGCGCGGGGAGACGACGGGGCGGCGGCGTTTCCGCCCCCCTCCGGTGGGCGCGCCGGATGATTTCCGCTGGCTTCCCCGGCTTCACCTCTGCATGGCGGCCCGCCAGGCGCGGCATGCCGGTCTGTTCGACGTCGCGCTCAGCGGCATCGTGCAGATCCGCGAGCTTCACCTCATTTCGCGGATCGAGGAGGCGGGGCTGTTGCGCCGTCCCCCCCCGCCGCTCGCCCCCCTCAAATACAAGGCCCGCCTCGTCATCGACGGCAATGCCAATGATTGGCGGGACATGTTCAGCGCCCTGCTCATGGGCAACTGCGTCTTCCTCGTCCAATCGGAACTCGGCTTCCGTCAGTGGTATCACGGCGCGCTCAAGCCCTGGCAGCATTACGTCCCCGTCGCGCCCGATTTCTCCGATCTCGACGAGCGGGCGGAGTGGCTCATCACCCATGACGCGGAGGCCAAGGCGATTGCGGCGCGGGGGCGGGATCTGGCGAGCCGCCTCACCTTTGAAAGCGTTTATCCCAGCCTCATCAAGCCGGTGCGACGATGGCTGCCGGAGGGCGCCTTTTGGAGGGAGACGAAGGACGGAAGCAAGGCGCCGCGGCCTCAAAGAAAGAAGACATCCACGTCGTGAGTCATGCTTCGACCAGAGTCATGCCTCGATCAGGGCGCGGAAATAATCGATCGTCCGCTTAAGACCCTCCTCGAGCGGCACGCGCGGCTCCCAGCCCAGCAGGGTGCGGGCCTTGGTGATGTCCGGGCAGCGCTGGGTCGGATCATCCTGGGGCAGCGGGCGATGGACGAGGCGGGAGCGCGAACCGGTCAGCGCGATGATCCGCTCGG
>KN174008.1:17303-18337 GCA_000759655.1 Acidicaldus organivorans | reverse complement strand
TGGCAAGCCCGAGCATGTTGATCGAGCCGATCACGCTCACCTTGGTGGTCTGTACCGGATCGAACTGGTAGTGGATGGGCGAGGCCGGGCAGGCGAGATTGTAGATCTCATCGACCTCGACATAGAGCGGAAAACAGATGTCGTGGCGCATGATCTCGAAACGGGGATGGTTGAGGAGATGCGCCACGTTGTCGCGCCGGCCGGTGAAGTAATTGTCCACCGCGAGCACGTCGTGACCCGCTTCGAGCAGACGCTCGCAAAGATGCGAGCCGAGAAACCCCGCCCCGCCAGTGACCAAGACCCGTTTGCGCGAAAGCGCCATCCCCCTCTCCCCTCGCCTCTCAAAGCTTGAGCTTGGTCGCGATTTTTCGACGCAAAAACTTAACCATTCTTCGCAGCGCGATTAATTTTTATTTTTTGGCGGGATGCGCCGCCCGGTAGCGGGCGAGCGTCTCTTCGTTGGGCGGATAGAGGCCGGGGAGCGGCACGCCGCGCTCCACTTCCTCCATGATCCAGGCTTCGAGCCGTTCCTGCTCCCGCCCTTCCTCGATCACCGTATCGACGAGAGCCGCCGGAATGACCACGGCGCCGTCCCCATCGGCGACGATCACGTCATCGGGAAAGATCGCCACGCCGCCGCAGCCGATCGGCTCCTGCCAGCCGACGAAGGTGAGCCCGGCGACGGAAGGCGGGGCGGCGATCCCCTGCGCCCACACGGGGAGCCCGGTGGCGTGCACGCCCTCGCCGTCGCGCAGCACGCCATCGGTGACGAGGGCCTTGATCCCGCGTTTTTTCATCCGCGCACACAGGATGTCGCCGAAAATCCCGGCATCCTTCACCCCCATCGCATCGACCACGGCGATCACCCCTTCCGGCATCGCCTCGATCGCGCCGCGCGTCGAGCGGGGCGACTTCCATGATTCGGGCGTGGCGAGATCCTCGCGCGCCGGGACGAAGCGGAGGGTGAAGGCGGGCCCGACCAACCGCCCGTATCCGTGGGCGAGCGGGCGCGGCCCCCGCATCCACACGTTGCG
>KN174008.1:15593-17234 GCA_000759655.1 Acidicaldus organivorans | reverse complement strand
GGGGCCAAACCGGCCCGCCGCTCAAGAGGCGCTGTGGCGCCCCCTCTTACCAAGCCGCGCCCCTTGTGGCCAAATGCTCCTCTCTTTTGTTGCGTCTTTTGTTGTGTAGGCGTCAAAGGGGGAGGAGAACGATGCTGCCGCAGGCGGCGAGTTACGAGGCGCTGGTGCGCGCTTTCACCTGGCAGATCCCGGAGCGCTACAATATCGGGGTGGATGTCTGCGACCGCCACGCCGCCGGTGCGCCCCGCCCGGCGATCATCGTCGAGACGGAGCGTGACGAGGCCCGTATCTACACGTTTCACGACCTCGCCCGGCTCACCAACCGGCTTGCCAATGTCTTCGGCGCGCTCGGTCTGGGGCGGGGCGACCGGGTCGCGGTGCTCCTTCCCCAGTCCGTCGAAGTCGCACTCACCCACATTGCCGCCTTCAAGGCCGGACTGGTCTCGGTGCCGCTTTTCGCCCTGTTCGGTGAAGAGGCGCTTCGCTTCCGGCTTGCCGACAGCGGAACCCGCCTCCTCGTCACCGACCGCGAGGGGCTGACCAAGATCGCTCCGCTCCGTCCCGCCCTTCCCGATCTCACCCATGTGCTCTGCATCGAAGGTGAAGAGGAAGGGGCGGCGGATTTCCACACCCTTCTCGAGAAGGCCTCTGAAAGCTTCACCCCCGCCGCCACCGGGCCCGACGATCCCGCCATCATCATCTACACCTCGGGCACTACCGGCCAGCCCAAGGGCGCGCTGCATGGCCATCGCATCCTGCTCGGCCATCTGCCCGGGGTGGAACTCACCCATGATTTCTTCCCCCAGCCGGGAGACCGGTTCTGGACCCCGGCCGACTGGGCCTGGATCGGCGGGCTGTTCGACGTGCTGATGCCCGCCCTTCACCACGGCATCCCGGTGGTGGCACGGCGTTTCGCCAAATTCGATCCCGAACGCGCCATGGCGCTGATGGCCCGCCATGGCGTGCGCAACGTCTTCCTCCCTCCCACCGCCCTCAAACTCATGCGCCAGGCCAATGCGCGGGCCGAGGGCGTGAGGCTCCGCACCCTCGCCTCGGGCGGGGAATCGCTCGGCGAGGAACTCCTCGACTGGGGCCACGCCACCTTCGGCCTCACCATCAACGAGTTTTACGGCCAGACTGAGTGCAACATTGTGGTCGGCAATTCCGCGCCCCTCTTTCCGGTGCGCCCCGGCGCGATGGGCCGCGCCGTGCCCGGCCATCGGGTGGCGATCGTCGATCCGGCGACCGGCACGCCCCTCCCGCCCGGGGAACTCGGCGTGATCGGGATCGCTCGGCCCGATCCGGTGATGTTCCTCGGCTACTGGAACAATCCGGAGGCGACGGCACGCAAATTCGCCGGCCCCTAGCTGCTCACCGGCGATCTCGGCCGGCAGGATGAGGAGGGGTATTTCTGGTATGTCGGGCGTGAGGACGACGTGATTACCTCAGGCGGCTACCGCATCGGGCCGGGCGAGATCGAGGAATGCCTGCTCCGGCACCCGGCCGTGGCGTTGGCAGCGGCGGTGGGTGTGCCCGATCCGGTGCGCACCGAAGTGGTGGCGGCGTTCATCGTGCTCCGCCCGGGCCATGCCCCATCCGAGTCGCTTGCCGCCGAGCTACAGGATTTCGTGCGCCGCCGTC
>KN174008.1:15378-15531 GCA_000759655.1 Acidicaldus organivorans | reverse complement strand
CACCCGCCGCCGATTCCCTTTTGTTACTTTTCGCGCGCAACCCGCCTCTCCCCTGCGCCGCGCCTCCGCGCCACAATGAGGAAGAAATAACGTCTTTCGCTGATTTCGACCGGGAGGACGCAGGCCATGAGAACGCATGCCGGAAGGGGCGCC
>KN174008.1:0-15289 GCA_000759655.1 Acidicaldus organivorans | reverse complement strand
GCGCGGTGCGTGCGGCGCTCGAGTTCGGAGAGGTGGCGTTCCTCGCCATCCCCTATCGCGCCATGCCCGATTTCGGGAAGACCTATGGCGGCCTGCTCGCCGGACGCATCGTGCTCGATGCGGGCAACGCGATCGCGGCGCGCGACGGGGAGGACCTCGCGCAAGAGGCCGACCGCATCGGCATCGGCCGCCTCTCGGCGCAATTTCTCCCCGGCGCACGGCTGGTGCGCGCCTTCAACACGCTGAACTACGCGATCCTCGCCCGTGAGGCGAACCGCCCGCCGCCCCGTCTCGCCATTCCCATCGCCGGGGATGATGCGGAAGCCCTCGCGGTGGCCCAATCCCTGGTGCGGGATGCGGGGTTCGATCCGGTGGTGGTGGGCGGGCTCGATCAGGCACGCCTCTTCCAGCGGGGCGGGCCGGGCTATGGACAGGCGGTGACTGCGGCCGAGCTCCGCCGCATCCTCGGTCTTCCCCCGGCATGAACCTCCTCCCCTCCGCCGAGCCCGCGGCGCGCCGCGCGGCGTTGTGGTCGTTCGCCTATTTCCTCACCCTGCTCGCCGGGTATTACGTGCTGCGGCCCTTGCGCGACCAGATGGGGATTGCGGGCGGGGTGCGCCATCTGCCGTGGCTGTTCAGCGCGACCTTCCTCGTCCTGCTCGCCGCCCAACCGCTTTACGGGGCGCTCGCGGCGCGGCTGTCACGGCGGCTTCTGGTGCAGGCGGTCTATCATTTCTTCGCGCTCGACCTGCTCCTCTTCTGGGCCGCTTCATGGGCGGGTCTCGCCCCACCGCTGCTCGCGCGCGTCTTCTTCGTCTGGACCAGCGTGTTCAATCTCTTCGCGGTCACGCTCTTCTGGTCGGTGATGGCCGATACCTTCTCCAACGAGGAAGGCCAGCGGCTCTTCGGCTTCATCGGGGCGGGCGGCACGGCGGGGGCGCTGCTCGGCCCGCTCATCACGCTCGTCCTGCTGCACTGGCTCGCCCCGCGCGAATTGCTGCTGATCGCCGCGCTGTTCCTCGAAGGGGCTCTCTTCTGCGCAAACCGCCTCGAGCACGCCCCTTCGGCCGATCATCCTTCCGCCCGCCCTCACCGCGCGGAGGCCCCGCTCGGCGGCGGCGCCTTCGGCGCCTTCACCGCGCTCCTCCGCTCGCCCTATCTGCTTGGACTTGCGGGCTGGATCGCTGGCCAGTCACTCGCCGCGACCGTCCTCTATCTCACCCAGGCGCGGCTGGTGGCGGCGAGCGTGCACGGCGCGGGGCGGCAGACAGCGCTTTTTGCCGGGATGGATGCGGCGGTCAATCTGCTCACGCTGCTCACCCAGCTCTTCCTCACCGGCCGCCTGATCGGAAGATGGGGGACGGGGCTTTCCGCCGCGCTGCTCCCGCTCCTCTATGCGGCAGGGTTCCTCGCCCTCGCCGCCCATCCGGCGCTCGGCCTCGTCATTGCGCTGCAAATCGCCCAGCGCTGGACCAATTTCGCCTTCGCCAATCCGGCGCGGCAGGTGTTCTTCACCGTTCTCTCCCGCGAGGAGAAGTTCAAGGCGAAGAACCTGATCGACGTCGTGTTCTACCGCGCCTCCGACGCCGTCTCCGGCTGGCTGTTCGGCCTGCTCGGAGCGGCAGGGCTCAAGCTCGCCGCCATCGCCCTGCTCATGGCCCCGCTCTCGGCGTTGTGGGCAGCGCTTTCCGTGGTGCTGGGCCGTGCGGAGCGCCGCCGCGCCGGGGCGGGAACGGCGTTGCACGCTCAGGAGACTGCGCCATGACGTCCCTCCCCCTGCTCTCCCGCCGCACCCTGCTCGCGTCTCTGCCGGCGCTCGCCGCAATCCGCCCGGTGCGGGCCGAGACGCCACTCCTCCGCCCCATTCCCCATTCGGGAGAGAAGATCCCGGCGGTGGGGCTGGGGACGGCCTATGTGTTCGACGATGACGATGCGGAGACCCGCGCCAAGGCCAAGGCGGTGATCGGCGCGCTGCTCGAAGGCGGGGGGTCGCTGATCGACACCGCCTCGACCTATGGCGACGCCGAAGCGGTGATCGGGGCCGTCCTTGCCGAACTCGGCGCGCGCGCGAGGGTATTTCTCGCCACCAAGCTCGAAGCCCCCATTGAGGCGGAACTCGCCCGCTCGCTCGCCCGGCTGCGGACCGCCTCGGTCGATCTGCTCCAGCTTCACAATGTGCGCGATCCCGACCAGTCGCTCGCCCGCTTCCGCGACTGGCAGAAGGCGGGAAAATGCCGCTATATCGGGATCACCTCGACGTTTCATGCGGATTACGACGCGGTGGCGGCAGTGATCGCGCGTGAGCGGCCGGATTTCGTGCAGATCGGCTATTCGCTCGAGGACCGGCTCGCCGAAAAGCGCGTTCTCCCGGCAGCGGCCGAGCAAGGGGTGGCGGTGCTCACCGCTCTGCCGCTCGGCCGGGCGCGGCTGTTGCGCGCGGTGCGCGGCCGCCCCCTGCCGGACTGGGCGCAGGGCTTCGCCTCCTCGTGGGCGGTGTTCTTCCTCAAATTCCTGCTCGCCGATCCCCGCGTCACCGCGGTGATCCCCGGCACCGCCAATCCCCGCCCATATGCGCGAAAACCTCGAGGCCCTGTCCGGCCCGCTGCCCGATCCCGAAACCCGCTTGCGGATGATCCGCTTCGTCGAGACGCTGTGAAATCACCGAGCCAGCCCGGGATGGCGGAAAGGCCTGAAAAAAGACCCGGTCTTGCGACCGGGCCGAGTTTCAGGTTTCCGAGACGACACGAGGCGTCTGCCTCATGCCGAGGAAGGGAAGCTGAAAACCGCTCCCCTATCAGCCATTGCCGTTGGGCGATGGCCGATCCGTCGTGGATGTCTCGCCCCGTCCCTGACTCATGGCGAGGACAGCCGCATGCGCATTGCCGATACTCTGAAGATGCGGGTGGGCGAGCGGCACACCGGGGGCCCCAGCGAGCGGCCCGCCGGTGAAGAAAGCCGCCATCACGCCGATCCCGATCCCCACACCCAACAAGGAGATGACGCGTTTCATCGGACCCGTTCCTTCCATCGTCCCTTGCGGGACATGTCCGGCGCCCATCGAGGCGTCAGAACACCGTCTAACACGACGTCCATTTGGTAAGTAAGATTATCGGATGTCAGGTAATCAACAGCATCATGATATGTATATCAATGTCAACAACTCGCGATACGTTATGATTGGAGACGAATGACGAGGGCGGCGACCCGCCCTCCCTCATCCCACCCTCGCCGGTCGATCCCCCCTTGCCCAATGCGGCGCGATCTTCCAGTTTGGGGGCCTGTCCCTCTTTCTGTTCGAGGCTGTCATGCGTCCAGCACAATTCATCTCCCGTCTCGCCCTCACCCTCGGCCTCTCCCTCGGCATCACGAGCCTTGGCGCCCCGCAGCCGCCGGCTCGCGCCGCCGAAAGCCAGGCTGCTTCGCCCACGCTGGCTGCGGTGCGGTCGCGCGGCGTGCTCAATTGCGGGGTGTCGGGCAGTGTCGCCGGGTTCTCGCTCCCCGACAGCAAGGGGGTGATGCAGGGCCTGGATGCAGAGGGCTGCCGGGCGATCGCCGCCGCGGTGCTCGGGGACGCCACCAAGGTCAAGTTCGTCCCCCTCACCACCGAGAACCGCTTCACCGCCTTGCAAAGCGGCGAGATCGACGTCCTGGTGCGCGAGACGACCTGGACGCTCCAGCGTGAGTCGAGCCTGGGCCTCCTCTTCGGGGTGGTCAATTTCTATGACGGCACCGGGTTTCTGGTGAAGAAATCGAGCGGGGTGACCTCGGCCCGCGATCTCGACGGGGCGACCATCTGCGTCGAGCCGGGCACCTCGACCGAACTCGCCATCGCTGACTATTTCCGCGCCAACAACATGAAATACACCCCGGTCGAGATCCAGGACGTCGAGGAACTGCGCCGCGCCTTCCTCTCCGGCCGCTGCGACGTCTATTCGACCGACGCTTCGGCGCTGGCCGCCTTCCGCTACATTCAGGGCGAACACGCCGGGGATTACGTCCTGCTCCCCGAGCTCATCAGCAAGGAGCCGCTCGCCCCGGTGGTGCGCAAGGGCGATGACAAGTGGTTCGACATCGTGCGCTGGGTGAGCTTCATCCAGATCACCGCCGAGGAGCTCGGCATTTCGAGCCACAACGTGGACAGTTTCCTCACCAGCCAGAGCCCCGACATCCGCCGCATGCTCGGTGTGGAGGGCGATCTCGGCAAATCGCTCGGGCTCGACAACAAATGGGCCTATAACGTGATCAAGCAGGTCGGCAACACCGCCGAGGTGTGGGATCGGACCATGGGCCAGCTCGGCCTGCAGCGGGGCCTCAACAATCTCTGGAACCACGGCGGCCTCCTCTACGCACCGCCGCTGCGCTGAGCCCTCGCGATGGGACGGCGGCAACTGATCGCCTGGGGGTGGCAGATCCTCGTCTGCGCCGGGGCGGCGGCGCTGGCCTTCCTCTTCATCCATGATGCCGAGGAAAATCTCGCCACCCGCCACATCGCCACCGGCTTTCACTTCCTCACCCAGACCGCGCCGATCCCGATCGGGGAGACGCCGATCGCCTACACCCCTTCGGTCAGCACCTATGGCCGCGCCTTCCTCATCGGCGTGCTCAACACGCTGAAAGTGGCGATCCCGGGCTGCGTGGTAGCCACCCTTTGGGGCACGCTGGTGGGGCTCGCCCGGCTCTCGCGCATCACCCTGCTCGCCCGGCTCGCCGCGGCCTATGTGCAGGGGCTGCGCAACATCCCGCTCCTGCTGCAGCTCTTCTTCTGGTACGGGCTCGCCCAGGTCCTGCCCCCGCCCCGTCAGGCCTTCCGCCTCCTCCCCGGCGTGTTCCTCTCCAACCGGGGCCTCGTCGTGCCGGTCCTCGAGGGCGCAGGCACGCTGCTCGTCGCTCTCCTCGTGCTCGCAGCCGCCCGTCTGGCGGCGGCGCGCCTGGTGCCGGTGAACCAGCGCGGCGCCAGGGGAGCCGCGCTCCGCTGGGGACCGGGGCTCGTGCTCGCCCTCCTCGCCCTCTTCGCGCTCCACCCCTCCTTCCACCTCGAGGCCCCGCAACTCCGCGGCTTCAATTTCCAGGGCGGCATGGTGCTGAGCCCCGAATACGTCGCCCTCTTCACCGGCCTTGTCCTCTATACGGCGAGCTATGTCGCCGAGATCGTGCGCGGCGGGCTGCTCGCCATTCCGCGCGGGCAGTGGGAGGCGGGCCGCGCGCTCGGCTTTTCCGAAGGTGAGGTGCTGCGCCTCGTCATCCTGCCCCAGACACTTCGCATCGTCATTCCGCCGATGATCAGCCAGTATCTCAATCTCGTCAAAAACTCCTCGCTCGCCGTGGCGATCGGCTATCAGGATCTCGCCTCGATCACCGAGACCATCCTCAACCAGACCGGCCAGGCGATCGAGGCGATCGCCTTGATGATGGCGGTCTATCTCGGCATCAGCCTGAGCGTGAGCTTCGCCCTCAACCTCTTCGATGCCCGGCTCAAGCGGGAGCGCGGCTGATGGCCCCCGCTCCTTCCCGCCCGGCCCGTCCCCTCGCCAGCGCGCGCGAAAGGCGCGCTTGGCTCATCTCGGCTTCGGTCACCGCGCTCCTTGTCCTCCTCATCGCCTGGGTTGCCTGGCGCTTCCTCGCTTGGGCGGTCTGGCATGCGGTCTGGTCGGTGCCCGCGGGTCCCGATGGCGCGCCCAATACCGATGCCTGCCGCGCCGCCCTCGGCGAGGGCGCCTGCTGGGCGGTGATCGGCGAAAAATACCGCTTCATCCTCTTCGGCTTCTATCCTTACGCCGAACAATGGCGGCCTGCTCTGGTCGTCCTCCTCTTCATCGGCCTCTTCGCAGCAAGCCTCTTCCGCCGCTTCTGGCACCCCTCGCTCTTCGTGGTCTGGGCCGGGGCACTCGTCTTTTCGGCGGCGCTGATGTGGGGCGGGTTCGCAGGGCTTCCCTTCGTTCCCGCCGATCAATGGGGCGGGCTTCCGATCACACTCTTCCTCGCCACAGTGGGGCTGGCGCTGGCCTTTCCGCTCGCCATCCTCGCCGCCCTCGCCCGCGCAAGCCGCGGGCTTCCGCTGCTCAAGGGGCTCTCCATCCTCTACATCGAACTCATCCGCGGCGTGCCGCTGATCAGCCTCCTCTTCATGGCGAGCGTCATGCTGCCGCTTTTCCTGCCGCCCGGCATCGAGATCGCCAAATTGCTGCGCGCCCAGATCGCCTTCATCCTCTTCGCCGGCGCCTATCTCGCCGAAGTGGTGCGGGCGGGGCTCGCCGCTCTGCCCAAAGGCCAATATGAGGCCGCCTCCGCCTTGGGGCTCTCCTACTGGCAGAGCATGCGCCACGTCATCCTGCCCCAGGCGCTCCGCCACACCGTGCCGATGCTGGTCAACACCTTCGTCGGCTTCTTCAAGGACACCTCCCTCGTGCTCGTCATCGGCATCTATGACGTGATGACCACCGCCCGCACCGCGATCCTCGAACCGCGCTGGCAGGGCTTCGGGATCGAGGTCTATCTGTTCCTCGCCGTGATCTATTTCGCCTTCTGTTATTCGATGGCGGGGGCGAGCCGGCGTCTGGAAAGCCGTTCGGCGACGCCCCTCGCGGCAACGGAGGAGCCGGCATGAGCACCGCAGTGGAATCGAACGCCGCCGAGACGGTGGTGGTAATGGAGCAGGTCGAGAAATGGTTCGGCCGCCTCCATGTGCTGCGGGGCGTGTCGCTCTCCGTGCGCCGCGGTGAGCGCATCGTCATTTGCGGCCCCTCCGGGTCGGGCAAATCGACGATGATCCGCTGCATCAACGGGCTCGAACTCCACGACCGAGGGCGGATCGTGGTCGAGGGGCGCGAGCTCCGCGACGACCCCCGCCTGCTCCGCACCATCCGCCAGGAGGTGGGGATGGTGTTCCAGTCCTTCAATCTCTTCCCCCATCTCACCGTGCTCGAGAACTGCACGCTCGCGCCGATGAAAGTGCGGGGTCTCTCGCGCGAGGCGGCGGAGGCGCGGGCGATGGAGTATCTCGCCCGCGTCCATATCGCCGATCAGGCCCGCAAATACCCCGCCCAGCTCTCGGGCGGACAGCAGCAGCGGGTGGCGATCGCCCGGGCGCTTTGCATGCAGCCCCGGCTCATGCTGTTCGACGAGCCCACCTCGGCGCTCGATCCGGAGATGGTGCGCGAAGTGCTCGACGTGATGATCGAACTCGCCGAAAGCGGCACCACCATGCTCTGCGTCACCCACGAGATGGGCTTTGCCGAGCGCGTCGCCGACCGGGTGATCTTCATGGACCGCGGCGAGATCATCGAGGAAGGCCCGCCTGCGGTCTTCTTCAACCAGCCGAAGAGCGAGCGGCTCAAACTTTTTCTGAGCCAGATCCTCCATCGCGCCTGACGCCGACCCGCTGGCGCCGGCGGAGCAGGAGGCGGGTCGCGCCGGGATTGGCGGGGTGGACCTGAAAGGCGGCAATGACGAGTGGGCGGATGTCGGCGCGGTTGAGCCAATGGGGGAGCTCGCGCCGGATCGCCCCGCCCAGCCCGCTCCGCCCATGACCGGTGATCACGTCGAGGATGCGGATCTCGGCGGCGAGGCATTCGGCGAGCGCGGTTCTCAGTCGCCGGAAGGCGCTTTCCAGCGTCTCCCCGTGCAGGTCGATCTGGCGCGCCCCGCTCGGCGAGGGCTCCTGCAACCGCCGCCTCTGGGCGCGCCCGATCCCGCGCGGGGCGGCTTCGATGGCAAGCGGCGGAAAGGTGACCGCAACGGGGGCCGAGCGCGTGCGGGCGGGAGAGAGCGGCTTGGGGGTTGCGGCGGCGGGCGGGGAGGGAGGCTCCGCCGGAGCCGGTCGCTGCTTGCCGGGAAGGGGGGTGACACCTTCGAGAAAGAGATACCAGAAGGCGCGATCCAGTGCGGCAGAGGCGGCGGAAGAGGACGCTTGCGCCGGCTGCGGCGCATCTCCTTCCCCCGCCTTGGCTGGGGCCGGCGCTTTTCTCTCAGCCCGCGTCCGGCTTGGCCGCCGGGTCATCGTCGATGAGCAGCACGTGCAGCCGCCGCGGCCCATGCGCGCCGAGTTCGAGTGTCTGCTCGATATCGGCCGAACGGGAGGGGCCGGTGACCAGCATGACGTTGCGCGGCATGAGCGGGCCGTTGCCGCCGCTCCGTTCGGCGCGCAGGAGATCCCACGCCTCCTCATAGGCGCCCACCACCCGCGAGGCGCGGAGCAGGACGAGGGCGGTATCGGCGAGCAGGTTGATGGTGGTGGGCCGTTCGGGCCCCGAGGGGAGCATCAACGTCCCGGTCTCGGCGATGCCGGCGAAGCCGTGTTGCAGGCTCACCTGATCGCTCGGCTCGGCCCGGCCGAAGCGGACTTCGAGCAGGGGCCGTTCGCCCCAGGGGAGAGCGGTGATCTCCGGATGGGGCGCGGCGACCAGGCGCGTCGGGAGATTGTGCTGGGCGAGATATTCGGCGATCGCGCCCGGCACGTCCTCGAGCCCGGAAAGCCGCACCACGGTGCCGAATTCCTTTTCCACCTGGGAGATGAACAGCGCGATCTGCTCGGGCCGCGGCAGGCGCGAACGCGCCGGGATGAGATGGCGGGGATGCTGGGCGAGCCGCGCGGCGAGCATCAGCCGATGGTCGGGGGGAAGAGGCCCGCGCCGCAAATGGCGGCGGATGGAGGAGAGAATCAGCTCGCGGCTCATAGCGCATGGCTCCGCTCGAGACGCTGGTAACGGGCAAAGAAGGTCTCGCCTTCGGGGGCGGGAAAGTCGCGCCCGCGCGTCCAGGCCCCAGCGAGCGGGAGCGCGGTGAAGCGCCCGCCCCGCCTCTTGCCGAGCCAGCCGAGCAGGGCCGCACCCGCCCGCGTGGCGAGCCGGTAGAGGCCGGGGTGGCGGGCGAAAAAGCCCCAGAGGCGGAGATTGGTGCGGGCGAAGGACGGGGTGAGGTGGCGCTCGAACTCCCGCTCCCGCCAGTGCCGCATCATCCTGGGCAGCGGGATGCGCACCGGGCAGACACTCTCGCACCGTCCGCAGAAGGTCGAGGCGTTGGGCAGATGCCCGGCCTGGTCGATCCCGATCAGGGTCGGCGTGAGCACCGCCCCCATCGGGCCGGGATAGACCCAGCCATAGGCGTGCCCTCCCACCACGTTATAGACCGGGCAATGGTTCATGCAGGCCGCGCAGCGGATGCAGCGCAGCATGTCCTGGAACGGGCTTCCCAGCATCGAGGAGCGGCCATTGTCGAGCAGGATGACATGGTACTCCTCCGGCCCGTCGGGGTCTTCCGGCCGGCGCGGCCCGGTCGAGAAGGTGGTATAGACCGAGAAATCCTGCCCCGTCGCCGAACGGGCGAGCAGGCGGAGCATGTTGGTCGCGTCCTCGAGCGTCGGCACCACTTTCTCGATCGAGGCGAGCACAATGTGGACACGGGGCAGGGTCTGGGTGAGATCGCCATTGCCCTCGTTGGTCACGATCACCGAGGTGCCGGTCTCGGCGATGAGGAAATTGGCGCCGGTGATGCCGACATCGGCGGCGAGGAAACGCTCGCGCAGCTTGGTGCGCGCCTCGGTGAGGATGTCGCGGCGTTCGCGGAAGACGCGGTCGGGGGGGAGATCGGTGTGGGATTTGCGGAAACTCTCCTCCCAGTCCTCGCGGTTGAGGTGGAAGGCGGGGCCGATGATGTGGCTTGGCGGCTCGTGGCGGAGCTGGAGGATGTATTCGCCGAGATCGGTCTCCACCGGGGTGATGCCGTGGCGCTCGAGATAGTCGTTGAGGGCGATCTCCTCGGAGATCATCGACTTGCCCTTGGTCACGATGCGCGCCCCCACCCGCTGACAGATGGCGAGCACCGCGGCGCGGGCATCCTCGGCGGTCGGGCACCAATGGACGTGGCCACCGGCGCGCTCGACGTTCTCCGCCCAGGTCTCGAGGTAGTGGTCGAGGAACTGGAGCGTGTGGTTCTTGATGTCACGGCCGATGTCGCGGATCTGCTCGAATTCGGGCAGCGCGGCGACCGCCTTGGCGCGCTTGGTATGGAATTGCGGCTTGGTGCGGGCGAGCGCCTTTTGCAGCCGTTCCTCCTGGAGGGCGCGGGCCGCGTTTTCCTTGAAGGCGGGCGAGGTGGGGAGCATGGCGGCCTCCTCTAGCGCGTCTCACCAATGGGGGGCAGGGTTTCGGTCATCCCGGCGAGCACCTCGGCGACGTGGCGGGCGGCGATGGGACGGCCCTCGCGTTTGAGCCGGCCGGCGATGTTGAGGAGGCAGCCGAGGTCTCCCGCGAGCACCAGGGGGGCGCCGGTTGCGGCGATATTGGCGGTCTTGTCGGAGACCATGCGGGTCGAGATCTCCGGGTATTTGACGCAGAACGTACCGCCGAAGCCACAGCAGACCTCGGCGTCCTCCATCTCGACGATCTCCGCACCTTGCGCGGCGAGCAGCTTGCGCGGCTGGTCCTTGATGCCGAGCTCGCGCAGCCCGCTGCAACTGTCGTGATAGGTGAGCTTGCCAGAAAACCGCGCGCCCACGCTCTCGATCTTAAGCACATCGACGAGAAAACTCACCAGTTCGTAGCACTTGTCGGCCAGGGCCTCGGCCCGGGCGCGCAGATTGGGATCGTCGTCGAACAGGGTGGGGAGATGATGGCGCAGCATGCCGCCGCAGGAGCCGGAGGGGGCGATCACGTAGTCATAGCCTGAGAAGGTCTCGATGATCTGCCGGCCGAGCTCGCGGGCGGTGGCGCGGTCGCCGGAATTGTAGGCGGGCTGGCCGCAGCAGGTCTGGGCGCGCGGCACCTCGACATGGCAGCCTGCCTCGCGGAGCAGACGGAGCGCGGCGATGCCCACCGAGGGCCGGTGGAAATCGACGAGGCAGGTCACGAAGAGGGCGACACGCGGGGTTTTGGCCAAGTTGGGGCTTGCTTGCAACATGTTTCTCGCGGACGTCGGGGCGGGCTGTGGCCAAGGGCCGATCGAAAAAGACTTACCCTCCTTTGTCCGGGCTGAAAAGGTGAGCGGGTGGAAAAGGGACGGCCCCTCCCCGCTCCTTGAGGGCGAAGGGAGGGGGAAGGGCCGCCCGATCAGGCCTCGCCGCAACGGCGGGTCAGGCCCCCTTGGTCGATAGCTTCCTGATCGGTATTGGCCTGATCGGTATTGGTCAATATCGGAGAGAGATCAGTATTCCTGAGCCGTCGGACGGAACAGGATCTCGTTGATATCGACGTCTTCGGGCTCGGCAATGGCATAGGCCATGGCGCGGGCGAAAGAGGAGGCATCGATCGCCGCTTCGTAGGTCTTGCGTACCGCGGCGGCCACCTCTGGGTCGGTGATGGTGTTGGGGAGTTCGGTCGCCACCGCGCCGGGTGAAATGATGGTGGTGCGGATATTGTAGGGTTTGACCTCCTGGCGCAGCCCTTCGGAGATCACCCGCACCGCGTGCTTGGTTGCCGAATAGACGGTGCTTCCCGGCCGCACCTTGTGGCCGGCGACCGAGGCGACATTGATGATGTGCCCGCTCTTCTGTGCGATCATGTGGGGCAGGGCGGCGACGATGCCGTAGAGCACGCCCTTGATGTTGGTGTCGATCATCTGGTCCCACTCCTCGATCTTGAGCTTCTCGAGGAGGGAGAGCGGCATGAGCCCGGCATTGTTGATCATCACGTCGATGCGGCCATAGAGCGCGACGGCGCCATCGACCAGTGCCTTGACCTGGGCGCGGTCGGTGACGTCGGTCTTCTGCACCGCTTTTTCATCGAGGCCGATCTCTTTCGCCAGAGTGTGCAAGCGATCGAGGCGGCGCGCGCCGAGCATGAGCCGGGCCCCTTCGCGGGCGAGAAGCCGGGCTGCCGCCTCGCCGAGACCGCTGCTCGCCCCGGTGATCACCACGACCTTGTTCTGGATGCCGTCCATAGGAAACTCCTTTTACGTGATATCCATGAGTATATAACGAGAAACAAAAAACCGCTCCCCGCTGGAGCGATACTCCCTCGCGGGCACCTTCTCTCCGTTGTGAAGGGGGGCCTCAGCTCCCCTTGCTATCACTTGCCGAGATATTGAGCGTCGGTCACCTTTTCAAGCCAATCGACCGCCTTGCCGTCGAGGCGTTCCTGGATGGCGATGTGAGACATCGCGACACCGGGCGAGGCCCCATGCCAGTGCTTCTCGCCGGGAGCGAACCACACGACGTCGCCCGGACGGATCTCCTCGATCGGCCTGCCCTCGCGCTGGGCGCGGCCGACGCCGGAGACGACGATCAGGGTCTGGCCGAGCGGATGGGTATGCCACGCCGTTCGCGCGCCGGGCTCGAAAGTCACCAGCGCCATCGCCACCCGGGCGGGCGGGTCGGCCTGAAAGAGGGGATCGATGCGCACGCGGCCGGTGAAATACTCTTCCGGCCCCGCCCCGGAGGGCTGGCTGCCTGCTCTTCGGATTTCCATGATTGGATTGTCCTTCTGGCGAAAGCGGGAGGCCGCACGGTCCTCCCGCGTCTGGAGAGAAGCCTAGCCCCTCCCCTCTCATCCGTCCAGAGCCCGCGCGCGCTCCGCCACGACGGAATGTCCTTGCCGGGATACTCCGCCGAGATGCTCCACTGAGATACTCCGCCGAGATACTCTGGGGCTCAAATCTCAGCGGGCGCAGACCCGGGAGCGGATCAGAAAGCGCCGCTTCCGCCCATTGTCGAGCGAGAACATCCCGCCGCCGCCGGGCACCACGTCGAGGATGAGATCGGTATGTTTCCAGGCTTCGAACTGCGCGGCGCTCATGTAAAAGGGCGTGTCATCGATCAGGCCCACCAGCACGTCATTGTCGCCGATCAGGAATTCGTCGCGCCGGTAACACATCGGCGAGGAGCCGTCACAGCACCCGCCCGACTGATGTAACAGCACCGGTCCGTGATCGGCGATGATTTCGGAAAGAAGCGCCCGCGCTTCCTCGGTTGCCGTAATTCCTGCCATCTCCGGCCTCTCCCGATCGTCTTCCTTCGACTGGCCCCTCGCTCGTCCTTGCCTGACGCGCGCGCCCGGAGGAGGAGAGTCCTCTCTCCTCCTCCCCGCATCCTCCTCAGAACAGGCCAAATTTCTTCGGGCTGTAGCTCACCAGGACGTTCTTGATCTGCTGGTAGTGGTCGAGCATCATCTTGTGCGTCTCGCGCCCGATGCTCGATTGCTTGTAGCCGCCAAACGCGGCATGGGCCGGATAGACGTGATAGCAGTTGGTCCACACCCGTCCGGCCTTGATGCCGCGCCCGAAACGATAGGCGCGGCTGATGTCGCGCGTCCACACGCCGGCGCCGAGCCCGTAAAGCGTGTCGTTGGCGATCTCGAGCGCCTCCTCGTCGGTCTTGAAGGTGGTGACGGCGAGCACCGGGCCGAAGATCTCTTCCTGGAAGATGCGCATCTTGTTGTGGCCACGGAAGATCGTGGGCTTCACATAGTAGCCCCCGGCGAGCTCTCCCGGGAGATGATTGCGCTCCCCGCCGATGAGGAGCTCGGCCCCTTCCTGCTTGCCGAGATCGATATAGCTCATGATCTTTTCGAGCTGTTCGCTCGAGGCCTGCGCTCCGATCATGGTGCGCAGATCGCGCGGGTCGCCCTGCACGATCGCTTTGACCCGGGCCAGGACCCGCGTCATGAAGCGCTCATAGATGCTCTCGTGAATGAGGGCGCGTGAGGGGCAGGTGCACACCTCGCCCTGATTGAGGGCGAACATCACGCAGCCCTCGATCGCCTTGTCGAACCATTCGTCATCCGCTTCGGCGATGTCGGCGAAAAAGATGTTGGGGGACTTGCCGCCGAGCTCGAGCGTCACCGGAATGATGTTCTGGCTCGCATACTGCATGATGAGCCGCCCCGTCGTCGTCTCGCCGGTGAAGGCGATCTTGGCGATGCGGGGCGAGGAGGCAAGCGGCTTGCCCGCTTCCAGCCCGAACCCAATGACCACGTTCACCACGCCGGGCGGGATGAGGTCGTGGATCACCTCGAGCAGGACATGGATCGAGGCGGGGGTCTGCTCGGCGGGCTTGAGGACGACGGCGTTGCCGGCGGCAAGCGCCGGGGCAAGTTTCCAGATCGCCATAACGAGACCCCCCTCTGTCCAGAGTTTTGGTATCCCGAATTCGAGCCTCTACCTTGCCGATGGCCGTGAGGCGTGGTGAGAAACGGCGGATTCCTGACGCGGATCGACCGAGGAGAGCCTTCATGCCGCACCCCCGCCCCGCCTCTGCCGCCGAGCGCCTGATCGTGGCGCTCGATCTGCCGACCATCGATGCCGCGCGGGCGATGGCCGAGCGGCTTTCCGGCCTCGTCTCCTTCTTCAAGCTGGGCTTGGGCCTCCTTTACGCGCGCGGCGCCGAGGCGCTGATCGATGAGCTCCTCGCCCAGGGGCGGCTCTTCATCGACGCCAAACTCTTCGACATCCCGGCCACCGTCGAGCGCGCCCCCGCCCGCATCGCCGAACGCGGCGCGCATATCGTGACGGTGCAGGGCGAGGTGCCGCTAATCGAGGCGGCGGTGCGCGGACGGGGTGGATATCCGCTCAAGATTTTTGCGCTCACCGTGCTCACCTCGATGGATGACGCCACCCTCGCTGCGGCGGGTTACCGGCTGGGCGCGGCCGAGCTGATTCGGCTGCGTGCCCAATCTGCCGTGGCGGCGGGATGCGACGGGCTCATCGCCTCGGCAGCCGATGATCCGAACGCCTTGAGGGTCTCCCTCGGCCGTCCTGACCTCCTCATCGCCACCCCGGGCATCCGTCCGGCGGGAGCAGGGCGGGATGATCACCGGCGCGCGGCGAGCCCGGCGGAGGCGATCGCGCGGGGGGCGGACTATCTCGTCGTCGGCCGGCCCATTCTCGAGGCGGCCGACCCGCGCGCCGCAGCGGCGCAGATCCTCGCCGAGATGGAAGAGGCGCTTGCCCGCCGCGGCTGATCGCGAGCCTTCCGTGAGGGCATGATTGTCCGGGCCGCTGCCTGCCGCCGAGACATGGCGTGGCGGTCGGCGATCGTGAGGGGAATGATCCGGCAACACTCTCCTTCACCGGCGTGGTCGAGGACGAGACGGGGCTTTCCGTTGCGGGCGCCCTGGTCACGCTCGAGCTTCGCATCGGTCTGCCCATCGCTCATGCGGTGACCGACGCCTCCGCGCGCTTGGCCTTCTCCGGCCTTGCCGAAGGGCCCTATTTGCTCGTCGTCGAAAAGGAGCATTTCGATACGGAACGGCGCGTGATCACCGTCGCTGCCGCGAGCCCGCCGGCCGGGTAAGCCTCCCTTGACCGCCTTCTTTCCCGCGGCGCGGGCACCGTCCCGCCGCGCCATGCCCCCGGCCACCCC
>KN174007.1:17190-18810 GCA_000759655.1 Acidicaldus organivorans | reverse complement strand
GGGCGGGACAAGGGGGAGGCGGGGCTCGCCCGCCGGGGCCGCGCGGGCGCTGCTTTTGGTGCCGTCCCGCTGGAGAGGGGACGATGGGGCGGGTCCCGCCGCGCCCCATCCTCCCCTGCTTTCTCGTCCTCCCCTCCTTTCGCATCCGCCGCGGCGGGGGGAGGGGGGATGGGGATCAATCCTTGGGCGAGCGCGATACGCCGGTAGGTGTTCAACATCTCTCCTCCACCAATGGCTCGGTGAAAGAAAGATAAGGGCGGGATACCTAACCCCAGCTTGGCGGGGATCTGACCATTTGGTCATCTCGCCCAGCCCTGAGCATTGAACCGGTGAGCCTCGCATCCGAGAGCCTCGCGCCCGCCCCGCTCGCCTGGCGGCAGGGGGGACGGTCAGACCGCCCCGCGCAGGATGGTCCGCCCGGCATAGCGGGCGCTCGGGCCGAGCGCGCCCTCGATGCGGATGAGCTGGTTGTATTTGGCGATGCGGTCGGAGCGGGCGAGGCTTCCCGTCTTGATCTGGCCGCAATTGGTGGCAACCGCCAGATCGGCGATGGTGACGTCCTCGGTCTCGCCGGAGCGGTGGCTCACAATGGCGCGATAGCCGGCGCGATGGGCGATCTCGATCGTCTCCAGAGTCTCGGTCAGCGTGCCGATCTGGTTGAGCTTAATCAGGATGGCGTTGCACACGCCCTCGCGAATGCCGCGGCGGAGCCGCTCCGGATTGGTGACGAAGAGATCATCGCCCACGAGCTGGATGCGTCCCCCGAGCCGCCGGGTGGCCTCGGCCCAGCCCTCCCAGTCATCCTCGGCGAGCGGGTCCTCGATCGAGACGATCGGATAGCGCGTGGCAAGCTCGTCGAGATAGGCGATCAGCCCCGCCGCATCGAGCACCTTGCCCTCGCCGCGCAGATGATAGCGTCCGTCCTCGTAGAACTCGGTCGCCGCGCAATCGAGGGCGAAGGTGATGTCCTCGCCCAGCCGGTAGCCCGCTTTCTCCACGGCGCGGGCGATGAAGCCCAGGGCCGCATCGGCAGAGGCGAGCGCGGGGGCGAAGCCGCCCTCGTCGCCGACATTGGTGTTGTGACCGGCCTCGGCGAGCAGCTTCTTGAGGGTGTGGAAAACTTCCGAGCCCATCCGTACCGCCTCGGCGATCGAGGGCGCGCCGAGGGGCTGGATCATGAATTCCTGGATGTCGATCGGATTGTCGGCGTGCTTGCCGCCATTGAGGATGTTCATCATTGGCACCGGCAGGGTGCGCGCCGCCGTCCCCCCGAGATGGCGCCAGAGCGGAAGGTCGTGATCGGCGGCGGCGGCCTTGGCCACGGCGAGCGAGACGGCGAGCATCGCATTGGCCCCGAGCCGGCTCTTGTTCGGCGTGCCGTCGAGGTCGATCAGGATCTCGTCGATGCGCACCTGCTCATCGGCATCGAGCCCGCTCAGCGCCTCGAAGATCTCGCCCTCGACATGGGCGACGGCCCGGCTCACCCCCTTGCCGAGATAGCGTTGGGGATCGCCATCGCGGAGCTCGACCGCCTCGTGCCGTCCGGTGGAGGCCCCCGAGGGCACCGCGGCGCGGCCAAACGCCCCCGATTCCAGAACCACTTCGGCCTCGACCGTGGGC
>KN174007.1:16376-17086 GCA_000759655.1 Acidicaldus organivorans | reverse complement strand
TGGCCGCGGCTGTCGAGGATCTCGCGGGCGGTGATGTCGGCGATGGCGCTCATCTGGCTCCTCCGTCTATCCGTAATTTGGGCTATCCGTGTTCGGGCTTTGCGTGCTCTGGCTTGGCGCGGGCGGGCTTGGGTCTTCCTGCCGTATCCGTCCGCTGCCCTCGATAGAGGGGCGGGCGGGTGGCGGCAAGGGCGTACCTCGCCCCCCGCCTCAGCGGCGGCGGAAGCGCCAATAGAGCGGGCGCCGCCCCTCGCGCAGCGCCTTTTCCTCATAGCGCGTGACGGGCCAGCCGGGCGGGCGCTCGGATGACGGCGGTGGGGCGTCGAAATGGGGTTGATTGGCCATTACCCCGGCGACCCAGGCCTGATGGGTGGGATCATCGGTCGCCACCCGCCATTCGCCCCCTTTCTTGAGGACACGGGCGATGCGGGGGAGGAGATCTGGATGGACGAAGCGGCGTTTGGTATGCCGCGCCTTGGGCCAGGGGTCGGGAAAGAGGAGGATGAGGAGATCGAGCGAGCTCTCCGGCAAGGCCTCGAGCAGCGGCCGTGCATCCCCATCGTGAAGGCGGAGCCGGGGCGGAAGCGGCGCGGTCGCCTCTTCGCCCTCGGGGACGAGGCGGCTCAACAGCGAGGCGATGCCGTTGAGATAGACCTCGCAGGCGATGAGGGCGAGGTCGGGCTCGGCCTCGAGCAGGGCGAGCGCGTGCT
>KN174007.1:13742-16286 GCA_000759655.1 Acidicaldus organivorans | reverse complement strand
CGCCGCTTCCGAATCCGACCTCGAGCCCGAGCCGGGAGAAGGCCTCGAGCCCGGCGAGCGGCCGGGCCGGATCGACACGGAGCCGGGGCAGGGTCTCGGCGATCAGCCGTTCCTGGCGCGGGCGGAGCGGATGGCCGACCCGCCGCCCATAGAGGCGGAGCACGGCAGCCCGGCTCCGGCTGCGCGGCGCGACAGGGGGGCCGGTTTCGGGCGCGTCAGGAGCGGAAGCCAAAGGCGGCGCGGAGTTCAGGGACGAGATCGGTCCGTTCCCAGGTGAAGGTGCCCAGCGCCTCATCCGGCTCGCGCCCGAAATGTCCATAGGCCGAGGTCGGCGTGTAGATCGGCCGGTTGAGGGCGAGGCGCTCGCGGATCCCGCGCGGGGAGAGATCGACGAGTTCGCGCAGCACGCGCCCGAGCCGCTCCTCATCGACGTCATGCCCGGTGCCGTGCAGATCGACATAGAGCGAGAGCGGCTGGGAGAGGCCGATCGCGTAGCTCACCTGGAGCGTGCAGCGTTCGGCGAGCCCCGCCGCCACCACGTTCTTGGCGAGATAGCGGCACATATAGGCGGCCGAGCGATCGACCTTGGTCGGGTCCTTGCCCGAGAAGGCCCCGCCGCCATGCGGCGCCGCGCCGCCATAGGTATCGACGATGATCTTGCGCCCGGTGAGGCCGCAATCCCCGTCCGGCCCGCCGATGACGAATTTCCCCGTCGGATTGACGTGGAATTCGGACTCGGGGCACATCCAGCCCGCGGGCAGCACGTCTTCGACGATCGGCCAGAGCATGCGCCGGATCTCGAGCTGGTCGAGCTCGGCCACGTGCTGGATGGAGACGACGACCGAGGTCGCCCCCACCGGCTTGCCATCGACATAGCGCAGGGTGACCTGGCTCTTGGCATCAGGCAGCAGGCCGCGCACCGCGGGATCGTTGCGGTGGCGCATCTCGCTGATCCGGCGCAGGATGGCGTGCGCGTAATGGATGGGGGCGGGCATCAAGGCCTCGGTTTCGCGGCAGGCATAGCCGAACATGATGCCCTGATCGCCCGCACCCTCGTCCTTGTTGTCGCGCTGGTCCACCCCTTGGGCGATGTCGGGCGACTGGCTGTGGAGGTAGCACTGCACGTCGGCGTGGCGCCAGGAGAACCCCTCCTGGTCGTAGCCGATGTCGCGCACCGCCATACGGGCGAGATGGGCGAGGTATTCGGCGGTGATCGTCTCCGGGCCGCGCACTTCCCCCGCGAGCACGATGCGGTTGGTGGTGACCAGCGTCTCGCAGGCGACGCGGGCATGGGGGTCGGCGGCGAGATAGGCGTCGAGCACGGTGTCGCTGATCCGGTCGGCGACCTTGTCGGGATGCCCCTCCGAGACGGATTCGGAGGTGAAAAGATACTCGCCCCTGTCGCGCATCGCTCTACTCCTCTGCCAGCCGCGCCCTAAGCCGCCCCTTCCGGGCAGCGAAAAACGTTGAGCCCGCGGCCCGCGCCGCGCCCGGGAGGCTTCTTGCGAAATTCCCCGCCCCCGTCAAGGAGGGCCCCCTTGCCGCGAGATCGAAGGGCACGAGACCGGGGGGCACGAGAGTGGGGGCGCAAGGACGAAAGAAGCCCCGGCGCGCCTCGTGCCGCTTCGCTCAGAGGCCGAGCACGTCGCGCATCGAATAAAGACCGGGCGGGCGGCCCGCGAGCCAGAAGGCGGCATCGACCGCGCCTTCGGCGAAGAGGCGGCGGTCGAAGGCGCGATGGCCGAGGATGAGCTGCTCCGAGCCGCTGGTGAGCAACAGCGTGTGTTCGCCCACCACCTGTCCCCCGCGCAGCACGGCAAAGCCGATCCCCCCGTTGGGACGGGGCCCGGTCAGCCCATCGCGCGGGGGAAGACGCTCCTCGGCGAGCGTGCTGCCGCGGCCGCGGGCGAGGGCTTCGCCCAGGGCGAGCGCGGTGCCGGAGGGGGCGTCGATCTTCTGGCGGTGGTGCATCTCGAGGATCTCGGCATCGAAGCTCGCGGCGGGGAAGAGCGCGCCGAGCCGTTCGGCGAGGGCGAGCATCACCGTCACCCCGCGCGAGAAATTGGCCGCCCGGCAGACGGGGATGTGCCGCGCCGCCTCCCGCACCGCCTCTTCCGCCGCTCCATCGAGCCCGGTGGTGCCAAGCACCCAGGCCCGTCCGGCGCGGCGCAGCGTCTCGGCATGCGCGATCACCGTCTCGGCGCGGGTGAAGTCGATGATGACCTCGGCCTCGGCGGCGAGCGCGGCGAGGTCGGCGGCGACGGGGAAGGGAAAGCCCGGCGGAGGTGTTTGGCCGGGGCGGAGCGTGCCCCCGGCGAGCGCGCCGCGCCGCGCCGCCTCCTCGGCGATCAGCCGCCCCATCCGGCCCGCGATCCCTGCCACGCCGATCCGCATCTCACCCTCCTTCGCTCTCTCTTCCGCCAATCTTTCTTCCGCCTCACGCCGTCCCGCCCGGCCCGGGTGGCCTCGCCGGATGGCCTCCCCCATAGCATATCTCTCCCGATGCCCGAGAGACCCCCCCCGTTCAGACCTCCTCTGTTCGAC
>KN174007.1:8417-13668 GCA_000759655.1 Acidicaldus organivorans | reverse complement strand
CGCCGCGCCCATCGCGCCCATCGCGCCCGCGCCGCCGCGCACCTCGAGCGCGTCCGCCCGGTGCTCGCCGCCACCGCCGAACTCCTCCTCGAACGGCTCGACGAGGTGCGGGGGACGTTCCGCACCGCGCTCGATCTCGGCGGCCGCGGTATGATCGCCCCCGCGCTCGCCGCGCGCGGCCTCGACGTCATCACCGCCGATCCCGCCCTGGCGCTCGCCCGCGCCGGGACGGCCCAGGCGGTGGTGCTCGAGCCCGACTGCCTCCCCTTCGCTCCGGCGTCCTTCGACCTGATCGCGGCCCATTTCATCCTGCACTGGGTGGAGGATCTTCCGGGCGCACTCGCGGCGATCCGCGAGACCCTCCGCCCGGGCGGCCTCTTTCTCGCCTCCGTCCCGCTCGGGGGCACGCTCGCCGAGCTCCGCCAGGCGCTGATCGAGGCGGAGACGGCGCTTGCGGGGGGCATCGCGCCCCGCCTCATCCCCCTTCCCAGCCTGCGCGACCTCGCCGCCCTCCTCCAGGCCGCCCGCTTCGAGCTTCCCGTCGTCACCCGCGAAAGCCTCACCCTCGATTACGCCGACCCCGCCCAGGTGCTCCGCGACCTGCGCGATGCGGGCGAGACCAACGCGCTCTTCGCCCGCTCCCGCCGTCCGCCCCCCCGCCGTCTCTTCGCCGAGGCGCTCGCCCGGCTTCCCCGCAGCGCCACGGGCCGGGTCCCGATCACCCTCGATTTCGCCATCCTCACCGCCTTCGCCCCCGCTGCGCCCCTTGCCAGCCGTGAAGCGGGCGGTTAATGCCCCTCCACCAGGCGAAGAAGGAGGACTTGGGCATGCGCCTTGCGGTGGTTCGCGAGAAGGATCCGGTCGAGACCCGGGTGGCCGCCACGCCCGAGACGGTGCGCAAGCTCGCCGCGCTCGGCCTCGACGTGGTCGTCGAGCAGGGCGCCGGGTTGCGCTCGGGCATCCGTGACGACGAGTATCGCGCCGCCGGCGCCCTGCTCGACGACCACGTCGAGCAGGGCGCCGGGTTGCGCACGGGCATCCGTGACGACGAGTATCGCGCCGCCGGCGCCGAGATCGCCGCCGAGGCGGGGCCGATGCTGGAGGGGGCGGACATCGTCTTCTGCGTCCGCCTGCCTGCCCCCGAAGAGCGCCAGAAGCTCAAGCGCGGGGCGCTGCTCATCGGCATGCTCGCCCCCACCCCCGAGCTCGCCGCCGAACTCGCCGGGCACGGCGTCGAGGCGGTCGCGCTCGAGCTTCTGCCCCGCATCACCCGCGCCCAGGCGATGGACGTGCTTTCGAGCCAGGCCAACCTCGCCGGCTACCGCGCCGTGATCGAGGCCGCCTTCACCTTCCAGCGCGGCTTTCCGCTGATGATGACCGCCGCCGGCACCGTCCCCCCCGCCCGCGTCTTCGTCATCGGCGCCGGGGTCGCGGGTCTGCAGGCGATCGCCACCGCGCGCCGCCTCGGCGCCATCGTCTCGGCCACCGACGTCCGCCCGGCGGCCAAAGAGGAAATCAAATCGCTCGGCGCGAGTTTCGTCGGCGTCGAGGACGAGGAGACGGCGCAGCAGACCGGGGCCTATGCCCGCGAGATGAGCGAGTCCTTCCGCCGCAAGCAGGCGGAACTGATGGCCGCCACCGTGGCCAAGAACGACATCATCATCTGCACCGCCCTCGTCATGGGCCGCAAGGCGCCCACCATCGTCACCTCGCCGATGGTCGCCTCGATGCGCGAGGGCAGCGTCATCGTCGATCTCGCCGCCGATGCCGGGGGGAACTGCGAGGACACCCGCCCGGGCGAGGTGGTCACCACCCCGAACGGCGTGACCATCCTCGGCCATCGCAACTGGCCGGGGCGCATCCCGGTGGCGGCGAGCCAGCTCTACGCCCGCAACCTGCTCACCTTCCTCTCGACCTTCTGGGACAAGGAGGCGAAGGCGCCCAAGCTTCCCGAGACCGACGAGATCATCAAAGGCGCGCTGCTCACCCGGGGCGGTGCGGTCATCCACCCCCAGTTCCAACCCTCTTCCGCGGCCTGACCAAGGAGGATCCGATCGTGAACCCGCAAGACCTCGCCCTCGAGGCAGAGCGCCTCGCCGAACGTGCCGCCGCGCTCGCCCATCATGCCGAGGCCCTCGCCATGACCTCGAGCAGCCTCGCCGCCCATGCCGGAGCGCCCTTCGTCTTCCTGCTCACCACTTTCGTCCTCGCCTGCTTCGTCGGCTACTACGTGGTGTGGAACGTCACCCCGGCGCTGCACTCGCCGCTGATGTCGGTGACCAACGCCATCTCCTCGGTGATCATCGTGGGTGCGATGCTCGCCGCCGGGCTTGCCGCGAGCGGGGTGGCGCGCGGCTTCGGCTTCGTCGCGGTGGCGCTCGCCTCGGTCAACATCTTCGGCGGCTTCGTCGTCACCCAACGCATGCTCTCCATGTTCCGCAAGAAGGCGAAGTGAGGCGGCGATGAGCCAGGACCTGACCGAACTCCTCTACCTGATCGCCGCCGTCCTCTTCATCCTCGCTCTGCGCGGCCTCTCGCATCCCGACACGTCACGGCGCGGCAACCTCTTCGGCATGGTGGGCATGGCGATCGCCATCCTCGCCACGCTCGCCCAGCCCGGCATGTCGCTCGCGGGCTACGGGCTGATCGCGCTCGGCCTCCTGATTGGCGGGGCGGCGGGGGTGTTCATCGCGCTGCGCATCCAGATGACGGCGCTGCCCCAGCTGGTCGCCGCCTTCCACTCCCTGGTCGGTCTCGCCGCCGTCTTCGTCGCCGCCTCCGCGCTCAACGCGCCGGAGGCGTTCGGCATCGGCACCCCGGGCGACATCCACCTCGAAAGCCTGATCGAGATGTCGGTGGGGCTCGCCATCGGCGCCATCACCTTCTCGGGCTCGGTGATCGCCTTCGCCAAGCTCCAGGCATTGATGAGCGGCGCGCCGATCACCTTCCGCTACCAGCACCCGCTCAATCTGGCGATCGGCATCGTCATCGTCCTCCTCATCATCGCCTTCGTCGCCACCGGCGGCTACCAGCCGATCTTCTGGCTGATCGCGCTGCTCTCCTTCGCGCTCGGCTTCCTCCTCATCATCGCCTTCGTCGCCCCCGGCGCCCCCCAGCCGATCTTCTGGCTGATCGCGCTGCTCTCCTTCGCGCTCGGCTTCCTCCTCATCATCGCCTTCGTCGCCACCGGCGGCTACCAGCCGCTCTTCTGGCTGCTCGCGCTGCTCTCCTGCGCGCTCGGCTTCCTCCTCATCATCCCGATCGGCGGCGCCGACATGCCGGTGATCGTCTCCATGCTCAACTCCTATTCGGGCTGGGCGGCCTCCGGCATCGGCTTCACCATCCAGAACCTCGCCCTCATCATCACCGGCGCGTTGGTCGGCTCCTCGGGCGCCATCCTCTCCTACATCATGTGCAAGGGGATGAACCGGAGCATCATCAACGTGCTCCTGGGCGGCTTCGGCAGTGAAGGCGGGGCGGCGGCGGCCGGCGGGGCGCCGGTGGACCGCACCGTGAAGAGCGGCAATGCCGAGGATGCCGCCTTCATCCTCAAGAACGCCTCCAAGGTGATCATCGTCCCCGGCTACGGCATGGCGGTGGCGCAGGCGCAGCACGCGGTGCGCGAATTGGCCGACATCCTCAAGAAGGAGGGGGTCGAGGTCAAATACGCCATCCATCCGGTGGCGGGCCGCATGCCGGGCCACATGAACGTGCTGCTCGCCGAGGCCAACGTGCCCTATGACGAGGTCTTCGAGCTCGAGGAGATCAACAACGAGTTCCAGACCGCCGACGTGGCCTATGTCATCGGCGCCAATGACGTGACCAATCCGGCGGCGAAGAACGATCCCAACTCGCCGATCTATGGCATGCCCATCCTCGAGGTGGAGAAGGCGAAGACGGTGCTCTTCGTCAAACGCTCGATGGCGACCGGCTATGCCGGGGTCGAGAACGAGCTCTTCTACCGCCCCAACACGATGATGCTGTTCGGGGATGCGAAGAAGATGACCGAGGAGATCGTCCAGGCGCTGGGCCGCTGAGGGCTCGGCGCGCCTCATCGCAGGCATCACGAGAGGCCGCCCCAGGAGATGGACTCTTCCGGAGTTAAGTCCTCTGGGGCGGCTTCTTTTTTGACGGCGCCTGCGCTTTCTTGATGCGTGCCTTCGATGCGCGCGCCTCAGCCGCGCGCGGCGGCGATCAGCGCTTCGAGGCGGGGCAGGGCGGCTTCGTCGATCTGCCGCTCCAGACTGCGATATTCCTTGATGAGCGCGGTGCCGAGCGGGGTGAGGTGGGCCCCGCCGCCCCCCGCCCCTCCGGTCGCGGTCTGCACCACCGGGGCGCCGAGCCCCGAATTCAGCGCCTCGACCAGATCCCAGGCCCGCCGGTAGGACATCTTGAGCTTGCGCCCCGCTGCCGAGATCGAGCCCGTCTCGGCGATCGCTTCGAGCAACGCGATCTTGCCCGGCCCGATCCGCGCCCCGTTGGCGAGATCGAGTCGCAGCGTCACGCGGTGGCGGGGAAGCGGGGCCGGTTTGTGGGCGAGGCGTGGCATGGCCCCATCTAACCACAGCTCTGCGGTGGTGGGGAGAGGGGTGGCGCGGAGGGCGCGCCCGTCCTAGACTTCCATCCCACGCGCAGAGGAGGACGTCACCATGCTCAATCCCGCCTCATCCCTTCCCCTCAAGGATCCGAGCCTCTTCCGCCAGGCCAACTATATCGGCGGCAAATGGGTGCAGTCCGAGTCGGGCCGCACCCTCAAGGTGCAGAACCCTGCCACCGGTGAGGTGATCGGCGAGGTTCCCGCGATGGGCGCGGCCGAGACGCGGGCGGCGATCGAGGCGGCGCATGCCGCCTATCCCGGCTGGCGCGCCATGCTCGCCAAGGAGCGCGCCGCCATTCTCCGCCGCCTCTACGACTTGATGCTCGCCAATGCCGACGACCTCGCCCTGATCATGACCTCCGAGCAGGGCAAGCCGCTCGCCGAAGCCAAGGGCGAGGTGCTGTATGCGGCGAGTTTCATCGAATGGTTCGCCGAGGAGGCGAAGCGGGTCTATGGCGATACCATCCCACAGAACGTCAAAGGGCGGCGCATCATCGTCCAGAAGGAGCCGATCGGCGTCTTCGCCGCGATCACCCCCTGGAACTTCCCTGCCGCCATGATCACCCGCAAGGCGGGGCCGGGCTGGGCGGTGGGCTGCACCGGGGTGATCCGCCCGGCGAGCCAGACGCCCTTCTCGGCGCTCGCCATCGCCGT
>KN174007.1:6757-8330 GCA_000759655.1 Acidicaldus organivorans | reverse complement strand
GCTCGCCGAGCGGGCCGGGATGCCGCCCGGGGTGTGCAACGTGATCACCGGGCCCTCCGGTGAAGTCGGCGGCGAACTCACCTCCAACCCGCTGGTCCGCAAGCTCTCCTTCACCGGCTCGACCGAAGTGGGCGCCAAGCTCCTCGCCCAGTGCGCACCCACCATCAAGAAGACCTCGATGGAGCTCGGCGGCAATGCGCCCTTCATCGTCTTCGACGATGCCGATCTCGATGCGGCGGTGGAGGGGGCGCTCGCCAGCAAATACCGCAACACCGGCCAGACCTGCGTCTGCGCCAACCGCATCCTCGTCCAGGAGGGCGTCTATGACGCTTTCGCCGAGAAACTCGCCGCCGCGGTGGCGAAGCTCAAAGTGGGCAACGGGCTCGAGCCCGGCGTGACCCAGGGGCCGCTGATCAACCAGGACGCGGTCGCCAAGGTCGAGGCCCATATCCGCGACGCCTGCGCGCGCGGGGCGCGGGTGCTGGTGGGCGGCAAGCGCCATGCCCTGGGCGGCAATTTCTTCGAGCCCACCATCCTCGTCGATGTCCCGCCGGCTGCCGACATTTTCCGCGAGGAGACGTTCGGGCCGGTTGCCCCCCTCTTCAAGTTCAAGACCGAGGAGGAGGCGGTGCGGCTCGCCAACAACACCGAGTTCGGGCTTGCCGCCTATTTCTACGCCCGCGACGTCGGGCGCATCTTCCGGGTGGCCGAGGCGCTGGAATACGGGATCATCGGCATCAATGAGGGGATCATCTCGACCGAGGTCGCGCCGTTCGGCGGCATGAAAGCCTCCGGCCTCGGGCGCGAGGGCTCCAAATACGGGATCGACGAGTATCTCGAAATCAAATATCTCGCCCTGGGCGGCATCGGCACCTGAGGTGCCAGTTTCGGGTCTCCCCACGGGCCGGGAGGCATGGCTTCCCGGCCCGCGGCTTTTCGGGGCCCGCAGTTTTGGGAGGGCAGCATGACGGCGTTCGATCTCTTCGTGATTGGCGGCGGGTCGGCAGGGGTGCGCTGCGCGCGCATCGCGGCCTCGCTCGGGGCACGGGTCGGGATTGCCGAGGCCCGTTTCTGGGGCGGCACCTGCGTCAATATTGGCTGTGTGCCGAAGAAGATCCTGGTGCAAGCCGCGGAATACCGGGGCCATTTCGCCGACGCCCGTGGCTTCGGCTGGGAAGCGGGCGCGGTGCGGCATGACTGGCGGGCGCTGATTGCCGCCAAGGACCGCGAGATCGCCCGTCTCAACGGCATCTACCGCAAGCTCCTCACCGGGGTGGGGGTGGAGATCTTCGAGACCCGCGCCTCGCTCGAGGACGCCCACACCATCCGCCTCGAAGCGGGGGGGGAGCGGGTGACGGCCCGCCATATCGTGATCGCAACCGGGGCCCGCCCGCTCCGGCCCGACATTCCGGGCGCCGAGCTCGGTCTCGTCTCCGATGACATGTTCTTCCTGCCCGAGCGTCCGCAGCGGGCGGTGATCCTTGGCTCGGGCTACATCGCCCTCGAATTCGCAAGCATTCTCAATGGTTTGGGAAGCCGCGTCGATCTCGTCTTCCGCCAGCCCAAACCCTTG
>KN174007.1:2030-6663 GCA_000759655.1 Acidicaldus organivorans | reverse complement strand
CGCGGCTTCGATCCCGACATCCGCGAAAGCCTCGCCGAGGCGCTCGCCGCGGAGGGGATCGCGCTCCACCCAGAGAATAACATCACGCGGCTCGAGAAGAGCGGGGGTGGGGTGATCGCCCATCTCCGGGAGGGGGGAGCGATTGAGGCCGATCTCGTGCTCTTCGCCGCGGGCCGCGCGCCGCTCACCGAAGGGCTCGGGCTGGAGCGGGCCGGGGTGGCGACGGGGCCGAACGGGGCGGTGCTGGTCGATGCGGAGTGGCGGACCCGTGTGCCGCACATTTTCGCGATCGGCGACGTGATCGATCAGATCAATCTTACCCCGGTGGCCACCGCCCAGGGGCACATCCTCGCCGAGCGCCTGTTCGGCGATGGCAAGCGGCGGTGGAATTTCGAGGCGGTGCCGAGCGCGGTGTTCTCCATCCCGCCGGTGGCCACCGTGGGGCTTTCCGAGGAGGAGGCGGCGCGGCGTGGGCCGGTCGAGGTCTATCTCGCCCGCTTCACCCCGATGCGGCACACGATCAGCGGGCGGGGGCGGAAGACGATGATGAAGCTCGTCGTTGCCGCCGAGAGTGGCCGCGTGCTCGGGGCGCACATGGTGGGTGACGACGCGCCCGAGATCATCCAGGGCTTCGCCGCGGCGATCACGGCGGGGGCGACCAAGGCGGATCTCGACCAGACGGTGGGCATTCACCCGACCGCGGCCGAGGAGTTCGTCACCATGCGCACCCCGGCCCGCCGGGTGGGGTAGAGGTCAATCCGCCTCGGCGCGGATGGCGGCGCTCAGGATTTCGATCATCCGGTCGATATGGGCCCGCTCGACGATGAGCGGCGGGGAAAGGGCGATGATGTCGCCGGTGGTGCGGATGAGCAGGCCCGCATCGAAGCAGCGGTGGAAGACGCGGACGGCGCGTTCGGTCGGCCGCCCGGGACGGGGGGCGAGCTCGATCCCGGCCACGAGGCCCAGATTGCGGATGTCGATGACGTTGGGCAGTCCCTTGAGGCTGTGCACCGCCTCCTCGAAATAGGCCTCGAGGGCGCGGGCCCGCTCGGCGAGCCGCTCGCGCTGGTGGATGCCGATCGCCGCAATCGCCGCCGCGGCAGCGAGCGGATGGCCGGAATAGGTATAGCCGTGGAAGAGCTCGATGGTGCCGGGCGGGGCGGCGGCGAGCACCGTCTCGTAGATCTCCCGCTTCACCGCCACCGCCCCCATCGGTACCGCGGCATTGGTCAGCCCCTTGGCCATGGTGAGGATGTCGGGGGTGATGCCGAACCGGTCGGCGGCAAATGGCGCGCCGAGCCTGCCAAACCCGGTGATCACCTCATCGAAGATGAGCAGGATGCCGTATTTGTCGCACAGGGCCCGGAGCCGCTCGAGATAGCCCTTGGGCGGAATGAGCACCCCGGTCGAGCCCGCCATCGGCTCGACGATCACCGCGGCGATGGTCTCCGCCCCATGCAGGGCGACGAGGGAGTCGAGGGCATCGGCGAGATGCGCCCCCCATTCTGGCTGGCCGCGGGAGAACGCGTTGTGTTCAGGAGCGTGGGTGTGGGGGAGATGGTCGGTGAAAGGAAGCAGGCCCGCCGTGAACTGCTTGCGGTTGTTGCCGATGCCGCCGACCGACATCCCTCCGAAGCTCACCCCGTGATAGGCCCGCTCCCGCCCGATCAGCCGCACCCGCCCCGCCTCGCCGCGGGCGCGGTGATAGGCCAGCGCGATCTTGAGCGCCGTATCGGCCGCTTCAGAGCCGGAATTGGTGAAGAAGATGCGATCGAGCCCGGGCGGGGTGAACTCGGCGAGCCGGCTCGCCGCCTCGAAGACCACCGGATGGCCGAGCTGGAAGGTAGGGGCGAAATCGAGGAGGCCCGCCTGCCGCACGATCGCCTCGCGCACCTCCCTACGGCCATGCCCGGCATTGACGCACCAAAGTCCCGCCGTGCCATCCAGCACCTCGCGGCCTTCCGGGGTATAGTAGAACATCCCCTCCGCCCGGGCGAGCAGACGCGGGCTCCCCTTATAGGCCCGGTTCGCGGTGAACGGCATCCAGAACGCCTCGAAATCATTCGGCCGCCCCATCCCAACCCCCTCCATTGACGGATAGTCAGCCATCGGGCACCCCTCCTCGCCGCCTTGCCTGAAGATCATCCTTCACTGTGAGGCGCGCGGTATGAACGGGCAAGGCCAGGAGGTGTGCGATGGAGGTCGTGAGAACGCGAGAGGCGCTGCGGGCCGCTCTGCCCCGTTTTCCGGAGCGCCTTCTGGTTCCCACCATGGGCAATCTCCATGCCGGGCATCTCGCCCTGGTGGCGGAGGCGCGGCGACGGGGTGGTCCGGTCGTGGTGAGCATTTTCGTCAACCGCCTCCAGTTCGGCGCGGGCGAGGATTTCGACCGCTACCCCCGCACGCTCGCGCGTGATCTCGATCTCCTGCGCGAGGCGGGATGCGATCTCGTCTTCGCCCCCGATGAGGGCGAGATGTATCCCGAACCGCAAACCTTCCGCGTGCGTCCCGATCCCGCTCTCGCCGGAGTCCTCGAGGGCGCGGTGCGGCCTGGACATTTCGAGGGGGTGACGACGGTGGTGATGAAGCTCTTTGCCCTGACCGCGCCGCGCGCCGCCGTCTTCGGCAAGAAGGATTACCAGCAGCTCCTCGTCATCCGCCGCATGGTGGCGCAGTTTGGCTTTCCCATCGAGATCATCGCCCATGAGACGGTGCGCGAGGCGGATGGGCTCGCCCTTTCCTCGCGCAATGGCTATCTCTCGCCGGAGGAGCGCTCCCGCGCTCCCCAATTTTACGCTGTGCTTGCCGGGCTTGCTGCCGAGGCGGGAAAGCTCGAGCAGCCCGCGGCGCTGCGGGCGGCGGTGGCGCGGGCGGAAGCGCGGCTCTGGGACGCAGGGTTCGGCGTCGATTACGTCACCATCCGCCGCCGCGCCGATCTCGGCCTGCCGGAAGCGGGGGAGGTGGGCCCGGGCCGGCTCGTCGTTCTCGGCGCCGTCCGGCTCGGCAGCACGAGGTTGATCGACAATGTCGAGTTTTGAGCGGACGTCTTTGGAGAAAAAATGCCTCTGCCGTCGTTCAGCATGAAATTTAGAACGTTTTTTGAACAAATCAATGAAAGATTAAGAAATGAAAGATTGAAAAACGCGGGGGTAGAGGCGAAATGCCTCAATATCATCGCTTTCTTTCTGGCCATTCTGACGATCAGCATTTACGGGGGTCTGGTCCCCGCCGGACGCTGGCAAGCGTCCGGGAGCCCATCCTCGCCGCCGCACTCTTCATCGTGGCGTGGAGCGTGGAGGCCGGGGCAGTGACGGCTCTCGTTTAATATCCTTCGGGTTTCATCAATTCGGTGTTGACCCGCTCGGCTACGCGCCGCGGCTTCACACGCTCGTTGATATCATGATCCTCCTCGCCCTCGTCAGCGTGGGCGGGGTTTTCATCCAGAGCCCGCCGCTTCTAAGCAGAGGCGCGCTCATCGCGGCGACATCGTTTTTATTCCTCTACCATGTGGGGGATCTCGCCCATGACTACGCTTTGAAAGACGAGATCATCGCCACCCGGGCACATAACTGGGCCGTGGGTCTTGCGCCCGGCGAGGAGATGGATTTCCGCGTCGCCCCACCGGGCCGGGTCGTGAATGGGGATGCGATCCCTTACGGCACATACGCGGACGAAGAAAACCGGCGCTTGCCCTGGTACGCGGTGGGCATCCTGCGCCGCTTCCACAAGAAAGTCGTGGTGATTACCCCAGCCCCCTGAGCAGGTCCAATTCTGAGCAAGGTTGATCCGTGCGAGGCTGATCCTGAGCGACGCGTGATCAAGCCAGATGAGGCGCTCAGCCGCTCCGCGGCCTGCGGCGTTCGGCCCAAAGCAGCGCGGCGGCGAGGCCTAGCATGACGAAGGCCATCGGGCGCGGCGAGCCATCGGCGAGCGCTCCCACCAGCCCCCCAGCGATCGCGCCGCAGACGAACTGGCCGGAGCCCATCAGCGCCGAGGCGGAGGCGGCATGCGCAGCGTGGGGCGAGAGGGCCGCGACGGTGGCTGCCGGAAGCAGGATCCCCATCGTGGTGAGATAGAGAAAAAGCGGCCCGGCAAGCCCCGCCACGCCGCCCCAGCCGCTCACCGCATCGACGGTGAGGATCAGCGTCGCGGCGAATGCGATCCGGCTCATCGCGCGGATCACCCGGTCGGTGCCGAAACGGATGAGGAGGCGGGCGTTGAACTGGGCGGCGAGGATGTAGCCCGCCGCATTGAGCCCGAACAGCATCCCATAGACCGGCGGGCGGACGTGATGGGTGGTGAGAAACGCATCCGGCGAGCCGGCGAGATAGGCGAAGATGCCGCTGATCCCGAAGGCATTGCACAGGGCGGAGGTGAGGAAGTGCCGCTCGCGCGCGATCGTTCCATAGCGGCGAAGGAGATCGAGCGGGCCCACCCGGACGCGGCGGGCAGGCGCGAGCGTGTCGGGGAGGAAGAGGGCGCCGAGCAGGGTGCTGGCGAGCCCATAGGCCGCGGCGAGCCAGAAAATGAACCGCCAGCTCCCGAACACCTCGAGGGCGAGCCCCCCGGCCGCCGGGGCGAGCACCGGCGCCACCCCCATCGCCAGCATCAGCCGCGAGAGGAGGCGCGCCGC
>KN174007.1:0-1938 GCA_000759655.1 Acidicaldus organivorans | reverse complement strand
CTGCGGCCCGTCGGCGAGGTCGCGCACCATGGCGCGCGGGATGACCATCCCTGCCGAGCCGCCCCAGGCGGCAAGCACGCGGAAGAGCGAAAACCCGGCAAGGCTCGTCGCGATGGCGCCACCCGCCGAGGCGAGCGTGTAGAGCGCCATCCCGGCGAGCAGCGGGGCGCGGCGGCCGAAGCGGTCGGAAAGCGAGCCTTGGGCGATCTGGCCGAAGGCGAGCCCGGCGAACCAGGCGGCGAGGGTGATCTGCGCCCCGCCCGCGACATGGCCGAGATCGGCCTCGAGGCGAGGGAAGGCGGGGAGATACATGTCGGTCGAGACCGGCCCCACCGCGGTGAGCAGACCCAACAGGAGCGGCAGGCCGCGCGGCACGCCCCGCATCAGCGCTCTCCGTTGTGAAGCGGGAGCGGGGCGGCAGAAACTGCAGGGCAGGCTCTGCCGGGACGAAGGGAACGGCGGGGGAGAGCGCCGGAGAAAAACCGCGAGCCCCCCGCTCTGCGCGCCATCACGAGAGGCTTTGGATGGCGCAGGCGCTGGCACGGCGCTTGCTTCATCGCCCGGCGCAGCGTGCGGCGCGGGAGCGCGGGCTTCCCCGGCCGCCAGCGAGGAGGTCGCCGATGATCACGCATTTCCACCGTACCATTCCTCTCAGCGCCGCGCAGGGCTGGGTGCCTCCCTCCGGATCGGGGGTTGCCGACATCTACGCTGCCCTCGATGCCAGCCAGAAGACGCAGCAGGGCAATCCTGCCCTGAACACGGCGGGGGGCAATCCGGGGGCGAGCGCGAGCGCCGCCGCCTGGCTCGGCGCGGGGAGCTTCGCCGCCGAACTCGCCGCCTATGCGAACCCCGCCGCCGCTTTGGCGCAAGCCCCGGCCAGTGCCTCCGCCGCATCGAGCGAAAGCGCGGCCGCCGCGACCTCCACAGGCAATGCCACGGCAAGCGATCCCGCTTCCTCGACCGATACAGCCGAGGCGGCGGCTCCGGAGAGCACGGGGGGTGATGCAAGTGCGGGAAGCGACGCGGCCAACCCGTGGAGCCTCGCCCTCGCCGGGCCGCTCTTTGGCCGCTCCCACGGCATCACCCTGCCCCCCACCACCGGCAACGGCCTCACCGGGGGCGAGTCGACGAACGGCTCGACCGCCTCCGCCCAGGCCGCCCAGGCGGTCAAATCCTATCAGGCGTTGTTGCGCGGCCTCCGGTGACCGCCTCTTCCCTCCCTCCGGCGCTCACGGAGCGCTGCCCGAAGTGCCGAGGGTGGGCGGCTTGACCGAGAAGGCGTAGCGGATGCCGAGCAGGAAGGTCTGGTTGAGCGTGTCGGAGAGCTCCTGATAGCCGCTCGCATGCGGCCCCGTCCCGCCCCGCGAGAGGGTCGCCGAGGCGCTCTCCGGCCCGATGATGCCAAGGAAACGGTATTCGGTGGTGATCGAAAGCCCGACCAGGCCGGGGACGGGGAAGGACAGCCCGACGATTCCCTGCCCCGCCGGGTTGCTCCCCTCACCGCCGAGGCCGAGCGTGGTCCCGGTCGCGGGCGTGCTCACCCGTAGATTGTGGAACACCGTCCACTGATAGCCGATGCCGAAGCCGAAATAGGGGAAGACGTAGCGCGAGCCGATGTCGAGGTCGAACAGCGCATTGGCCATCATCCCATAGGTCTGCGTGGCGCCCTTCACCGAGCTTGGATAGAGCGCCCCGGCCCGCGCCGAGAGGGTATTCTCCATCTCGTCGCCCTCGATCTCGACCCGCCAGCCATGGCCGAGCCCATAGCCGACCGCCCCGGTGAAGGCCGTTCCCGCATTGTATTGCAGATTGCCGCCGCCCACCACGCCGAGCGCCGGGTTGGGGGGCATCGGCTGGTTCATGAGCAGGTTGACGCCCGCCTCGGAGGAGACATAGAGCCCCTCGATCGGCTGGGCCTTTGCCCCGTGCCCCGCCGCG
>KN174006.1:7129-8719 GCA_000759655.1 Acidicaldus organivorans | reverse complement strand
CCCGCCTCGTGCTGGCGCTCGCCTTCGTCGCCGCGCTTCGCCCTGGCATCACCAGCGCAGTGATCGCGATCGCGCTCACCACCTGGCCGCCCTATGCGAGGCTCGCCCGCGCCGAGACCCTGCTGCTCAGGAATTCCGATGCCATCGCCGCGATCCGCCTGATGGGGGCCTCGCCAGTGCGCATCCTCTTCCGCCACATCGCCCCGCTCGCGCTCCCCTCGCTCATCGTCCGCCTCACCCTCGAGATGGCGGGGATCATCCTCACCGTGGCCGGTCTCGGCTTTCTCGGCATGGGCGCGCAGCCGCCCTTGCCCGAGTGGGGGGCGATGGTCGCCTCGGCACGGCCCTACATCCTCACCCAGTGGTGGGTGCCGACCTTGCCGGGGCTTGCCATCTTCGCCGCCGCCCTTGGCTTCAACCTGCTCGGCGATGGGCTCCGCCGGGTGCTCGATCCCAAGGCGGGCTGACGATGCGGCTCGAAGTCGAGGATCTGCGCATCACCTTCCCCGGCCCCGGCGGGGAGCGGGAGGTGGTGCGCGGCGTCTCCTTCGTCATGGAGCGCGAGCGGATCGGCATCGTCGGCGAATCGGGCTCGGGCAAGTCGCTCACCGTGCGCGCCCTGCTCGGTCTCCTGCCGCGCCGGGCGCGGCTTGCCGCCCGCCGTCTGGCGCTCGACGCGGCCTGCGGGATCACCGCTCCCGAGCCCGCGCTTCGCCGCCTGCGCGGGCGGCGCATCGGCTTCGTCATGCAGGACCCCAAATTCTCCCTCAATCCGGTGATGCGGGCCGGGGCCCAGATCGCCGAGGTGATGCGGGTCCATCTCGGCCTCTCCCGCCGCGCCGCCTGGAGCCGGAGCCTCGATCTCCTCGGCGGGCTCGGCATCGCTGATCCCGAGCGCATCGCGCGGGCCTATCCCCACGAGCTCTCGGGGGGGCTCGGCCAGCGGGTGATGATCGCCATCGCGCTCGCCGCCGATCCCGAGCTCCTCATCGCCGACGAGCCGACCAGCGCGCTCGATGCCACGGTGCAGGCGGAGATCCTTCGCCTGCTCGAACGGCTCGCCGCCGAGCGGGGCATGGGGCTGATCCTGGTCAGCCACGACCTTCCTCTGGTCTCCCGCATCGCCGAGCGCATCCTGGTGATGTATGCCGGGCGCATCGTGGAGGAGCTCGCGGCGGGCGAGCTCGCCGCCGCCCGCCATCCCTACACGCAAGGCCTGATCGGCTGCCTACCGCGGCTTGGCGAGAAGCGCGACCGCCTCGTCCAGCTCGCCCGCGATCCGGCCTGGGCCGAGGCAGCGGGAAGGATGCCAGCCGAAGCTGCACCGGAGTGGGCCGGGCCATGACCGCACCACTTCTTGCCCCGCGAACCTCTCCCCTGGCGAGCAAGCCGCCGGCGGGGGATGGGGGAGAGACGGCGCGCGCGCCCCTCCTCGCTGTCGAGGCGTTACACGTGCGCTATGAGGGGCACCACGCGGTGAGGGGGGTGAGTTTCACCCTCCCGCGCGGCGCCGCCCTCGGCCTGGTCGGAGAAAGCGGGTCTGGCAAATCGACCATTTTGCGCGCGATCGTCGGCCTCGTCCGCCCGGAG
>KN174006.1:6090-7042 GCA_000759655.1 Acidicaldus organivorans | reverse complement strand
GCCGGGGAGATCCGGCTCGAAGGCGCTCCCCTCGGCGCGAAGCGGGACCGCGCCTTTTACCGCCGGGTGCAGATGGTCTTCCAGGATCCTTACGCCTCGCTCCATCCCCGCCAGACCATCGACCGCCAGCTCGCCGAGCCGCTCCTCATCCACGGCCTCGGCGATATCGATGCCCGCATCCGTCGCGCGCTCGCCGACGTGGCCTTGCCCGCCGCCCTCCGTTTCCGCTATCCGCACCAGCTGTCGGGCGGGCAGCGCCAGCGGGTGGCGATCGCCCGGGCGCTGATGCTGGAGCCCGAGCTTCTCCTGCTCGATGAGCCGACCAGCGCGCTCGACGTCTCGGTGCAGGCCGAAGTGCTCAACCTGCTCGCCGATCTGCGCGCGGCGCGCGGCCTCAGCTACGTCATGGTGAGCCACAATCTCGCCGTGGTGGCCCATCTCTGCGAACGGATCGGGGTGATGCGCGGGGGCGAGCTGGTCGAGACCCTCTCGAGCGAGGATCTGCGCACCGGGCGCGTCGCCCATCCTCATACCGCGAAGCTTCGCGCCCTCAGTCTCGAGCTCGAGGAAGCCGCTTTCAACGCCCCGCCCTGAGTGCGGAGGGATTGCGGGGAGGGATCGTGGGAAGGGGGGCAGCCACACCGCGAGGCTGGCGTCCCGTACGGGATTCGAACCCGTGTTACCAACGTGAAAGGCTGGTGTCCTAGGCCTCTAGACGAACGGGACGGCGTGCGCCCCCCCTTAGAGGGTTGGGCCGGGGCGGTCAAGGTGAGGGAGACTCCTCGTTTCGGCCAGCGCGGGGGTGCCCGGAGGGGAGGGGTTTCCACCCCCCTCCCGCTTTGCTGCGCCGCGAGAAAAGCCGCTTCGTTACAGAGGGTTTCCCGTTTAAAACAAAGATTAGAGTTTTGTGCTTGAGTGTAACGGGGCGCGACTATAGAGAAACCGCGGCGCC
>KN174006.1:0-5853 GCA_000759655.1 Acidicaldus organivorans | reverse complement strand
GAGCGGTGCCGGCCGGATGGATCAGCGCTGGGTAGATCAGCAAGCGACAGGGACAAGGCGAGCGGGAGAGACCATGGAACAGCACGGCGCGCATTCCTCTCCTTCTTCCACCGGATCACCCCCGCCCCGCCGGGGGCGCGGGCCGCTCATTTTCGGCCTGCTTTTCCTCGCCGGCGCGGTCGGGCTCGGCGTGAGCGGCATCCTCGAGCGCAAGAAGGCGGAAGCCGAACTCGTCGTGGCGACCGAGCAGGCGGCGATCCCGACCGTGGTGACGATCAAGCCCATCCCCAACACCAAGACCGAGGACCTCATCCTCCCCGGTGACGTGGAGGCCTGGTACGAGGCGCCGATCTATGCCCGGGTCAATGGCTACGTCAAAATGTGGTACAAGGACATCGGCGCCAAGGTGAAGACCGGCGAACTGCTCGCCGAGATCGACACGCCGGATCTCGACGAGCAATACGCCGAGGCCAAGGCGGCGCTCGCGCGGGCCATCGCCGATCAGAAACTCGCCGACATCACCGCCGAACGCTGGAAAAAGCTGCTCGCCTCCGATTCGGTCTCGCGCGAGAACGCCGATGTGAAGGCCTATGACGCCGAGGCCAAGCACGCGGTGGTGGCCCAGGCGCAGGCCAATGTGGCGCGGCTCGAGGCGCTCGAAGGCTTCAAGAAGATCGTCGCCCCCTTCGACGGCGTGGTCACCGCCCGCCGCACCGATATCGGGGCGCTGGTCAACGCGGGCAGCGGGCCGACGCCCGAGCTCTTCACCGTGGCTGACATCCACAAGATGCGGGTCTATGTGCGCATCCCGCAGCAATATATCCCGCGCATCCGCGAAGGGATGGATGCGGTGCTGACCCTCCCCGGCCACCCCGAGGAGACTTTCCCCGCCAAGCTGATGACCACGGCGAACGCGGTGAGCCCCGACTCACGCACCCTGCTCGTCGAGCTCTGGGCCGACAATCCGGACGGCAAGCTGCAGCCTGGCACCTATGCCAATGTCGATTTCAAGCTGCCGCCGCCGCCCTCGAGCTTCCGCATCCCGGTGAGCGCGCTGATCTTCCAGCAGAACGGGCTGCAAGTGGCGGTGCTCGATCAGGAACATCACCGCGCCATCCTGCGCGACGTGAAGGTCGGGCTCGATCTCGGCAAGGACGTCGATATCATCGCCGGGCTCAAGGAGGGTGACATCGTCATCAACTCGCCCCCCGACTCGCTCTCCAATGGCGATCTGGTGCGCGTTGCAGGCGAGGACGAGAAGAAGGGTGCCCCCGCGGCGAAGAAAGAGCAACTCTCCGAGGCCGGAAAATGAGACGCAAGCTCGCCCTGCTTGCCGCCGGCGCAGCCCTCCTCGCCGGATGCACCGACTTCGCGCCCAAATACCAGGCTCCGATCGTCGCCGTTCCCGCCTCCTACAAGGAGGTCGGCGTCTGGCAGCCCGCCAATCCCAAGGACACCATCCCCAAGGGGGCCTGGTGGAAGATCTACCATGACGACACCCTCGACCGGCTCGAGGATCGGCTCAACCAGGCCAACCCCACCATCCAGGCGGCGGTCGCCCATTACGACTCGGCGCGGGCGGTGGTGGCGCAGGTCAACTCGGTCCTGTTCCCCTTCCTCTCGACGGGCGCGCCCTTCACCGCCAACCGCCAATCGGCCAAGGCCCCTTTGCGCGGCCAGAACCAGCCCAACCAGTATGGGCTGAACAATATCGGCGCCGGAGCGGGCTATGAGGTCGATCTCTGGAACCAGCTCCATGATCAGGTGAAGATCGCCAAATACAACGCGCAGGCCGCGGCGGCGCTCCTGGTGAATGCCCAGCTCAGCCTGCAGGCGCAGCTTGCCAGCAATTACATGCTGCTGCGTGGGCTCGATGCCGAGCTCGACGTCATCCATCGCGCCGTCGAGGACTACCGCCAGGGCGTGGCGATCGTCTCCAACCGCTATCAGGGCCAGATCGCCTCCGGTCTCGACATCGCCGAGGCCAAGACGGTGCTGGAGCAGGCCGAGGCCGAAGAATCGGACGTGCGCGCCTCGCGCGCCCTGGTCGAACACGCCATCGCCGCTCTCGTCGGCGTGCCCGCGTCCCAGTTCTCCATCGCCCCCAAGGTGGTGTCGATCCCGGTCCCCCAGATCCCGACCGGGCTCGCCTCCGATCTTTTGCAGCGCCGGCCCGACATCGCCGCCGCCGAGCGGCTGGTCGCGGCAGCCAATGAGGATATCGGGGTGACCAAGGCGGCGTTTTTCCCCGTTCTCAATCTCGGCGCCGTCTATGGCTATGAGAATGACGGGGCGGTTCAGACCTTGCTCATGGCCCCCCTCAGCTACTGGACGGTGGGGCCGCAATTCCTTCTGCCTCTCTTCGAGGGTGGCTACCGGCGTGGCGCCGAGGCGCAGGCCTATGCGAGGTTGCGCGAGGCGGTCGATCAATACCGGGCCACCGTGCTGGAGGCTTTCCAGGAAGTGGAGGACGATCTCGCTCTCCTCAATAACCTTGGCCAGGAATTCGAGCAGATCACCGAAGCGGTGCAGGATGCCGGGCGCGCCCTGCAACTCGCCACCTCGCTCTTCGTCGAAGGCGGCACCAACTACCTCGACGTGGTGGTGGACGACATCCAGTGGCTCAACAGCCAGGTCTCGGCGATCCAGGTGCAGACCCGCCGCCTGCAGGCCAATGTCGATCTGGTCCGCGCCCTGGGTGGCGGCTGGAGCACGGCCGATCTGCCCACCCCCGATCAGACGCTGACCCTCGATCCGCTCAAGGAGGGCTTCTCGAACCCCTACAAACAGAACTAGTCTCCGCTCCGTCTCCGCCGGGCGCATCCGGCGGAGCCTGGCTGAGGAGGCATGGGGTGAGCACGTATCCAGACGAAGGCGAGGCGCGGACGGCGATGGTGCGGTTCGCCGCCTCGCTGTTCCAGCGGGGCTATGCGGTGGGGACGGCGGGCAATATCAGTGTCCGCCTCGAGGATGGCTACCTCATCACCCCGACCAATTCCTCGCTCGGTTTTCTTGACCCGGCGCGGTTGAGCCGGCTCGATGCCGCGTTCCGCCCCGTTGCGGGAGATCCCCCCTCCAAGGAAGTTTTCATGCACCGCGCCTTCTATGAGACGCGGCCCGAGGCGGGCGCGGTGGTGCATCTCCACTCGACGATGGCGACCGCGGTGGCGGCGCTCGAAGGGGTCGATCCGCTCGCACCCATTCCGCCGATCACGCCCTATTTCGTGATGCGGATTGGGCGCCGCCTGCCGCTCCTTCCCTATTTCGCGCCGGGGGATCCGGCGATGGGGGCGGCGATCGCCGAAGCTGCGCGGGGCGCGCGCGCCGTGCTGCTCGCCAATCACGGCCCGGTGGTGTCGGGAAAGACGCTCGCCGATGCGGTGGCCGCGGCGGAAGAGCTCGAAGAGGCGGCCAAGCTTTTTCTCCTCCTGCGGGGGAGCGCCTATCGCACGCTCGGCGTGGCGGAGATCGCCGAGCTCGAGCGCCGTTTCGGCGGCTGATGAAAGCGGGAGAGGCGGGGGAGCGGAAAAGACCGTTTGCCAACGAAAAACCCGCGAGGGAGGGCCTCGCGGGTCTTCCATGCACCGGAGCGGAGGGAGGAATCCGCCCCGGGTTCGGGATGGGCTTCGTTCAGGCGGTGAACTTGCCGAACTTGTCCACCGCCGCGGTGAGGCGGGCCACCAGCGGCGCGGTCACCTGCTCGGCGAGCTTGAAGGAGGCGTCGGTGAGACGGGAGGTCTCGGCCACCGACTTCTCGAAGGCGTTGCGGGTGAGGGAAGCCTGGAGGTCCATCGCCTCCTTCACCGACTTCACGCTGGGCAGCGCCTTGAAAACGGCGACCGCCTCCTCGAACTGCGCCTGGGCAGCGGCCATCGTCTGGCGCGAGAGGTCCTGCAGACCCTGGACCAGGATCTGGTTCGACTTGATGATCGCCTCGAGATTGCCCTGACCGAAGGAGACGAGCTCCTCGGTCGCCTTCATCATCTTGTCCATCTGCTCTTTCATCGGGAACTCCTTTTTGGGGGAAGGGGTGGGGGAAACGCGGGCCTCGGCCTCGGCTGGGGCCGGGGCAGACTCTGCCGGCGCGGGCTGGGCCGTAACGGCTGCCGCCTCGGCCGGCTGAGAAGTTTTCGCTTTGACTGCCATGGGGATGTCCTCGTCGGAATCGGTGCGTGCCGCTCGAACCACTCTCGCCGCATCTCTTGCTGCACCGCAGCAAAAACGATGTAGATAGGGTGATAGAGAGAGTCAAGGGAAATTTGTGCGTCGCAAAAAATACAGGCGTCGTGAATCATCACTCTCTTGTGAGCCCCAAGGGCGTCGCCGCCGTGAATAAAAAATCACGATGAGAATCAAGTTATTGTCCGCGTCATGAGCCGGAGGGGCCGCACGCCCCGGCGCGGCGCGGAGATGCCGAGGAGAAAAAAGGGAGGGGGTATCACATTTTCTACATTCTTTATCGTTTTTTTAAGAATTGGCGGTAAACTATTCAAAAGCCGTTGGGTTGGCGGGAAGAACGGTCTAGACAGGGCGGGGGCGCTTTGCTTACTCTCGCCGAGCGTCGGGGAAAGGAGGAGAGCGCATGGAGGGCAGCACCGCACGAATCGAGCGTACCAAGACGCGGCGCCGCTTGCCCCTCCTTAAGCACGCGCGAGGGAGTGGGGGGCGAGCGCCGTCCCTGTCTCCGTCCTCTTCTCCTTCATTTCCGTCTTGGACACGACTCGCCCTCCTCCTGCCGCTTCTGCTCCTCTTTCTTTTCCCCGTTCCCGCCGCGCACGCCCAGGTGGGCTCGGCCCGCTACGCCTCCATCGTGGTCGATGCGGCGACCGGCCGGGTGCTGGAGGCCGCCAACCCGGATGCGCCGCGCTATCCGGCGAGCCTCACCAAGATGATGACCCTTTACCTCACCTTCGAGGCGCTGCGCGATCACCGGATCAGCGCCACCTCGCCGATCATCGTCTCCGCCCACGCCGCCGCCCAGGAGCCTTCCAAGCTCGGGCTCCGTCCCGGCATGCGCATCACCGTCGAGGAAGCGATCCTCGCCCTCGTCACCAAATCGGCCAATGACGCCGCCGCCGCCCTCGCCGAACGGCTCGGCGGTTCGGAAGAGCGCTTCGCCCAGATGATGACGCTGCGCGCCCGCGCGCTCGGCATGACCCACACCACGTTCCGCAACGCCTCGGGCCTGCCCAATCCCGAACAGGTGACGACGGCACGCGACCTCGCCATCCTCGCCCGCCACCTGATCCAGGACTTCCCCGAGCAATACCGCTATTTCTCGGTGCCCCGTTTCGTCTTCCGTGGCCGCCTCATCCCCAATCACGACCACCTGCTCACCTCCTATGAAGGCGCGGATGGCATCAAGACCGGCTATACCGAAGCCGCAGGACACAATCTTGTCACCAGCGCGGTGCGGGGCAATGTACGCCTCATCGGCGTGGTGCTCGGCGCCGGCTCCAACTTCGAGCGGGACCAGCACATGATGGCCCTTCTCGACCAGGGCTTCGCCATGCTCGGCGTGCCCGGATCCGGCCTCGTCATCGCCCGCAACGAGCGGAGCTTCATTCCCGCCGCGCATGCCGCGACGCTCGCCGCCTATCACCCGCGGCATCACGCCGCCCGGGCGCTGCGCGCCGTGGCCTATGTCCCGCCTGCCCCCGGCGCGGCATCCCATCATTCGCTTCATGCCGCAGAGCGCCTCCCCGCCGCCCGGCTTTCCGGCAAGCCTGGCCATCCGGCGCTCGCCGCCCGTCCCGCCTGCCATCACCTGCACGGGGCCGAGGGGGGGCATGGCTGCCGCCGCGCTCCGGCCAAAATCACCACGTAACCCCCCGTTCCGCACCCCCTTTCCGC
>JPYW01000946.1 GCA_000759655.1 Acidicaldus organivorans | reverse complement strand
CGCATCCGCCTCCTCGATCCCGGCGATGGTGCTGTTGAAGAGATAGAAGGGCCGTGCCGTCGGATCGAGCCGCGCCCCGTCCTGGCGGCACTCGAGATGCTCCGCCCCGAGCCGCGTCATCAGATCCTTGAGCGCCACGAGGCTCTCGGCATCGACGAGATCGCCCGCCACCGCGCCGATCCGGCTGCCGCGCACCCCGCTCAGGCGGCGGGCGATGGCATCGAACGCCTCACGCCAGGAGGCGGGGACGAGCTTGCCCTCCTTTCGTATCCACGGGCGGTCGAGACGGCGGTGCTTGAGCCCATCGATGGCGAAGCGGGACTTGTCGGAAATCCACTCTTCGTTGACGTCGTCATTGAGCCGCGGCAGCACGCGCAGCACCTCTCCGCCGCGCGAGTCGATGCGGATGTTGCTGCCGAGCGCATCGAAGACGTCGATCCCGTCCGTCTTGTTGAGCTCCCAGGGGCGGGCGACGAAGGCGTAAGGTTTGGCGGTGAGCGCGCCCACCGGGCAGACGTCGATCAGATTGCCGGAGAGTTCCGAGCTCAGCGACTTCTCGATGGCGGCGGTGATCTCCATGTCCTCGCCGCGGCCGAGTGCCCCCACTTCCGGCACCCCGGCGATTTCGGCAGCGAAACGGACACAGCGCGTGCACAGGATGCAGCGCGTCATCACCGTCTTGATCAGGGGGCCGAGCTCCTTGTCCTTCACCGCCCGTTTCGGCTCACGGTAGCGGGAATGATCGAGCCCGTAGCCAAAAGCCTGGTCCTGGAGGTCGCATTCACCGCCCTGATCGCAGATCGGGCAGTCGAGCGGGTGATTGATGAGGAGGAATTCCATCACCCCGCGCCGCGCCTGGCGCACCAGGGGGCTGTCGGTATGCACCACCATGCCCTCGCTCACCGGGAGCGCGCAGGAAGCCTGCGGTTTCGGGCTTTTTTCGATCTCGACCAGGCACATCCGGCAATTGCCGGCGACCGACAATTTGTCGTGATAGCAGAAGCGGGGGATCTCCTTGCCGGCGAGTTCGGCGGCCTGCAGGACGGAGGCGCCGGCGGGGACGTCAACCTCGATGCCGTCGATGATGACCTTGACCATCTCTCCTCACTCCGCCGCCTGCCGGGTGCGCGCCTGATAGGCCTGGATGCGCGCTTCGAGCTCGGGCCGGAAATGGCGGATCAGGCCCTGCACCGGCCAGGCCGCCGCATCGCCAAGCGCGCAGATGGTATGTCCCTCGATCTGGCGCGTCACCTGTTCGAGGAGATCGATCTCCTCGAGCTCCGCCTCGCCCTTCACCATACGATCCATCATCCGCTTCAGCCAGCCGGTCCCCTCGCGGCAGGGGGTGCACTGGCCGCAGCTCTCGTGCATGTAGAATTTGGAGAGCCGCGCGATCGCCTTCACGATGTCGGTCGAGCGGTCCATCACGATCACCGCCGCGGTGCCGAGCCCGCTCCTGACCTCGCGCAGGCTGTCGAAATCCATCAGCACCGTATCACAGATCGATTTCGGCAAGACCGGCACGCTGGAGCCGCCCGGAATGACGGCGAGCAGATTGTCCCATCCGCCGCGCACACCACCTGCGTAACGTTCGATCAGCTCGCGGAGCGGAATGCCGAGTTCCTCCTCGACATTGCACGGTTTGTTGACGTGCCCGGAGATGCAGAAAACCTTGGTCCCGGTGTTCTGCGGCCGGCCGAGCCCGGCAAACCAGGCCGCGCCGCGGCGGAGGATGGTGGGGACCACCGCGATGCTCTCGACATTGTTGACCGTGGTCGGGCAGCCATAGAGACCGGCGGCAGCGGGGAAGGGCGGCTTGAGGCGCGGCATGCCCTTCTTGCCTTCGAGGCTTTCGATCAGCGCCGTCTCCTCGCCGCAGATATAGGCCCCGGCGCCGCGATGGAGGTAGAGGTCGAAATCCCAGCCGCTGCCGCAGGCATTGCGGCCGAGCAGCCCCGCCTCATAGGCTTCGTCGATCGCTGCCTGCAGACGCTGCGCCTCGTTGTAGAACTCGCCGCGGATGTAGATGTAGCAAGCATGCGCGCCGATGGCGAAGGAGGCGATCAGGCAGCCCTCGATCAGCTTGTGCGGCTCATGGCGGATGATGTCGCGGTCCTTGCAGGTGCCGGGCTCGCTCTCATCGGCGTTGACCACGAGATAGGCGGGCCGTCCGTCGGATTGTTTCGGCATGAACGACCATTTGACGCCGGTCGGGAACCCCGCCCCGCCCCGCCCGCGCAGGCCCGAGGCCTTGACCTCGTTGATGATCGCGTCACGTCCGCGGGCGAGGATCGCGGCGGTGCCGTCCCAGTCGCCCCGCTTGCGCGCGCCGGGAAGGCGCCAGTCCTCGCGGCCGTAGAGATTGGTGAAAATGCGGTCCTTGTCACTCAGCATGTTCGGCCGACCCGTCCGCTGCGTTCGCCGTTGCCTGCGTCTCTTCCGGCCAGGGCTCGGAGGCCCGCCGACCAATCACCGATCCCGGCGGGGGCGGCGGCTCGCCCCGTTTGAGGGCCTCGAGGATCCGTTCCGCCGCCTTGCCATCCATGTCTTCGTAGAAATCGTCGTTGATCTGCAAAATCGGCGCGTTAACGCAGGCGCCAAGGCATTCGACCTCGCTCAGCGTGAAAAGACCATCCTCCGAGGTGCCACCGAAATGGGTGATGCCGGTGACTTTCTTGCAGGCGGCCACCACCTCGTCCGAGCCGCGCAGCCAGCAGGGCGTGGTGGTGCAGACCTGCAGATGCCAGCGGCCGACCGGCTTGAGGTTGAACATCGAGTAGAACGTGGCGACCTCATAGACCCGGATCTTTGCCATGCCGAGACGTTCGGCGATCGTATCCATCGCTGCGCACGGCACCCAGGCGCTGCCGGTGTTGCGCTTCATCTGGCGCTGGGCGAGATCGAGCAGCGGCACCACCGCGCTCGCCTTCCGCCCTTCCGGGTATTTGGCGAGGATCTTGGCGATCGCCGCCTCACTCTCGGCATCGAAGGCGAAGGAAACGTGTTCAGTCGGATGAAGCGGATCGAATGCCGGTTTCATAATGGGGCCTCAACGATCGATTTCACCGAAAACGACATCGAGCGAGCCGATGATCGCCACCGCGTCGGCGAGCAGGTGCCCGCGCGCCATGTGATCGATGGCCTGGAGATGCGAGAACCCGGTGGGACGGATCTTGCAGCGATAGGGACGGTTGCTGCCATCCGCCACGAGATAGACGCCGAACTCGCCCTTGGGGCTTTCCACCACCGTGTAGGTCGCCCCAGGCGGGACGTGATAGCCCTCGGTGTAGAGCTTGAAGTGGTGGATGAGCGCCTCCATCGAGCGCTTCATTTCGCTGCGCGGCGGCGGCGAGATCTTGTGGTCCTGCACCTTGACCGGCCCCCGTTTCATCTGGGCCAGGCACTGCCTGATGATCTTCACGCTCTCGCGCATCTCCATGACGCGGACGAGATAGCGGTCGTAGCAATCGCCGTTCTTGCCCACCGGGATCTGGAAGGAGACGCGGTCATACATGTCATAGGGCTGGGCACGGCGGAGATCCCACGGCACCCCGCTTGCGCGGAGACACGGCCCGGAGAACCCCCAGGCCAGCGCATCCTTGGCGGAGATGACGCCGATATCGACGGTGCGCTGTTTCCAGATCGGATTGTTGGTAAGCAGTTCCTCGAGTTCGTCGATGAATTTGGGGAAGGCCTCGGCCCAGGCGGCGATCCGCTCCTCGAGCCCGGCGGGGAGATCCTTCGCCACGCCGCCGGGACGGAAATAATTGGCATGGAACCGCGCCCCGGAAGCGGCTTCGTGGAACTCGAGCAGCTTCTCGCGTTCTTCGAACCCCCAGAGCGGCGGGGTGATGGCGCCAACGTCAAGCGCGTAGGTGGTGAGGTTGAGCAGGTGGTTGAGGATGCGGGTGATCTCGGCAAACAGGGTGCGGATCCACTTGGCCCGTTCCGGCGCCTCGATGCCGAGCAGTTTCTCCACGGCGAGCGCGTAGGCGTGCTCCTCGCACATCGGCGAGACGTAGTCGAGGCGGTCGAAATAGGGCACCGCCTGCAGATAGGTCTTGTATTCGATGAGTTTCTCGGTGCCGCGATGGAGAAGCCCGATATGGGGATCGGCGCGCTCCACCACCTCGCCATCCATTTCCAGGATGAGACGGAGCACGCCATGCGCCGCCGGATGCTGCGGTCCGAAATTGACGGCGTGGCTGTCGAACTCGACCACCCGCCGCCCGCTCGCGGCGTCCTTTACCTCGCTCGCCATGCCCTCATCCTTTCTCCGCACCAGCCTGCCCTGCGGAAGTAGCGGCCGGCCTCACCCGCTTCTCGTGCACTTTCTCGTCCCCGGGCAGGGTGAGTATCCCTTCCCAGGGCGAAATGAAATCGAAATTGCGGAACTCCTGGGTCAGCTTCACCGGCTCATAGACCACCGATTTGCGCTCCTCGTCATAGCGGAGCTCGACATAGCCGGTGAGCGGGAAGTCCTTGCGCAGCGGGTGCCCCTCGAATCCGTAATCGGTGAGGATGCGCCGGTGATCGGGCTGGTCCGAAAACAGGATGCCGAAGAGGTCCCAGGCCTCACGCTCCCACCAGGTGGCGGCAGGCCAGATCGTGTGCACCGACGGCACCGCGCCGCCCTCGGGACAGGTGACGATGACGCGCAGGCGCTGGTTGTGGCTCACCGAGAGGAGATTATAGACGACGTCGAACCGTTCCTCACGCTCCGGCCAATCCACGCCGCAGAGTTCCATGAGCTGCTCGAAGGCGAAACGCGGATCATCACGGAGCGTGCGCACCACCTCGAGGAGCGAGTGGCGTGCCACCAACGCCACGAGTTCGTCCGTCTCGAAATAGACGCGAAGGACGCCAGAGAGCGCCTCGAGCGCCGGGATGAGCGCTTCGTGCCGCGCCCGCAACGGATTCTGGAGCGGTTCAGCCACGGAGGATGCTCCCCGTCCTGCGGATCTTCTTCTGCAATTGCATGATGCCGTACACCAGCGCCTCGGCGGTGGGCGGGCAGCCCGGGACATAGACATCGACCGGGACGATGCGGTCGCAGCCACGCACCACCGAGTAGGAATAGTGGTAGTAGCCGCCGCCATTGGCGCAGCTTCCCATGCTGATCACCCAGCGCGGCTCGGCCATCTGGTCATAGACCTTGCGCAAGGCGGGCGCCATCTTGTTGGTCAGCGTGCCGGCGACGATCATCACGTCGCTCTGGCGCGGGCTCGCCCGCGGGATGATGCCGAAACGGTCGAGATCATAGCGTGGCATGTAGGCATGGATCATCTCGACCGCGCAACAGGCGAGCCCGAAGGTCATCGGCCACAGACTGCCGGTGCGCGCCCAGTTCACCAGCCGGTCGAGCTGCGCAACGAGGAAGCCGCGTCCGGCCAGTTCGCCGGTGATGCCCTTGATCACCGCCTCCTGCTCGGGGCCAGGGGGCAGCGCCTCCCGGTTCCAGGCCAACTCGACCGCACCCGAGGATGTGCTCATCACCAAGCCCTCCGCATCAGGACAGAGCCCAAAACCCCCTCACTCCCACTCGAGCGCACCCTTGCGCCACTCATAGACGAATCCCACGGTGAGCACGAAGAGGAAGAGCATCATCGACCAGAAGCCGAACGCGGCGAGGCGCTTGAGGCTCACCGCCCAGGGAAAGAGGAAGGCGACCTCGAGATCGAAGATGATGAAGAGGATCGCCACCAGATAGTAGCGCACGTCGAAGCGCCGCCGCGCATCACTGAACGGCGCGAAGCCGCACTCATAGGCCGAGACCTTTTCCGGATAGGGGCGCTGGCGGGCCAGCAGCAGCGAGGCGGCGACGAGGACCGCGCCGAGCCCGGCGCCGATCACCAGAAAGAACAGCACCGGCAGGTAGTTAATCAGATACGCGGGGAAGAAAGACGGCATCTCTCGCTCCTTTCCTCTGCCGGCGGCACTCTAGTGGGATCGCCGCCGCCCGGCCACCCCCCCACTCGCGCAAAATCCCGTGCCCGCTCCCGCCGCAGGCGGGCCCCGGCGCAGGCGAGAAGCAGCGGGATGGTCGAGAAAGTCCGCGCCAAGGGACGGCCGAAGCGGAAGAGTGGCGCGAGTGACGGGGCTCGAACCCGCGACCTCCGGCGTGACAGGCCGGCGCTCTAACCAACTGAGCTACACCCGCGCGACGGGGTGGGACATAGACCGCCCCCGTTTCTTCGTCAAGCGCCCCGGGAGCGGGCGCGGTATGGGCGGTGACGGATTCGAACCGCCGACCCCCTCGGTGTAAGCGAGATGCTCTACCGCTGAGCTAACCGCCCCTCTCCGCGCAGCCCTCCCCTTAGCACGCTCTGCCCCTGCCGCTCAATTCGCGGCGCCCAATTCACCGGGGCTCAATTCACCGGGGCTCCCCACTCACCCCCCATTGACCGCATCGCGCAGCCCCTTGCCCGCCTTGAAGCGCACCGAGGTGCTGGCCGGCAGGGTCATCTTCTCGCCGGTGCGGGGGTTGTGGCCCTCGGAGGCCTTGCGGGTCGAGAGCGAGAAGGTCCCGAAACCGACCAGGCGGACATCCTCCTTCTTCTTGAGCGCCTCCTCGATGGCGGCGAGCACCGCATCCACCACCTCCGCCGCCTTGGCCTTGGTGAGATCGGTCCGCTCGGCCACCGCTGCGATCAGCTCCACCTTGTTCATCCTTGCCTCCTTCGATTTCCGGCAACACTTCGGCTCGCTCCGCGAGCGGAGCGAAACTAGGAGGCTCCCTTCGCGTGCGTCAACCGCCGCCCACGCGCCAAGGGAGATGAAAAGAAGGAGGTGAAAAGAAGAAGGCGGTGACCGCGTCACCGCCTTCCCTCTATCCAACCCGCCAAACTCGAACCAAGGATGAGCCGCGGCGCAGGCGGCCTCATCGCCGCCAGCTTCCGCGGGACCATCCCTTTTTGCTCAGTGATGCACCGCCGGCACGGCGAGGGGGGCTCCGGCCGGGGCCGCGACCTCCTCGACCTCCTCCCAGACGATGGGCTCGGGTTTGCGCACCAGCGCCTGGCCGATCACCTCATCGACATGGGAGACCGGCACGATGTTGAGGTGCCGCCTCACCTGATCGGGGATCTCGGCGAGATCCTTCTCGTTCTCCTTGGGGATGAAGACGGTGCGGATCCCGGCCCTGAGCGCGGCGAGCAGCTTCTCCTTGAGCCCGCCGATGGGAAGCACCCGCCCGCGCAGGGTGATCTCGCCGGTCATGGCGATGTCCTTGCGCACCGGAATGCCGGTGAGCACGCTCACGATCGAGGTCGCCATGGCGATGCCGGCCGAGGGCCCATCCTTCGGCGTCGCCCCTTCGGGGACGTGGATGTGAATGTCGCGCTTCTCGAAGAGGGTCGGCTTGATGCCGAAGGTCACCGAACGCGAGCGCACGTAGCTCAGCGCCGCCTGCACGCTCTCCTGCATCACGTCGCCGAGCTTGCCGGTCTGCTTGACATTGCCCTTGCCCGGCATGAGCACGCTCTCGATGGTGAGGATCTCGCCCCCCACTTCGGTCCAGGCGAGCCCGGTGACCACCCCCACCATGTCCTCGGCTTCCGTCTCGCCGAAGCGGTAGCGCCGCACCCCCGCATATTTCTCCAGATTCTTGCGGGTGATGGCGACCTTCTTCACCTTGTTGCCGACGATCTCCTTGATCGCCTTGCGGGCGAGCGAGGCGATCTCGCGCTCCAGATTCCGCACCCCCGCCTCGCGGGTGTAATAGCGGATGAGATCGCGCAGCGCCTCCTCGGAGATCGACCACTCCTCGGGCTTGAGCCCATGCGCCTCGGTCTGCTTGGGGATGAGGTGCCGGCGCGCGATCTCCACCTTCTCATCCTCGGTATAGCCGGGGATGCGGATGATCTCCATCCGGTCCAACAGCGGCTGCGGCATGTTCAGGCTGTTGGCGGTGGTGATGAACATCACGTCGGAGAGATCGTAGTCCACCTCGAGATAGTGGTCGTTGAAGGTGGCGTTCTGTTCGGGGTCGAGCACCTCGAGCAGGGCCGAGGACGGATCGCCCCGCCAGTCGGCGCCGAGCTTGTCGATCTCGTCGAGCAGGAAGAGCGGATTGGAGGTCTTCGCCTTCTTCATGCCCTGGATGATCTTGCCCGGCATGGAGCCGATATAGGTCCGCCGATGGCCGCGAATCTCCGCCTCATCACGCACGCCGCCCAGCGACATGCGCACGAAGTTGCGCCCGGTGGCCTTGGCGATCGACTTGCCGAGCGAGGTCTTGCCCACGCCGGGCGGGCCGACCAGGCAGAGGATGGGGCCGCGCACCTTGTTGGCCCGCACCTGCACGGCGAGATATTCGAGGATGCGCTCCTTGACCTTCTCGAGCCCGTAATGATCGGCATTGAGGATGCGCTCGGCCTCGGCGAGGTCGATCTTGACCTTGCTCCGTTTCTTCCACGGAATGGCGAGCAGCCAGTCGAGGTAGTTGCGCACCACCGTCGCCTCGGCGCTCATCGGGCTCATCGTGCGCAGCTTCTTGAGCTCGGACAGCGCCTTCTCGCGCGCCTCCTTGGAAAGCCGCGTCTTCTTGATCTTGGCCTCGAGTTCGGCGATCTCGTCCTTGCCGTCCTCGCCCTCGCCGAGCTCCTTCTGGATCGCCTTGAGCTGCTCGTTGAGGTAATACTCGCGCTGCGTCTTCTCCATCTGCCGCTTGACGCGGTTGCGGATGCGACGCTCGACCTGCAGCACGCCGATCTCGGCCTCCATGAAGCCGAAGACGCGCTCCAGACGCTCGCCCACGTCGAGCGCCTCGAGCAGCTCCTGCTTGTCGGCGACCTTGATGCCGAGATGGCTTGCCACCGTATCGGCGAGCTTGCTCGGGTCGTCGATCTGGTTGAGCGAGACGAGGACCTCGGGCGCCACCTTCTTGTTGAGCTTGATGTACTGCTCGAACTGCGAGACCACGGTGCGGCTCAGCGCTTCGAGCTCCCGCGCATCGCCATAGCGGTCCTCGAGCGGCTCGGCGAAGGCTTCGAAATAGGCTTCCGTGCCCTTGAAGGCGACGATGCGGGCGCGGCGCACGCCCTCCACCAGCACCTTCACCGTGCCGTCGGGCAGTTTGAGGAGCTGGAGAATGTTGGAGACAGTGCCGATCCGGTAGATGTCATCGGGGGCCGGGTCGTCCTGGGCGGCGTTCTTCTGGGCGACGAGCAGGATCTGCTTGTCCTCCTTCGTCACCGCCTCGAGCGCCCGCACTGATTTTTCCCGCCCGACGAAGAGCGGCACGATCATGTGCGGGAAGACGACGATGTCGCGCAGCGGCAGGACCGGCAGGATCTCCCCGCCCACCGGCGCTCCCGTCTCAGTGGCCACCCCTTCGGGCTTTTCGACTTTCGTCATGATGTCAAACCTCCATGGTTTGGAAGACCGGCCTTGCCGCCGGCTCTTCCCCGAGGCCCCGCACCGCGCCCTTCAGGCCACGGCACGCCCTCGTGTTCATGCTGAATGGGGACCCGGAATGCGGCATCCCCCGCTTCCGGAGATATCGGGTGGAGAGGCGGGCGGCGCAAGAGCCGCACCCCCGGCCGCTTGGCCTGCCGCCCAGCCCGCCGCTCAGGCGCTCGTCTCCACGCGCCGCTCCTTGCTGTAGAGCAGGAGGGGGGCGGCGCGCCCTTCGGCGACGTCGCGGTTGATCACCGCCTCTTCCACGCCCTCGAGGCCGGGAAGCTCGAACATGGTGGAAAGCAGGATCTGCTCCATGATCGAGCGCAGGCCGCGGGCCCCGGTCTTGCGGGCGAGCGCCCGCTCGGCGATCGTCTTCAGCGCATCCTCGGTGAAGGTGAGCTTCACCCCCTCCATCTCGAAGAGCCGCACATACTGCTTGACCAGCGCGTTCTTCGGCTTGGTGAGGATGTCGATCAGCGCCGCCTCGTCGAGGTCATCGAGGGTGGCGATCACCGGCAGACGCCCGATGAACTCGGGGATCAGCCCATACTTGAGCAGGTCCTCGGGCTCGACCTGGCGCAGGATCTCCCCGGTCCGCCGCTCGTCCGGCCCATAGACCTCGGCGCCGAAGCCGATGCTCGAGCCCCGCCCGCGAGCGCTGATGATCTTCTCGAGCCCGGCGAAGGCGCCGCCGCAGATGAAGAGAATGTTGGTGGTATCGACCTGGAGGAACTCCTGCTGCGGATGCTTGCGCCCGCCCTGGGGCGGCACCGAGGCGATGGTCCCCTCCATGATCTTGAGCAGCGCCTGCTGCACGCCCTCGCCGCTCACGTCGCGTGTGATCGAGGGATTGTCCGACTTGCGGCTGATCTTGTCGATCTCGTCGATATAGACGATGCCGCGCTGGGCGCGCTCGACATTGTAGTCCGCCGCCTGCAGGAGCTTGAGGATGATGTTCTCGACGTCCTCGCCGACATAGCCCGCCTCGGTCAGCGTGGTGGCATCGGCCATGGTGAAGGGGACATCGAGGATGCGGGCGAGCGTCTGGGCAAGCAGGGTCTTGCCCGAGCCGGTTGGCCCGATCAGCAGGATGTTCGACTTGGCGATTTCGACGTCGTTGTTCTTCTGGGCGTGGGCGAGACGCTTGTAGTGGTTGTGGACGGCCACGCTCAGCACCTTCTTGGCGTGGTCCTGGCCGATCACGTAGTCGTCGAGGATCTTGCAGATTTCGCGCGGCGTCGGCACCCCGTCCCGCGACTTGACGAGATGCGTCTTGTGCTCCTCGCGGATGATGTCCATGCAGAGCTCGACGCATTCGTCGCAGATGAACACCGTCGGGCCGGCGATCAGTTTGCGGACCTCGTGTTGCGACTTCCCGCAAAACGAGCAGTAAAGCGTATTCTTCGACTCGCCGGACTTACTCATCGCCACTCCTTCCCCGCGTCCCGGGGAACCATCATCAAGAGTTTAACGGGAGACGAAAAGCACAACAAGCGTTTCGTTTTCTCCTCCGTCCTCTCCAGACCACCCGAACTCCCCGTCTTTCACTCCCGGTCTCCCACTCCCGGTCTCCGACCCAGCGCCGGCCCGATTACTCCTTGGCCGCTTCCACCGGGGCCGGGCGCTTGGTCACCACCTCATCGACCAGGCCGAAATCGCGCGCCTCCTCGGCCGACATATAGGTGTCGCGCTCGAGTTTACGCTCGATCGCCTCGAGAGGCTGACCCGTGTGGAAGACATAGATCTCGTTCAGCCGCTTGCGCAGGGTGAGGATCTCGCGGGCCTGGATCTCGATGTCGGTCGCCTGGCCCTGCGCCCCGCCCGAGGGCTGATGGACCATGATCCGGGCATTAGGGAGGGCGAAACGCTTGCCCTTGGCACCGGCACAGAGGAGGAGGCTCCCCATCGAGGCGGCCATGCCGATGCACACCGTGCTCACCGGGCTCCGGATATATTGCATCGTGTCATAGATGGCAAGGCCAGAGGAGACCACACCGCCGGGGCTGTTGATGTAGAAGGCGATGTCCTTGTTGGGATTCTCGCTCTCGAGATAAAGGAGCTGGGCGCAGATCAGCGAGCTCACCTGGTCATAGACCGCCCCGGTGAGGAAGATGATCCGCTCCTTGAGCAGCCGGGAGTAGATGTCATAGGCCCGCTCGCCGCGCGCCGTCTGCTCCACCACCATCGGCACCAGAGTATTGGCATAGACCTCGACTGGATCGCGCTCCCGCATGAAGCTCCCCATCTGCTCGCGGGGGATCCGCTCCCCCGCGTCATTCCCATCATCCGACAAAAAGGTAAATAGGTTGCTTAAGCCGCCCTGCCAATGGCGCCGCCTCAGCCCCCGTCCCCTGCCGCCGGCTGAGCCGGCGCCGGCTGGGGCTCCTCCGCCGGGGCAGAGGCCGCCCCCTCCGCGGCGGCAACCGCCGCCGGGCTCTCCTCGCCTTCGGCCGCCTCGGCGAGCTCATCGGCCGAGACCTTTCTATCCTCGCTCTTGACCCGCTCGAGGATGAAGGCGATCACCTTGTCCTCGAGGAGTGGGCCGCGCAGGGACTCGGCGAAACGCGGATTGGTGCGGTAGAGCTCGAAGATCTGCGCCTCCTGGCCGGGATAGCGCTGCGCCTCGCGCCGCATGGCGCGGACGAGCTCGTCCTCGCTCACCGTGATGTTGTTGAGGCGGGCCACCTCGGCGAGCAGAAGCCCAAGCCGCACCCTCCGCTCGGCAATCGCCCGGTATTCCGCCTTCAGCGTCTCCTCGTCCTTCGCCGCATCCTCCGGATCGAGCCGTCCGGCGGCGCGGTCGGCCGAGATGCGCTCCCAGATCTGGTTGAATTCGGCCTCGAGCAACCCCTCCGGCACCGGGAAGGTGACGAGCTCGGCGAGCCGGTCGAGCAGGAGGCGGCGGCGATGGAGCCGGCTCATCTCGTCATACTGGCGGGCGATCTGGCGGCGGACCGTCTCGCGCAGTTCCTCGGCGTTCTCGAAGCCGATGCGCTCGGCGAAGGCGTCATTGACCTCCGGCACCCGCGCTTCCTGGATCTTCTTGACGGTGATGGTGAACACCGCCTCCTTGCCGGCGAGATCGCGGGCCGGATAGTCGTCGGGGAAGCGGACGGTGATCGGCCGCGTCTCGCCCTCGCTGAAGCCGGCGAGCTGCTCGGAGAAGCCGGGGATGAACCCCTCGCCCCCCACCGTCACCTCCATGTCCTCGCCCGACCCGCCGGGGAACGGCTTGCCGTCGATCTCGCCCTTGAGATCGATGGTCACCACGTCGCCGGGCTGGCTCGGCCGCGCTTGTGCAAGCGGATGGAGCTCACGGTTGCGCTCGGCGATCTCGCGCAGCACCTTCTCCACCGCCTCGTCGGTCACCTCGGCGGTAAGGCGCGGCAGGGTGATGGCGCTGAAATCGGGAACGGCGACCTCCGGCAGCACCTCGCATTCGAGGGCGAAGGCGAGATCCCCCTCCCCGGCCGCGGCGCGCTCGGGGTTCTCGATCTCGACCCTGGGCTGCAGGGCCGGGCGCAGGCCGCGCTCGGCGAAAAGCTCCCGCGTTGCCTGCTCGAGGCTCTCTTCGAGCACCTCCGCCGCCACCGCCTTGCCGAAGCGCTGGCGAAGGATGGCAAGCGGCACCCGCCCCGGCCGGAAGCCCGGAACGGCCACGGTTTTTCTCAGCTCCTCGAGCTTGCCGAGGCGCCGCTCCTCCATCAGGCTTGCCGGAATGACGACCTTGAAGCCTCGCTTCAAGCCCTCGGAGAGTGTCTCGGTGACCTGCATCGACTGTGGGATCCCCATCAAAAGCCATGATTCTCGTGGTGCGGGCGGAGGGACTCGAACCCCCACGGCTTGCGCCACCAGAACCTAAATCTGGCGTGTCTGCCAATTCCACCACGCCCGCCGCCGCGGCCGTGCGGCATGGCCATAGCGCACCCCTCCCCCCGCTACAAGCACCCCTCTCCGCGGAAGGGAGCTTTCATGCTATTTTCCGCCCGCCTTCTTTCTTTCGCCAATTGTCCCCGCCACCCGTTGATCCCGCCGCCCGTTTTCGCCCTTCCTCCCGCCGCGCCGCATCCCTCCCGGAGACCCCGATGTCCACCCTCCTCTCCCC
>KN174005.1:17229-29030 GCA_000759655.1 Acidicaldus organivorans | reverse complement strand
TGAGAGGGGCGAGGGAGGGCGGGAGGGGCACCCTACCGGCGGATTAATTCCTAGTCATCGTGTCGGATTTGCTTGACAGGACTAAACTGGTCCTCTATGGTCAGACACGTTGAAAGACCCTCTCCGTCCGGAGGGGCCGCGGGTCGGGATCCTGTGGTCGAGATTGGGCGGAGAGTGCGCCAGATCAAGGCGGTCAGCCTCAGATAGCGTCACCCTCCCAATGGCCGCCGACACTCCAGAAGACGAGGAGGAGCCGCCATGGTCTCTACCGTCATCCCCATTCCCGCCGAAGGCAATCTTCAGCGCTACCTCGAAGAGATCCGTAAATTTCCGATGCTCTCCGCCGAGGAGGAGGCCGAGCTCGCCCGCCGCTGGCGTGACCAGCAGGACCTCGAGGCGGCGCACAAGCTGGTCACCTCCCATCTTCGCTTGGTGGCCAAGATCGCCATGGGCTATCGCGGCTACGGCCTGCCGCTTTCCGAGCTGATCAGCGAGGGCAATGTCGGGCTGATGCAGGCGGTCAAGCGCTTCGACCCCGAGCGCGGCTTCCGGCTCGCCACCTACGCCATGTGGTGGATTCGCGCCGCCATCCAGGAATACATCCTCCACAACTGGTCTCTGGTGAAGATGGGGACAACGGCGGCGCAGAAAAAGCTCTTCTTCAATCTCCGCCGTCTCAAGGGCCAGCTCCAGGCGCTCGAGGATGGCGACCTGCCGCCCGAGCAGGTGAGCGAGATCGCCACCACCCTCGACGTGCCGGAGGAGGACGTGGTCAACATGAACCGCCGCCTCACCGCGCCCGATCACAGCCTGAACGCGCCGCTGCGCGCCGATGGCGAGGGGGAGTGGCAGGACTGGCTGGTCGATGAGGACGAGAACCAGGAGGAGAAGATCGCCGAGCAGGAGGAAGCGGAGAGCAACCAGGCCCTTCTCGAATCGGCGCTCAAGGTGCTCAACGACCGCGAGCGCCACATCCTGATCGAGCGCCGGCTCAAGGACAATCCGACCACGCTCGAGGAGCTCTCCCAGCATTACCACATTTCGCGGGAGCGGGTGCGCCAGATCGAGGTGCGCGCCTTCGAGAAGCTGCAACGCGCCATGAAGGCGGAGATCGCCCGCCGCCGCGAGGCGCAGGCCGCCGCACTCGCCGCCCGCGCCGGGCGCTGACCGGCGAAGCACTGACGGGCCGGCGTGGCGCGATTCTGGACCTCGCGCCGGGTGTGAGGAAAGGCGAGCCGCCGATGGGCTCGCCTTTTTTCTCTGTTGCGTTAAAATTTGGCCACGGTTTTGAAAAATCATGCGCGAGGGGCTGGAAAGCCCTAAGATGTTCTTCATCTTTGAAGGATAGACTGACGTCCGAAAGACCCGTGGGGGACAGATTCGGGCGCGCCGCGCCGCCCGCGGAAGCCGGCGGGGGAGGCCGGGACGAAGGGGGATAATCAACAGGAAAATCAGGGGGTTGGCGTTTTTTCTTGCGCCGGGCTCGAATTTGCGGGCTAATCGGCGGGGAAGGGGGAGGATGAAGACTCTGGTGTGCTGCGGCTTTTGTGCACGGGGGGATTTTGGGGAGCCATGATGGACGACGTCATCGATATCTTTTCTCAGTCCCGCCAAGCCTACCGCGAGCGGCGCGAGACCGACATGTCGCTTGCGGAGTATCTCGAGCTCTGCCGCCGGGACCCGATGGCCTACGCGACGGCGGCGGAGCGGATGGTGGCGGCGATCGGCGAGCCGAAAATCATCGACACCTCGCAGGATCCGCGGCTCAGCCGCATCTTCATGAACCGCACCATCGCCACCTATGAGAGCTTCGCCGATTTCTACGGCATGGAGGAGACGATCGAGCGGATCGTCAATTTCTTCCGCTTCGCCGCGCAGGGGCTCGAGGAAAAGAAGCAGATCCTCTACCTCCTCGGCCCGGTGGGTGGCGGCAAGTCCTCGCTCGCCGAACGGCTCAAGCAGCTCATGGAGAAGCACCCGATCTATGTGCTGAAAGCGGGCGACCGGCTGAGCCCGGTCTTCGAATCCCCGCTCGGCCTCTTCGATCCAAACGAGATGGGCCCGCTGCTCGAAGAGCGCTACGGCATTCCCCGCCGCCGCCTCACCGGCCTCCTCTCGCCGTGGGCGATCAAGCGGCTCGACGAGTTCGAGGGCGACATCACCCGCTTCCGGGTGGCCAAAGTCTATCCGTCGCGCCTGCGCCAGATCGCGGTGACCAAGACCGAGCCCGGGGACGAGAACAACCAGGACATCTCGAGCATGGTGGGCAAGGTCGATATCCGCATGCTCGAGCACTACGCGCAGAACGATCCCGACGCCTATTCCTACTCGGGCGGGCTCAACCGCGCCAATCAGGGCCTGCTCGAATTCGTCGAGATGTTCAAGGCGCCGATCAAGATGCTCCACCCCCTGCTCACCGCCACCCAGGAGGGCAACTACACGGGGACGGAGAACATCGGCGCCATTCCCTTCGACGGCATCATCCTCGCCCACTCCAACGAGGCGGAATGGCAAAGTTTCCGCAACAACAAGAACAACGAGGCCTTCATCGACCGCATCTGCGTGATCAAGGTCCCCTACTGCCTGCGCGTCACCGAGGAGCAGAAGATCTACGCCAAGCTCATCCGGGGCAGCGAACTCGCCAATGCCCCCTGCGCCCCTGGCACGCTCGAGACGCTCGCCCGCTTCTCGGTGCTCACCCGGCTGAAACCGCCGCCCTCGGGCAGCCTCTATTCCAAGATGCGGGTCTATGACGGGGAGAACATCAAGGAGACCGACCCTCACGCCAAATCGGTGCAGGAATATCGCGACATCGCCGGGCTCGATGAGGGGATGACCGGCGTCTCCACCCGCTTTGCCTTCAAGGTGCTCTCTGCCACCTTCAACTACGACACGCACGAGATCGCCGCCGATCCGGTGCATCTCTTCAACGTGCTCGAGAATGCGATCAAGCGGGAGCAGTTCGGGGCCGAGGTGGAGCGGCGCTACCTCGACATCATCAAGAGCGAGCTCATGCCGCGTTATGCCGAGTTCATCGGCAACGAGATCCAGAAGGCCTATCTCGAATCCTACAACGATTACGGCCAGAACCTGTTCGACCGCTACGTGGCCTACGCCGATGCCTGGATCGAGCACCAGGACTACAAGGATCCCGATACCGGCCAGATGCTGGACCGCGAGCTCCTCAACCTCGAGCTCACCAAGATCGAGAAACCGGCCGGCATCGCCAATCCCAAGGATTTCCGCTACGAAGTGGTGAAATTCGCGCTGCGGGCGCGGGCCAACAATGGCGGGCGGAATCCGTCCTGGACGTCCTACGCCAAGATCCGCGACGTGATCGAACGGCGCATGTTCAGCCAGGTCGAGGAATTGCTGCCGGTGATCAGCTTCGGCACCAAGAAGGACACCGACACCGAGAAGAAACACCAGGACTTCGTCGCCCGCATGGTCGAGCGTGGCTACACCGAGCGGCAGGTGCGCCGCCTGGTGGAGTGGTACATGCGCGTCAAGCAGGCGGGCTGATGGGGCGTGAAAGGCGGGACGTGACGTGAACATCATCGACCGGCGTCTCAATCCGCGCGGCAAGAACCTGCCCAACCGCCAGCGGTTCATCCGCCGGGCCAAACAGCAGATTCTCGAATCGGTGCGGGAGGCCTCGAGCCGCGAATCTTTGCGCGAGGACGGCGACAGCCGCGTCAACATCCGTGGTGACTCGCTCGAGGAGCCGCAGTTCCGCCTCTCGCCCCGCGCCGGCACCCGTTTCCACATCGCGCCCGGCAACAAGCGCTACGTGGCGGGTGACCGCATCCCGCGCGAGGAAAGCGGAGGCGGCGGCGGCGCAGGGGGGGCAGGCGAAGGCGGCGAGGTGGAGAGTTTCGAGTTCGCCCTCGACCGGGACGAGTTCATCGATCTCTTCCTCGAGGATCTCGAACTCCCCCACCTGATGAAGAAGGACTTCCAGACCGACGATCAGGAGAAGCTCGAACGGGCGGGCTATCAGCGCACCGGGGCGGCGGCCAATCTCGACCTTCGCCTCACCATGCGGCTAAGCCTCGCCCGGCGCATCGCGCTGCACCGGCCGAAGGCGGACGAGATCGCCGCGCTCGAGGCCGAACTCGCCCGCGCCGAGGCGGCCGGAGATCCGGCGGCGGCGGAGGTCGCGGCGCGGCTTACCCGCGCCCGGGCGCGGTTTGGCCGCATTCCCTTCCTCGATCCGCTCGATCTCCGTTACCGGCGCTTCGCCTTCGTCCCCAAGCCGGCCACCAGCGCGGTGATGTTCTGCCTGATGGACGTCTCGGGCTCGATGACGGCGGCGATGAAGGATCTCGCCAAGCAGTTCTACCGGCTGCTCTATCTCTTCCTCAAGCGCCGCTACCGGAAAGTGGAGCTCGTCTTCATCCGCCACACCCACGTGGCGCGCGAGGTGGACGAGGAAACCTTCTTCCATGCCACCGAATCGGGGGGCACCATCGTCTCCACCGCGCTGCGCGAGATGATCCGCATCATGGAGGAACGCTATCCGGTGCGGGACTGGAACATCTACGCCGCCCAGGCCTCCGATGGCGACAACATGCCGGTTGACAATCACCAAACGGTGGCGCTGCTGCGCGATCAGATCCTGCCGCTCTGTCAGTATTACGCCTATCTCGAAGTGCGGCAGGAGGATGACCATCTCGCCGGGATGAGCGATCTGTGGCGCGCCTATCAGCGCCTCGCCCAGGACGGCTATCCGATCGCCATGCGGCGGGTGAGCCGGCGCAACCAGATCTACCCGGTCTTCCGCCAGCTCTTCTCGCCGAAATCGGAGACGGAGGCCACTTTATGAGCGCGATCCTTTCCGACGATTTCCGCATCCGCGCCCATCAGGAGTGGAGTTTCTACGATCTCCACCGGGTGTTCGAGCGGCTCCGTCCGATCGCCGAGGGCGAGTTCGGGCTGGATCTCTATCCCGTCCAGCTCGAAGTGATCAGCGCCGAGCAGATGCTCGATGCCTATTCCTCGATCGGCCTGCCGCTGATGTACCGGCATTGGTCGTTCGGCAAACGTTTCGCGCGTGAGGAGGCGCTCTACCGGCAGGGCTATGCGAGCCTCGCCTATGAGATCGTGATCAATTCCAATCCCTGCCTGGTCTATGTGATGGAGGACAATTCCCTCCTCATGCAGAGCCTGGTCATCGCGCACGCCGCCTTCGGCCACAACCACTTCTTCAAGAACAACGCGCTGTTCCGGCAGTGGACCGATGCCTCGGCGATCATTCCCTACATGGAATTCGCCAAGAACTATATCGCCAAATGCGAGGAACGCCACGGCGAGGAGGCAGTCGAGCGCATCCTCGATGCCGCGCACGCCCTGATGACGCATGGGGTGGATCGCTGCCCGCGCAAGAAGATCTCGCTCTCGGAAGAAGAACAGCAGGAGCGCGAGCGGGTGATGGAAGAGCAGCGCATGCTGGAGACGCTGTGGGGCATCCCCTCGCGCAAGCGGCCACCCTCGGCGCGGGCCGAACGGCAGCGTCTCTTCGGCCTGCCCGAGGAAAACATCCTCTATTTTCTTGAGAAGAAGGCCCCGCTGCTCAAGCCCTGGCAGCGCGAGATCCTGCGCATCGTGCGCAACATCGCCCAATATTTCTATCCCCAGCGCCAGACCCGGCTGATGAACGAGGGCTGCGCCACCTATGTCCATTACATGCTGATGAACCGGCTCTACGAGCAGGGGGCGGTGGATGAAGGGGCCATGCTCGAATTCCTGCACGCCCATTCGAGCGTGATCGCCCAGCCCGGTTATGATCATCCCGGTTTTTCCGGGATCAATGTCTATGCGCTCGGGTTCGGCATGATGCGCGATCTCGCCCGCATCGCCACCACCCCGACCGCGGAGGACCGCGCCTGGTTCCCCGACATTGCGGGCTCGGGCGATCCGTGGGGCGTGCTGCGCGAGGCCTGGGCCAATCATCGCGACGAGAGCTTCATCCGCCAGTATCTGAGTCCCGAGGTGATCCGTCATTTCCGTCTCTTCTCGATCGAGGACGATGGCGAGAGCGACTATGTGGTCGAGGCGATCCATGACGAGCAGGGCTATGAGACGCTGCGCTGGCGGCTTGCCGATCATTTCGATCTCGCCCGTAACGAACCGCAGATTGAGATCGTCGATGTCGATCTCGACGGTGACCGTTGCCTCGAACTCGAGCACCGGGTGATCGAAGGGCGGATGCTCGATGAGCGGAACGCCAAGCTGGCGTTGGGACACCTTGCCGATTTGTGGGGCTATGAAGTGCGGCTCGCCGAGGTCGATGCCGAGAGCGAGCGGGTGCTGCGCCGCTATGATGCCGGACCGCGCCGGTCGCGGATGTGAACATCGGCGCGTAAGCCCCGCGCGATCTCTTCCCAAACTCTGATTGGGAACGTAAATAGGTTTATCGCGCCAGTTCACCGGATGATCGCGGGTCACTTGTGGCGCGCCGGCGCCCTGCGTGATGGGGTGACAAAGGCGGGCCTGGGCTTTGCCTGCCTTTTTCGCCTCCATAGCGGGAACGTTTCGTTGCTCCGTTTCTTCCCCGTTGAGGCGCGCTCAGGCGACGAGGCGGCTTGAGACGGCGCGCGCCTGATCGAGGGCGGCCGAGGTGTTTGCGACCGACTGGGCGATGGCGTGGGCGCCGTGGCGGATGCGCTCGGAGGCCTCGGCGACGCGCTGCATCTGGGCGGAGATGTCGCGGGTCACCGCGCTTTGCTCCTCGACCGCGCTCGCCGTGGCGACGGTGATCTGATCGATCCCCTGGAGCGATTCGGCGATGCGGGCGATGACGGCAGTGACCAGGTCGCTTGCGCCTTGCAGGCGGTTGATCTGTTCGGCCACTTTTTCGGTAGCACGCCGCGTCTGGTCGGCAAGCTGCTTGACCTCGCCTGCCACGACGGCGAAGCCGCGCCCGGCCTCCCCCGCCCGTGCCGCCTCGATGGTGGCGTTGAGGGCGAGCAGGTTGGTCTGTTCGGCAATCGAGGTGATCAGGCTCACGATCTCGGTGATCTCGCGGCTGGCGGCGGTGAGGCTTTCGGTGACTTCGGCGCTGGCGCGGGCCTGTTCGGAGGTCGTGGCGACGAGGCGGGAGGCTTCGCTCATCCGCCCGGAGATTTCGTGGACCGAGGCGGCGAGTTCCTCGGCGGCGGCGGCCACTGTCTGCACCGTCGCGGCACTTTCCTCGGCTGCGGCGCGGGCCTGTTCCGTCTCATCCCGCACCGTGGTCATGTCGCCGCCCATGGTGGCAAGTTGCTTGTCGAGCTCACGCGCCACACTTTTGAGAGTTTTTCGGGTGTTGACCATTTCGGTGATGTCGGCGGCGATCTTGATCACCTTACTGACCCGGCGATTGGCATCGAAGACCGGATTGTAGCTCGCCCACAGCCAGACGGTTTCGCCATCGCGGCGGCGGCGGGCGATTTCGCCCTCATGAAATTCCCCGCGGCGGAGTTTCTCCCAGAAAGCGGCATAGGCGGCTGAATTCGCCTCGGCGGGGTCGGTGAGAAAAATGCGGTGATGCTGACCGGCCAATTCCTCAGGCCGGTAGCCCATCACTTTGCAAAAATTCTCGTTGGCCCGACGGGTGGTGCCATCCGGCGAAAACTCGATGAGCGCCTGGGTGCGGTCCAGCGCGGCCAGGGTCTGCGCCGTTTCGATCCGCTCATCGGCGCGGCGGGCGATCATCACAGCGTCGCGGCGGGCCCCTGAGCGTTCGACTGGCACGCTTGCGCCGGTGACCCAGACCGTGCCGCCCTCGCCGGTGCGGAAGGGGAGGTCGGCATGGACCGGCTCGCCGCGGCGCAGCCGGGGCAGAAGCGACGTGAAGGCTTCGCTCGCCCGGCCTTCATCGGTGAGCAGGCTCTCCAGCGCCCGGCCGGTGATGTCCTCGGCGCGCTTGCCGAGCAGGGCGAGCAGCGGCGGGCTGGCGCCGAGCACCCGTCCCCCATCGAGATCGAAACTCAGCCGCAGGAAGGTCGAATCGAGGGCGGCGAGCAGGGCGTTTTCGTCTGTTGCTTTCGTCCCGAAAGGCCAGATGGGCATGAAATCTCCTCCCTCCCTGGGGTGACGTCTCTCCGTCCCTCTTACAATCCGGACGGTTGCGATCCGGTTAACGCCCCAAAGAATTGTGGCCCGGAGAAAGTGGCCCAACGAATTGGGCCTCAGAGGATCGTAAGGAGCTCGAGCTCCCAATGAGGGCGAGGTGCCGACGGCAACACGTATAGGGCACCACGTCTCGAGTGCCGGCGGCGGAAAAGCGATCACATGAACATTTTGTCATCTTCCGCTTGCGGCAGATCAAACGCCTCGCGGGAGGCGAGGCGCATGGTCCGGATCGGAAAGAGCGGCGCCCTCTTTCCCTTCCCACCCGGGGCCCGGCGGTCATGTCCTGCACCGCCGGGCCAACCCCGATCCGAGGAACCGAGGAAAGGAACGCGATGCCGTTTCTGAATTACGACGCCCTCGATGCGGTGGACGGCGCCTCCTTCCAGAACCGTGCTCCGTATCCGTGGGCGGCGATCGATGCGCCGCTGACCCCCGATGCCTATGCCGAGCTCAAGGCGAACTTGCCCGAGGTGAGCCATCCCGCCTTCGAAAAATTCGTCAATGTGCGGCGCGCGCATGGTCAGCAGAGCCACGACCGCTACATCCTCCACTACCGGCCGGGCCTTGAGCTTCCGCGCCCCTGGCGTGCCTTCATCGAGGAGCTGGAAGGGCCGCGCTATCTCGGCTTCCTCCGTCGCGTGCTTGGCATCCAAGCCAATCCGATCCTCACCTTCGAATGGTATTACGCCTGGAACGGCTGCTCGGTCTCGCCGCATTGCGACGCGCGGCGCAAGATCGCGACCCACATCTTCTATTTCGTCTCGGCCGAGGAATGGCCGCCCGAATGGGGTGGGGACATCCTGATCCTCGATGACAGGAAGCGCTTTCAGGCGCACTCCGCTCCCTCTTTCGACGAGCTCGAGACGGCGGCAGCCTTGCGCGCGGTGGGCAATGCGAGCCTGATCTTCGCCCGCACCGATCATTCCTGGCACGGGGTGCGGCCGCTCACCTCGCCGGAAGGCGTGCTCCGCAAATTGTTCATCGTCACCGTCAACGCCAATACCTGGCAGGTCAAATGGCGCCGCCTGCGCGGCAAGGACCCGGATGGCTACCGTTTCCGCCTCTCCGCCTGATGCCGCAACGAGGAACCGATGAGAATGAGTGAGACCCGCGTTTTCACCCCGAGCCTCGGACCGGCCGAATACGTCTTCGCCCTCACGGCCGAAGAGGGAGCCGATCTCGAGACCGCGCTCGCCGGGCTCGAGGCGCGTTACGCCGCGCTTTGCGCGAGCCTCGGGCTCGATCGGGAGAGCGCCATATTTCGCCGCCTCTTCGTCTCCGACGCCCAGAACCAGGCGGCCCGGGTGCGGGCGAGCACGCTTGCCAAGAGCGACCCGCGGGCGCCCTTTGCCCTCTCCCTCGTCGAGCAGCCGCCTGCCTTCGGCGCCAAGCTCGCGCTGCTCGCCTATCATCTCGGTCCTGACGGGTTTTCCTCGCGCGAGGCGCTAGGCGATGGGGTCGCTGTGCACCGCATGGGCCTCACCCATCTCTGGATCGGCGGGCTCTGCGCCGGGGCCGAACAGAACCCGGTGCCGATGCGCCCGCAGACGCGGGCGGTTTTTACCCGCCTCAAGGAGATCCTTGCCCCCTATCAGGCGACGATCCGCGATCACTGCGTGCGCACCTGGATTTACGTGCGCGATGTCGATCTCTTCTATCAGGACATGGTCTCCGAGCGGCGCGAGGTGTTCGCCGAGGAAGGACTGACCCCGGCCACCCATTTCATCGCCTCGACCGGGATCGGCGGCGCCTGCGCGCATCGTTACGATCTCGTGGCGATGGACTCTTACGCGATCGCCGGGCTGAGGGCAGAGCAGGTGCGCTATCTCAACGACTTCTCGCGCCTCAACGCGCCCAAGGAATACGGGGTGAGCTTCGAACGGGCGACCGAGGTGCGCTATGCCGACCGCCGCCATGTCTTTCTCTCCGGCACGGCGAGCATCGACCGCAACGGGGAGGTGGTGCATGTCGGCGATGCCGAGGCGCAGCTCGACCGCGCCCTCGACAACGCCGCGGGTCTCCTCGCGCAAGGGGGCGCAAGGCTCGAGGACCTCCTCTACCTCCTCGTCTATCTGCGCGATCCCGCCGATGCACCGCGCCTGGAGCGGCGTCTCGAACGCGCCCTTCCTGACGTGCCGCGGATCCTGCTGCATGCGCCGGTCTGCCGGCCGCAATGGCTGGTCGAGATCGAGGGGGTGGCGGCGGTGCGGGCGGAAGAGTCTGGCCTTCCCCGTTTCTGATCCGTCCCCATCCGGAAAGGAGTGTCTCCCATGCTCCATGATCCCGAAACAAAACTCTCAATCCTCGACGAGGAGGCGATCCGCGCCGCGCCGCTCCAGTTCGATCCTTACGAATATTCCTACGTCGATCAGGCGATGCGGCCCGAATACCGTGAGTCCGTGCTCGCCGATGCCCCCGAAATCCCGGCGCGCGGCTCTTACGGACTTCCCCAGCTCCGTTACGGACAGGCGTTCGGGCAGGTGATCAGCGAGCTCCTCAGCACGCGGTTCCGCTCTCTGGTCGAGGAGAAATTCGACATCGATCTCTCGAACCGCCCGCCGGTGATCCTGATGATGGGCAACACCACCGGCCATTACAACGAAGGCCCATGCCCACCCCGACTCGAAGCACAAGATCATCACCGTGATCCTTGGCTTCAGTCCGAGCTGGCCCTATGAGCGGGGCAGGCTCCGTGTCCTGCGCTCGTCCGACCGGGAGGATTTCGCCTTCGAATTTCCCCCCGAATACGGCAAGATGCTGATGTTCCGGGTCTCGGAGCGTTCCTGGCACGGGTTTCTCCCCCAGCGGGGCCGGCGGATGAGCTTGCAGCTCTGCTACGTGGATTCGGAGGCCTATGTGCGGCGGGAATACTGGCGGCACAGCCTCTCGGCTTGGGCGAAATCGGTGCCGCTCCTCAACAAGGTCATGGAATACACGCCGCGCTGAGCGCGGATGTTCCGGCCTCCGTTCTCCCGAACTCCTTTGAAGAGGTGACGCCGATGCCCTATCCGCCGCTTCCCACGCGCGAGGAGGTGATCGCCTCGCTCGATGCGATGCTCCGCACCGCCGAGCGGCTTGAGACGCCCTACCGGCGCTGGCGGATCCGCAACGTCTTTCCCGAAAGCCTCATCACCGGCATTCTCACCCTGCCCATCGCCCCGCCCGCGATCGGGCTCGGCGACGGCACGCGGGCGAGCTACAACGACAAGCGGACCTTCATCACGCCCGCGCTCCGCGCCAAGTTCCCCAGTCTCGATCTGCTCGCCCAAGGGTTCTCTGATCCGGAGATCGTCGATCTCTTCGCCCGCACCCTCGGGATCGAGACGGAAGGGGCCTATCTCCGGGCCGAGTATATCCAGGATCTCGACGGGATGTGGCTCGAGCCGCACCGCGACATCCCGGAGAAGCTCTTCTCGATGGTGGTCTATTTCTTCACCGGCCCGGACAGCGCCGAGTGGGGCACCGACATTTACGACGAGAACCGGCGCTGGATTGGCCAGGCGCCGGGCGAGTTCAACGGCGGGATCATCTTCGTCCCCGGTCCCAATACGTGGCACGGCTTCGAGAAGCGCAAGATCATCGGCGTCCGCCGCCTGATGGAAATCAACTACGTCCGCCCCGACTGGCGCGACCGCGACCAGCTCGCCAACCCCGACGCGCCGCTCAGGCGGCGCTGAGCACGCCGA
>KN174005.1:11327-17087 GCA_000759655.1 Acidicaldus organivorans | reverse complement strand
TCAGCCGGGCGCGGGCGGTGCCGGCGGTGCGGCGGGGGCCGGCGCAGAGGGTGCAGGAGGAGCCGGCGGAGCCGCTGGCGCGGGGGGCGCTTCGGGGCCGGGCGGCGGCGCGGGCGCGGTCACCGCGAGCGGGTGCGGCTCCGGATGGGGCGCGGGGGGCGGCGGCATCGGCGTCACCGCGACCGGCGTCACCACGGCGGTCGGCACGGTGGTGCCGAGTGTGGGATTGACCGGGGGCAAGTGGAGCAACTGATCGACGCGGGTCACCACCTCTGGCGAGAGGGTGCGTCCGGTGTTGGTGGCGAGCTGCTCCCGCGCCTCGGCGATGGCCTGATCGCGCGCCGCGACCTCGGCCGGCGTGTTGGTCGGCATGGAGAGGGCGGCGATCATCTCCCGGTCATAGAGCGCGATTTTGCCCACCATCGAGCGCGGTGAGGCGTGGGCGAGCGCGGTGGGCGAGGCATGAGCCGCATTCAGCGGGCCGAGCGCCCGGGCGAGCTCACCGCGCGTCGCGTAATGAAGACCGGGCGCGAGACGGCGGGTTGCCAGGCGATGGGGGGTCTGGGGGGCGTGCTGCGCCCTCTGCGAGAGCCGGTTGGTGGGCTGGTTGAGCGCGAAGTGCGGTTTCTGCATGGGGCCGGTGGTAGCGGAGGTCGCCGACGAGGAGGTGGAGGCGGCCGGGCCATGACCATGACCCGCGGCCGCACCGCCCGTGCCACCCGCTGCGCCTCCCGCACCGCCACCGGCGCCGCCACCGGCACCGCCGGCGCCGCCGCCTCCACCGCCCTTGGCGAGGGCGAGATGAGGTGAGGCAGCGAGGAGGAGCGCAGCGAGCGCGGAGCCCATCACTTTCGGCCAGACTGTCAGTCCCAACCGTCTCATCGGAAACCTCTCCATCTGCGGCCTTGCCGGGGCCGGCCCTTCATGACATTGCATCCACACTTTTCTCCTCTGAGCGCTATCCTGTCGAGGAGAATTCATTCAACAGGAGAATGGCGGCGGCGAATTACCAGCCGCCGTCATCGTCCGACAAAAAGGTTCGGGGGAAGGGCGGGGGGTTATGGCCATTCGGACCGGTCCCGCGCGCCTCTCCCAGGGCACGGCCATTGCAGTCATAAAACAGCCATGTCGAGCCACAGCGCCGCGCTTCGCCCACATGGCCGCCCCTGTTGTTGTAAACCATGACGCGGTCCCCGTAATCGCGCGCTTCGCCGGCGATCCCGCCCCTTGAATTGAACAAATTCCAGTACCGTACCATCCCTGTTCTCCCTCCCATCGCCCGCGCTCGAGATGACGATCCGGAAATGACGATCTGGCGGGCGCAGATGGTGACTTACTTTCAATTGGCGCGGCGGGAAGGGACGGCAAGGGGGCGCGTGTCACAATCCCGTGAGGGCGGGGTGGTGCCGCGGAAGGCGCGGAGACCGCCCTCGACGGAATAGGCATCTCCCCATCCTTCGGCGCGGAGCAGGGCGGCAGCGCTCCGGCTCCGTTCACCCCGGTTGCAGAGGCAGAAGAGGAGAGGATCCTCGAGGCGCTGGACCAGGCGGTCGAGCTCGGCGAGGGCCGCCGCACCGCGTCGCGCCGCCTCTTCTGGCGTGGCATCGAGCGCCTCCTGCTCTTCTGGCGTCAGGCGGTGGCCGAGCGCGGTTTTCACCGCAAAGAGGGGAAAGGGCTGCGACCCGGGGCAGGGGCCCTCGACTTCCCGCTCCCAGTCCTCGCGCACGTCGAGGAGGAGACCGATGCCGAGTTCGGCGAGACGGCGGGCGCGCTCGGGCGAGATTTCCGCGACCCTCTCTTCCTCTCTTTGCGGCCGCGTCTGCGGGGTGGCCGTTTCTTCGTCACCGCCGAGGCAGGATGGTTTTCCGGTCATGGAGGCCCCCCTTCAGGCGATCGCGTAGGAGGCGGCGAGGCGCGGCGCGGGCGGCAGAGCGGCCCACAGATGGGTCTCTGTCTTCCCCGCGGGCGCCCCGCCCGCCCGCGGCGCGGGGGGAATGTGCCGCAACGGCGGGGCGGCGGCGGCAAGCAGCAGGAACGGAATGAGCAGTCGGATCGTCCTCATGGCGGTTCTCCTGAAACACGAGGCGTTCAACACGCTTTCGATATGCGCGGAGAGAACCATTCGATCCAACAGATTCGAAATAATGTTTTGTTTGATTTTTGAGATGGGTTGGCGGCAATGGCGCGCGCTGGGACAAGGACGCTGGTCGGCAGGGCGCCGGGCGAGGAGATGCCGGTCGGGGGCGCCGTTCCGGCGGGAGAGGTTCCCGCTCCGTCCTCTTCCGGCCGCACCCAGAAGGGATTTGATCCAGAAGCGATTTGATCCAGCGGGGACTTAGAGGATCTCGCTGAGCGCGATGGCGATCCGGCAGCCTGCCTTGATTACGGTGGAGAGCAGCGGATAGGCGGGCGCCCGCTCGGCCCCTTCGGCGAGCCCGGTGTCGCGGTGGGCGAGCTCATCGGCGCGGAAGGACTCGAGCGTGGCGGCGAGCTCCGGATCGCGCGGGGCGAGTTCGGCGATCTGGCGGGCGTAGTGGCCGTCGATCACCTCCTCCACCGCCACCGTGCAGGCCATCGCCGCCTCGCGCCCGAGGAGGGCGGTCGCCGCGCCGAGCGCGAATCCCGCCACGTGCCAGAGCGGCAGCAGCGCGGTGGGGCGCACCCCCTCATCGGCGAGCCGCTTCTCGAAGGCGCGGAGATGCCGCCGTTCCTCCTCTTCCATATGGGCGAGCAAGGGCGCGGTTTGCGGGTCGCGCAGCACGGCGCGCTGGCCGGCATAGATCCGCACCGCGCCATACTCGCCGGCGTGATCGACGCGCAGCGCCCGGGCGCGGGCACGCTCGGGAGGAAGACCGGATGGGTTCGGAAGATGGGGAGAGCTCATCGGAAACGGCTCCGTCGGGCGCGCAGGCCCGTCAAGGTGCCAAGGGCGAGTGCCAAGGCATAAAGCCCGTTGAGCGCTGCCATCGACAGGGGCAAGCCCGGGATCAGAAAGGTCGGCTCATCGCAGGGCTTGGCCGGCCGGGCGGGCATGGCGGCGAGCCGTTCGCTGATCGAAAGGCCGCTCAGGCGCGGGGTGTGGCATTCGGGAAGCGGGCTGGGCCAGAGTTTCCACTCCACCCCGACATGAAGCCCGGCGAGCCCCGCCTCGCCGATGAAGAGGAGGAGGGCGAGGAGGAGGAAGGCGCGCCGCATCGCGCCGCGCGCCGGGGCGAGCAGGGCAGCGAGGCCGAAGATGAAGGCGATGCGGTAGGGCCAGCGTTCGAGAAGGCAGAGCGGGCAGGGGACGAGGCCCGCATATTCGGCGCCATGCGCCACGGCGAGCGCCAGCGCCGAACCGAGCAGGACGAGCCAAGCGGCCATGCCATCGCGGCTTTTCTCACGCATGGGCGCCGACTTTAGGCATGCCTCGCGCAAGGTGCAACCGCGCCCCGCCCGCCGGGGCAGGACGCGCGACGCGGGCCGGCGCTCTGCTCGCTTTGCTCCCGCGGGCTTTACGGCGCGGAGCGGCTGCGACATCGTGGCCCATCTCGTGCGGTGAGGGAGGATCGCGGCATGAAAAGGATCTTGGCGCTGGCGGGGGAACTCGCGCGGGGGGAGACGACGTCCCGCGCTCTCGTCGAAAAGGCGCTGGCCCAGGCGCTTGCCCCGGAAGGCGAGGGGGCGCGCACTTTCATCACCCTCTATGCCGATCGCGCCCGCGCCGCGGCGGAGGCGATCGACCGGCTGCGCGCCGCGCGCCTTGCTCCCTCCCCTTTTGCCGGTATCCCGATCGCCCTCAAGGAGCTCTTCGACGTCGCGGGCGAGCCGACCCGCGCTGGATCGCGCCTGCTCGCCGACGCTCCGCCCGCCTCCGCCCACGCCGCGATCGTCGCCCGTCTGCTCGGCGCCGGCTTCATCCCGCTCGGCCGGGTCAATATGAGCGAGTTCGCCTATTCCGGGCTCGGCCTCAATCCGCATTACGGCACGCCGCGCAGCCCCTGGGAGCGCGAGGTCGGGCGCATTCCGGGCGGAAGCTCCTCGGGCTCGGCAACCGCGGTGGCTTATGGCATGGCAGCGGGCGCGATCGGCACCGATACGGGGGGCTCCTGCCGCATCCCGGGCGCGTTCTGCGGCGTGGTCGGCTTCAAGCCAACCCAACGCCGGGTGCCGCTCGCCGGGACGTTTCCCCTCGCCCCGAGCCTCGATTCCATCGGCCCGCTCGCCCGTTCGGTCGAATGCTGCGCCATCCTCGATGCGGTGATGGCCGGAGAAACGCCGGAAGCCCCGGCGCCGCGCCCGCTCGCCCGGGCGCGGCTTGGCGTGCCGCTCGGCTTCGCCCTCGAGGAGCTCGACGCCGCGGTCGCCGCGGCCTTCAGCCGGGCGCTGGGGCGGCTTGCCGAAAAGGGGGCGGTGATCGTCGAACGCCGCTTCGCCGCCTTCGAGGAGATCCCCCGCATTGCCCCGCGTGGTGCTCTGCTCGCCGTCGAGGCCTACGCGCTCCATCGCGAGCGGCTGGCCCGCCATCGCGCCGCCTATGATCCGCGCGTCGCTGCCCGCATCGAGACGGGGGCGCAGCTTTCGGGCGCGGAGGTGGTCGGGCTCTATCAGGCCCGGGCGCGGCTTCAGGCCGAGATGGCGGAGGAAGCCTGCGCGTTCGATGCGCTGGTGCTGCCCACGGTGCCCATCCTGCCGCCCCCGATCGCCGCGCTGGAGGCGGATGAGGCGGCCTATTGGCGGGCCACCGCGCTCGCCTCGCGCAACACCGCGCCGGTGAATTTCCTCGACCGTCCGGCGATCAGCCTTCCCTGTCACCGCCCTGGCGAGCCCCCCGTGGGGCTGATGCTGGTCGGGGCTGCGGGGGCAGATCGCGCCCTCTTCGCCCTCGCCGCGGCGGTGGAAGCGGCCCTTGCCGAAGGGTGAGAGAGGGCGGCTCCGGGTCATCGTGGGGCTCGGCCTCACCGAGACCCTCGCCTGGGCGTCGAGCTATTACCTTCCCGCCATCCTCGCCCGGCCGATCGCCGCCTCGCTCAGTCTGACGCCAGGGGCGGTGTTTGCCACCGTCTCAGCCGCCCTGCTCATCGCCGCCCTGCTCGGCCCGCGCGTCGGGCGGCGGATCGACGCCCGCGGCGGGCGCGGCGTGCTTGCTGCCTCCAACCTGATCCTCGCCGCAGGGCTCCTCCTGCTCGCCGCGGCGGAAGGGTTCTGGGGGCTCGCCCTCGCCTGGGCGGTGCTCGGCGTGGGGATCGCCTGCGGGCTCTACGATGCGGCCTTCGCCGCGCTCACCGCCCTTTATGGCGATCAGGCGCGCGGGCCGATCACCGGCATCACTCTCTTTGCGGGCTTCGCCTCGACGGTGGGCTGGCCGCTTTCGGCCTATCTCTCGGCGCATGTTGGCTGGCGCGGCGCCTGCCTGGTATGGGCCGCTCTTCATCTCGGCTTCGGCCTGCCGCTCAATCTCGCCACTATCCCGCGCGGCGCGCCCTTTGGCGGGAGGCTCGCCGCGGGGAGGGGGCGGCGGCGGATCGACGGGCGGGGTGTGCTGCTCGCCTATGTCTTCGCGGCGGCCTGGTTCGTCACCGGCGCGATGGCGACCCACATGCCGCGCCTTCTCATGCTGGCGCGGGTGAGCCCGAATGCGGCGATCGCCGCCGCCACCCTGGTCGGCCCCGCCCAGGTCATCGCGAGGATCCTCGAATTCGTCTTCCTCCGCCGCCTCCATCCGGTCATCTCGACCCGCATCGCGACCCTCCTGCACCCGCTCGGTGCGCTGCTCCTCGC
>KN174005.1:3581-11262 GCA_000759655.1 Acidicaldus organivorans | reverse complement strand
CGCGCCGGCGCGGGCCACGCAAGCGCTCTCGCCCTTCCTCTTCAGCCTGGTGCTGGAGCGGATGGGGCTCGCCTCGCTTTGGGTCTCGGCGGGGCTTTGTCTTTCCGCCACCCTCGCCCTGTTTCTCCTTCGGGCGGCGCCGCGCGGCGACTGAGGGACGCTTGTCGGGAAGGCGGCGGGGCGCTATGACATTATGGCGCAGGAGCCACACGCACACCCGTCACGAAAACGGGAAAGAAAGGGCTTGCATCAAGGCGCGCCTCCTCTTAAGAGGCGGCGTTCCTTGGCCTGTGGCGGCGTGGCCGCCGGGCCGTCTGCTGGTGGTAGGAGGGGGTTTGCCATGGACACACTCAGCCCGCTGGGGATGGTTCGCTCGGCATCCGAAGAGCTGAACGCGGCCGACCAGGCCAGTTTCTCCCGCGACGAAGAACGGAAGGACTATTTCGTCGAGCGCGACGGCGTGCGTTTCGCCGGCTCGCACCTGCTCGTCGATCTGTGGGGGGCGCGTCATCTCGACGATCCCGCCTATATCGACGCCGCCCTGCGCGAGGCGGCGGAAGCGGCGGGGGCGACCATCCTGCATGGGCATTTCCACCATTTCAGCCCCAATGGCGGGGTCTCCGGCGTTCTGGTGCTCGCCGAGAGCCATATTTCCATCCACACTTGGCCGGAGCGCGACTTCGCCGCCCTCGACATTTTCATGTGCGGCGCCTGCGATCCGCGCAAGTCGGTGCCGGTGCTCGAGCGCGCTTTTGCGCCCGAGCGGGCCGAGGTCGAGGAGCGCCTGCGCGGCGTGCTCGGCTGATGGCGACCGAAATCTGGGCGGTCGAGACGCTCTACCCTGGCTGGGGGCAGCGTTTCATGGTGCGCCGTGAGCTTGCGCGCGTCAAAAGCCCCTATCAGGACATCGCCATTTTTGAGGCCGACACCCATGGCCGGGTGATGTTGCTCGACGGCGTGGTGCAGATCACCGAGGCCGACGAGTTCGTCTATCAGGAGATGATCGCCCATGTGCCGCTCATCGCGCATGGGGCGGCGGCGCGGGTGCTGATCATCGGCGCGGGCGATGGCGGCGTGCTGCGCCGCGTCTTGCAGCACCGCAATGTCGAGCGGGCGGTGATGGTCGAGATCGATGGCGAGGTGATCCGGCTCGCCCAGGAATTCATGCCGGGGATCGCCGGCGAGGCGTGGCGCGATCCGCGCGCCGAGGTGATCATCGGCGATGGCATCGACTATGTGCGCCGCGCCCCGGACGGGGCCTTCGACGTGATCATTGTCGATTCGACCGATCCGATCGGGGTGGGCGAGGTGCTGTTCACCGACGCCTTCTATGAGAATGCGGCGCGGGTGCTGAGCGGGCGGGGGCTCATCGTCAACCAGTGCGGGGTGCCCTTCATGCAGGCCGAGGAACTCCGCACCACGAGCGCGCGGCGGGCCCGCTTCTTCCCCCACGTCACCGCCTATCTCGCCGCGGTGCCGACCTACGTGGGCGGCTTCATGACTTTGGGCTTCGCGGCGAAGGCGCCGGGGCTTGACCGGCTCGCGGTCGAGGAGATCCGGACGCGGGCGGAGCGGGCGGGGATTCTCGGCACCACCCGCTACTGGACGCCCGAGGTCCATGCCGCCTCGTTCCAGCTTCCCCCCTATATCGCGGAGTGCCTGCCCCGCTGAGCTCAGGGCAGGGCGGCGCGCAGCCGGGCGGGGAGTTCCCAGAGCGCATCGTGCTGGCGGTCGAGGTCGAAGGGGTAGGGCGCGTCGGCCTCGGCTTGCTGAGCCTCCGCTTCGAGCGCGGCGAGATGGTCGCGAAGAGGAGGGAGGTCGGGGTGGAGGTCGGAGGCGGGCTCGATCGGGAGGCGGGCGAAGAGATCGTAGAGGGCGAGGGCTTCGGCGTCCTTGCTTCGCTGCCAGGCAACCGCGGTTGGATCCTGCAGCGGCATGGTGCGGGTCTTGGCGAGCCGCGCCAGGCCGAGATCGCGGTCCACCCAATGGAGATGGATGAGGTAGAGGGGGGCGAAGTGCGGCCGCTCGCCCGCCGCGGCGTGAAAGCCCGGGGCATAGGTAAGGGGAATGCGGGTCAGCAGCGGCTTGCACATCGCCGGGTTGAAGCGGACGAAGCGGCGCTGGGCGCCAAGGGGGCGGGTGGGATCGAGCGGGGCCTCGCCCGCATGCTGGTAGAGTTCGAGGCCCACGCTCCAGATCACCGGCCCGGGGGCGGCGGTGCAGAGGGCGGCGAAGGTGGGGAACTGGCGGGGGTCGGGGATGAGGAGCTCGTCCACATCGGTGTAGAGGACCCAGTCGTACCATTCGAGCAGGGCGGTGAGGAAGCGGGAGACGAAGCGGGCGCGCTGGGGGTCGTCGAAGGGCGAGCGGGGGAGCGGGATGTGGCCCATCGGGTGGAGGGCGGCGGTGCTGCCGTCATCGGAGCCGTGGTCGATGACGTAGCAATGTTCGGCCCCGAGGTGGCGGGCGTAATGCCGGCGCCAGATGGGGAGGAACACCGACTCGTTATAGGCCATGGTCACTGCGGCGATGGGCATGTTTCTTAATAAATCTCCTCTCAGTGAGCCGGGATTGACATTTTTGCGATGAGTTGGTTCTCTCGCCAAGGGTGAGCGGGGCAACGGGACATTGTGGTTCACGTGGATAGGGAACGCGAGGGTAGTATTGGGGGGTGGGGGATGGATCCTCGAGGTTTCCACGACGGTGCGGCGGTATCGTGCCGCTGTCGAGCAAGAGACGGGGGATGCGTCGCTCCGACGGCGGAACTGGGTGAGGCATCCTGCTGATGTTTGGTCTCGGTCTGTACCGGTTCATTCCAGCGGGTTTGCGAAGCGTCTATTTTCGCTGCGCGCATGGCATTTCTTCGGCTCTGGTCGCCGCGCTATACAACCCGTGGAGATTAAATCTCGAAAGGCGGGAGAGAAAACCGCGCCGCGTCGAGAACGCGGAGATGGTTCTCATCGGTTTGTTGTCGTCAACGACGGGGCTCGGTCAGGGAGCGCGATGCACCTGGCATCGGCTCGAAGCGGAGGGGATGAAGGTTCATCCCATCGATGCGACGGGTTATTGCGGCATTTGGGGTGGCCTTGAGGTGGCGGCGGAGAGGTTTCGCGACTTCAGAAGGAGGGTTGGCAACGGGTTTGGTCCAAGGCCGGCGACCATCATCATCCATTTAAACCCTCCTCTCTTCCAAAAGGTTTATTTCTCCTTGCCCGCTCTGGTTCGCCGGAATGCTCGGATCATCGCCTACTGGGCATGGGAGCTCGATCTCATTCCGCCCGAATGGGGGCGCGTGGCGGGGTTGTGCGATGAGGTCTGGGTGCCGTCCCAGTTCGTGGCGGAGGCAGTGCTCCGGCGTGCTCCCGCGGCAAAGGTAAAGATTTATCCCCATATCCCCTACGAGCCTGGCGCTTCGCGGGCCACGCCACGGCGGCCCAGTGTTGCGAAGAGGAGGAAGTGTGGCATCCCGGAACGCCATTTCTGCGTGGGGTACTCATTTTCTTTCTCTTCGAGCTTTGCCCGCAAAAATCCGATTAGTGTGATACGGGCCTTTCAGGAGGCTTTCGCCGATAAGGAGGATGTCTCTCTCTTGATAAGATATAAGGAGGGCTTCGTTTGGCCCAAAGGCGTTAATGAGTTGGAAAGACTTTCCGAGATAGACAAGCGGATCGTCCTTCTAGATGCAGATCAGAATGCGGTTGACATGGAAGAGTTCTACGACTTGTTGGATATCTATGTTTCCCTTCATCGGAGTGAGGGTTACGGTCTGACCATCGCGGAGGCGGCGGACAGGGGGATCCCGGTCCTGGCCACGGGATGGGGGCTGGCGGAGGACATCCGTGCCCGTCCTTTGGTGGAGGAAGTGAGTGCAACGCTGGTAAAGGTCGATGATCCGCAGGGCATATACGAGGTCAAAGGGGCAAGGTGGGCGGAGCCTGATGTGGAAGACGCAAAAAAGAAAATGATCGATCTATATCATAAGTTGCATGAAAAAAAATTAGAGAGAATTTTTGCGTTGCCGTGAATCATAGAAAATAACTGAGTAAAGCAAAAAAGATGAACCCAAAAATTCTTTTTGATTTGTCGCTTGCGCACAACTTGCGAGGGTATGCTGGCATTCCTCAAGAGACACGTTATCTTTTTATTGGTCTCCTTTCATCTCCAAGAGTAAATGTATCGGGGTTGATATGGCCTCATGCTATGTGGATGGGTGACAAGCTGGATAGTACAGAAAAACAGTCTTTGTTTCTAGGATTGCATATTGGTGGACATTATAATGCCGAAAGTTTCTGGATGTCGTTCATGAATAATAGGAAGTATTTAAGATTAGTCTCCAAATTAATCAGAATAAGAAGAAGTTTAAGGAAAGATTACGGGATTTTTCCTTTGTTTGATGGATTCGGAGAGATGGTGTGGAGAAGTTTTTTTTCGAATGTCCGTCCTGACTCGCCAGAGGAACGCCAAACGGCGCGAGATGCGGATTATAGGTTATCAGACTTAAGTCTCGAAACCTTAAACAGAATTGTAGGAATAGGTTTGTCTCCCCCATTTATTGATACACGGGGTTATGATTTAGTTGTTTTTCAGGATGCAAAACCGATTAGGGTTTCTACTAACACAAAGAAAATAATACGCTATCATGATGCCATACCTGTATTTGCTTCAGATACAGTACTAAATCCTGCATACACTCGAATTCACTATAGATCTGTGCTGGAGTGTTCTAGGCAGAATTGTACATTTGTTTGTAACTCTCCGGTTTCCGTAGAGGATCTGGGGAGGATATCCGAATCAGCGGCGAAGAGAGCTAAGGTCATACCCCCATTAGTTCCAAAATTTGTGAGAAGATACGTAGAATATGATTTCATTAAAGGCGTTTTGATCAATCGTTTATCTAAAAAAAGTTACGATGCAAACATTCTTTCTTCTAAAGAATATAATGCAGTCTCTATTGTAAATAGATGGTTTAGAAAGTCAAATAAAATTCCGCCATTCATTATGGCAGTAGCGACGTTGGAGCCAAAAAAGAATTTAGAACGGCTTGTTTCTGCATGGCGTATTGTCCGATCTAAATTGAATGTAAATTTGCTAATTGTCGGAGGACGGGGGTGGGCTTATGAAAAAATTCATAAAGCGATTCGTGATCATATTAAATCTGGTGAGTTGCTGCACATAGAGGGCGTAAGCCAATACGAACTAGAATGTTTATATTCTTCCGCTGCTTGTTTGGTATTCCCATCTTTGGTTGAGGGGTTTGGCATGCCGCCGATCGAGGCGATGCAATGTGGCTGTCCCGTTGTGGTATCAGATATTCCGGCTCATCGATATTCCGCAGGTGACGCTGCTTTATATTGTGATCCGTATAACGAAGAGGATATAGCGGCCAAGATTGAACGTATTTTAGACATTAACAATATCAACGAGGTTCATGATCTTGTTAATCGTGGCTATCAAAATGCAAAGCGTTTTTCGCGAGAAAATTTGACAACGAAATGGGAGGAAGTTTTCATCGAAACAATTGAACGAAAAGATAGGTGATGTCTAGGATCTATAATAGTATGGGTGCGTTTACAAATCTTTTTTTGATTCGGTGGGAAAATTTATGTTTTAATCGCTTAAAATAAACGCATAAAAAATAAAAGTTAATCCACTTTGTATTAGATATTATTTATTGTTGTATTAAAAATAATTGTGATCTGAGCGCGGAGTGGCTTGCCTTGGGGTATATTTTACGCGGCTCCGCCGACGCCATCCTCACCCTGACCGATGATACGGAAGCGTTCTATATGGTGAGCGCCTTCTACGCGCCGGAAGAGGAACGCGGAGTGCGATGGAACGATCCCGCGATCGGGATCGAATGGCCGATCGCTCCCGTCGAAATCTCCCCGAAAGACGCGGGCTGGCCGGATCTTTCGCCCGAGTTCCACCAACTCGAGCGGATGAGAGGTCTCTGACCGGCATGGCTTGACCTCGCAGGCGGGTGCCCTAGCATCCGCGAGATGAAAGGCTTTGATCTTCCGCACGTTCTTCCGCGCCGGGGAGAACGCGGAGAATGAGGCACCCCAAGCGGCGATACTTGGCCGGCGTGCTGGCCGGCCTCCTCGCCCTCACCTCCTGCGCCCTCCCTTACGTCCCAGAAGCCGTGCGGGAAGCCCCGCCGCTTGCCTCGCCCGAAGGCGTGACACTCGCCCCCTCCGGGCTCGAGGTCGCGGCGTTCCTCTATCAAAGCAAGGACCAGCTCGAGGGCGTCTTCCCCCGTAAATGGAAATGGCTCTGGCGCAGCCACGTCGCCGTCTTCCGCGTCACCCTCGGCACCCACCATCCCGGCCTCACCGACGTCAGGCTCGACTCAGGCTACCTCGCCCTTAAGGATGGCAGCCTCTATCCGCTCACCTCACCGGGCCGCGCCTTCGACATCGCCTGGGGGCGCGGCAATCCCTACGTGGCGGTAAGCAGCACCCTCTACAACGCCGCGATCATGCTCTTCACCGTGCTCACCCTCGGGCTCGGCAATCTGGTCTTCGTCCTCCCCTCGCCCTTCGCCCAGCCCGCCCCGATGAGTGAACCGCTGGGCCGCGACCTCAACGATCAGATGCTGCGCGAGGAGGTGCGGCTGAGCGAGGGGGCGGTGGTCTCGGGCCTCCTCTACGTCGCATTGCCCGAACAGATGGATCTCGCCCATCTCGATGGCGCGACCCTCCATCTTTTCTTCGAGATCAAGCAGGACGAGGGGCCCGCCGCGCCGCTCCCGCTCGTCGTCTCCGTTCCTGCCGCGCCAAAGACATAGAGGGCCGGGCCTCCCGGCCTGCGCCGCTGCCCGCAGCGCTCACCCCTCGCCTGGCCCGTTCCGCAGCCGCTCGGTCAGCCACTCGGCGAGCACCGAAGCGTTGTTATGCTCGCGGTCGCGGGCTCCATAGAGCAGCACCACGGGACCCGCCGCCACCCGTCGCAGAAGCTCGCGCATCGCCTCGCTCCCGGAAGCGGCGTCGAGTTCGGCACGGTAGGCGGCGCGGAACGCGGCAAAGCGGGCCGGGTCGTGGCCGAAGGCGCGGCGGAGCGCCTCGGAAGGGGCGAGATCGCGAAGCCAGAGATCGATCCCCGCCTCCTCCCGCGACAGTCCGCGCGGCCAGAGACGATCGACGAGGATCCGTACCCCCTCACCCGGCTCCGGAGGGTCATAGACCCGGCGGATACGCAAGGAGGGCGTGCGGCTCATCGCTCGGCCTCACTCGGCAGGGAGGGCCCGCGCCCGGGCCGGGGCGGGGGCGCCGAAGAAGGGTTTGAGGCGGATGATGAAGTCATAGGCCATGATCAGGGCCCCCGCGGCGAAGATGATGTCGCCGAAGATGCGGAACCACTGCCAGTAAACCGTGCCGTTGTAGAAGTCGAGGCTTCGCGCATAGGTGAGCCCATGCGTGAATACCGCCTCGAGCTGCGGCCAGCCCACCGGGAAGAAGGTGAAGAGCGTCCACATGATCAGGCCGATATTGTAGCAGGCGAAGGCGAGGTAGCCGAGACGGTCGCTCACCACGCGCGCGCCCGCTGCGTAGCGCAGGCAGAAATAGACCATCCCCAGCGCAAGGAGCCCGAAGGCGCCGAAGAGGGCGGTGTGGGCGTGATTGAGGGTGAGCGTGGTGGCGTGCTCGTAGTAGTTGACGAGCGGCGCATTCAGCGTGCCGCC
>KN174005.1:0-3511 GCA_000759655.1 Acidicaldus organivorans | reverse complement strand
CCCCAGCGCAAGGAGCCCGAAGGCGCCGAAGAGGGCGGTGTGGGCGTGATTGAGGGTGAGCGTGGTGGCGTGCTCGTAGTAGTTGACGAGCGGCGCATTCAGCGTGCCGCCGCCAAACACCCCCGCCCCCACGAAGTTCCACAGCGCCGCGCCGATCACGTAGGTATAGGCGAGGCGGTAGGGGAAGTCGCGCACGGCGGTGATCAGGCGGCGATGCTCTTCCGCCTCGACGACGAGGAGAAGGAGCGGCAGCACTTCGAGGAAGGAGAAGACGCTGCCCGCCGGGACCCAGATCGCCGGCTCACCCACCCAGTACCAATGATGGCCGGTCCCGATCACCCCGCCCAGGAAGACGAGGAAGGTTTCGAACAGCACGGTGCGGAAGGCGAGCCCGCGCGGCACCAGCCCCACCGCCACGAGGAGATAGGCGGTGACCACGGCGGCAAAGAACTCGAAGGACTGCTCGACCCAGAGATGGACCACCCACCAGCGCCAGTAATCGGTGAGGGTGAAGGAGATGCCAGGGCTCTTGAGCGGGATCATGCCGAACCAGTAGAGCACCGCGATATTGACCGTGCTTGCCCAGAACAGGTGCTCGAGCGTGATCCGTCCGGTCCAGAACTCGCGGGTGGCGATGCGGAGCGCCGGCCAGTCGGGCCAGAGGGCGCGGAAGACCATGTAGCTCCAGAGGGCGAGGCCGATGGCGAAGCCGATCTGCCAGGCCCGGCCGAGCTCGAGATAGGAGAGCCCCTGATTGCCGACCCAGAACCAGGCGCGGTCGATCATCCCCATGATCCCGAGATAGTCGCCGAGCAGCGCGCCGCCGACGATGAGGACGGTGACGGCGAAGAGGAGGTAGATCAGTCCCGCCTGGCCCTTCGCCTCACGCCCGGCGATGAGCGGAGCGAGGAAGAGGGCGGCGGCGATCCAGGAAAGCCCGATCCAGACGATCGGCGCCTGGAGGTGGATCGAGCGGAGCGCGTTGAAGGGGAGGATGTGGTTGAGGACGAGGCCGTAGAAATTGCTGCGCTCGGCATAGTAGTGGGCCATGATGCCGCCCGCGCCGATCTGCACGAGGAGCACCAGCGCCACCACCAGGAAATAGATGCCGACTGCCCGCTGGCTCGGTGAGAGCGGCCTGAAATCGGTGAAGATCGGGGTGGGGAGCTCTTCGGCGCGGTTTACGATGTGGTGCTGATAGACATAGAGGGTGAGGCCGAAGGCGAGGAAGGTGATCATGAACGAGGCCCAGGTCCAGGTGAAGGTGGCCCGGGTCGGCGCGTTGCCGACCGAGGGCTCGTAGGGCCAGTTGTTGGTGTAGGAGTAGTCCTTGCCGGGCCGGCGGGCGATGGTGGTGAGCGAGGAATAGATCAGAAAATCGGCGGTTTTCTCGGCGAGCTCCGGCGTGAGGCTGTAGGCGCGGGTATAGCCCGCGTCGAGGTCGGTCCGGAGCAGGGTGGCGATGATGTCGGCGCGCACGGCGCGGATTGCCTCGGCGAGCGCATCGGGCAGCACCACCCGCTTTGCCTCGAGTGGCACGCCGCGCAGCATGGCCTGCATCTGCTCGCGCACCTCAAAGGCCTCTCCGGGCGAGAGGGCGGCGAGAGGCTTGCCGAAGCGGTGCAGGCTGAGCGCTTCGGATGTCTTCTCGCCGAGGGCGACGAGGTATTTCGCGGTGTAGTCGGGGCCGAAATAGGAGCCCATGCCGTAGAGGCTGCCGTAATCCATGAGATCGGCGCGCTGGAAGCCCGCCTTGCCGGCGGCGATGTCCGCGCGGCTCATCACCGTCGTGCCTTTGGCATCGACGAAAGCCTCGGGAAGCGGCGGGGCGGCACGGTAGGTATAGACGGTGCCCCAGCCAATGATGGCGAAGAGCAGGATCGCGGAGAGGAGGAGGAGCCATTTGAGGACGCCTGCTGCGCGATCGGGCGGGGGGAGGGGCGGGGAAGAGGCGGATGGGGTCATGGTCATCTCCATCTCGGAAAAAAGTGAAGCCATGCCACGAAAAAAACCAGACACGGAAAGACGGCCTGCATCGTCTGCCGCACGGGGCGGCCACAAAAGACATAGACACAATGTATGTTATGGTGCCCGACCACGCAATAGGGTCGTGCAATGGTGTGGCGCAATGGAGCCGCGCATCGGGGATGTGCCACGAGAGACACCTCCCGTGGCGTTCATTCCTTTGGAGATGAAGGATTGACCTGGATCATCGACAGGCCTCCCTTGAGGCCCCCCTTTATTATACGACCAAGTATACGACCAAGGCGCCGGGGAAACGCTTGGCAAGCCGCAGCGGGGGCCGCGGTGTGGCGGGGGGGTTGTGCCCTTGCCGGATGGCGCGTCTCCCCCGGCGGAACGAAAACCTCCCGTTTCATCAAAGGGTAGTTCGATCATGGCCGAACCGGAACATCATCCCGCCAATCCCGACATCGATCCAGCAACCGTGAGCGCCCTTTGCGAGGCGCTCGAGGACGAATACCGGGCGCGCGCCACCTATCGCCGCGTGATCGAGAAATTCGGCCCCGTCCGTCCCTTCGTGAACATCGTCGAGGCCGAGGGACGTCACGCCGCCCTGCTCGCCCAGTTCCAGCGCCTCGGCCTCACGCCGCCTCCCGACACCTGGGCCGGGCGCGACATTGCGCTCCCCGATACCCTCGCCGAGATCTGCGCCGAAGCGGTGAAGGCCGAGATCGAGAATGCCACGCTCTATGACCGCCTGCTCGCCGTGGTGCGCGATCCCGAGATCCGGGAGGTGATGCGGCGTCTGCAGGAAGCCTCGCAGGAACGCCATCTTCTGGCTTTCAAACGCTGTCAGGAGCGCGAGCGAGGAGAGAAGCCCGAGGCGGAGGCGGCTTGTGCTGGCCAAGACGGCGCGCGCCGCTTGGGGCGGGGCCGGCGGGGACTTGGCGCTGCGGCTTGAGCGAGGCCTCGTTCGGGCCCGCGCCGGGGAGCGCGGCTCCCCGCGTCATCTCTCTCCCCGAGATCTTGGCCCGAGATTTTGGCCCTTGGGGGGAAACCGGTCCCGGTAAACCTTCGGTAAAGTTTGAAAAAGGAGTCGAGCAATGGGTCAGGCTGCAGATCGGGTCGCCGAAGTCGGTGCGCTGCTCAAGCGGCTCGAAGCGGAATTCCCGCACGAGACGCGCGGTTTCGTCAATTTCCTTCGCGAGGCGGAAAGTGGTCCCAATATCGACGCCAAAACCAAGGAGCTGATCAACGTCGCCCTTTCGGTTGCCGCGCAATGCGAGTGGTGCATCGCCTTCCACGTCCGCAACGCTGGCAAGCTTGGTGCTACACGCGGTGAGATCATCGAGGCCGGGTTCCAGGCGGTGGTGATGCATGGCGGGCCCGCCTTCATGTACATGGAACGCCTCTGCGAGGCAGCCGACACCTTCGCGGCCGATGCCAAACCATAACGATTGAAACTCACCGGAGGAGTGGAACGATGGCCTCACGTGAAATCGTCCTTGCCGCCGCGGTGCGCACCGCGATCGGCACTTATGGCGGCACA
>KN174004.1:4170-11681 GCA_000759655.1 Acidicaldus organivorans | reverse complement strand
CGCCCCACCCCTCCCGTGCAGGGCTGATCCGAGCCCTCCTCTCTTGACGGGCGGGGGTGGGTGGCGCATTGCACCCCGCAACCATCCGTCCATCCGCAGCCTGCGCGGGCTTGCGATCAGGGGAGGCTTGGCCACGCTTGGAACGCGGTACGAAAATCTGGCGGCAAGACCGGGAGCTTGCCAAGCGCCTCGTAAAGATGCAAATAAAATACATGTGTGAGCTGCCCCCCGCGGCGGGCCAAGTCCCAGGACGATGTCCGGTTTCCGCCGCTCTGCCCGCCCTCCTGCCGCTGAACCCTCGCCCCTTTTTCCACGAGATTTTGGCCTGAGCCCATGGACACTGCCGCTGCCGAACTGACCGAGGCCCCGCGCTGGGGCTATCCGCTCACCGCCCCGCTTTCCACCCGCGAAGGGCTCGTTGCCCTCGACCGGCTCTTCCTCGACGAACTCCGCCGCGCCGATGCGGATCTCGCCGCCCAGCTGGAGGCGGCCCGCGCCGCGCCCGATGCGCTTGCCCCCAAGGAGGCGAGCGCCCTGATTACCGCGGTGGGGCGGCATCTCGATGCCTTCCTCGCCCGCCTCTTCGGCATCGAGGCCGAGATCGCAACGCTCAAGGCCCGCACCCACGCCCTCGATCCGATCCATCGCTGCAAGCGCCTCTTCGTGCAGCGCCAGGCGGTGCGCAAATATCCCGACCCATCGGGCTTCGATGGCGAGGCGCTCGCCCGCGCCTTCGAGGCGCGCGCCGGGCTCCCCCTCACCGAAGCCCATTTCGCCGAGGCGGTGGCGCGCTGGGAGGAGGCGAATGACGCCGACGCGCTCGACCTCGCCATGCGTTACGCGGCCTGGGCCACCCTCACCCAAGAGGGCCAGCGCCGCCACCTTGGGGGCACGCTGTTCAAGGTTCCCCACAAACTCGACCCCGAGCACCTGATCGAGCTCGAGACCGAAGAACGCGAGGGCGTGCGGGTCCACGCTCTGCCGCGGGCGCATTGGCGGCCCCGCGACGGCTTCGCCCTCACCGATCCCGGCATGGGCCCGCAGCAGGCGCTCGATCAGATGAATTACTGCATCTGGTGCCACGAGCAGGGAAAGGACTCCTGCTCGAAAGGGCTGCGCGAGCGCAAGAGCGAGGGGTTCCAGAAATCCCCCCTCGGGGTGACGCTTGCCGGCTGCCCGCTCGAGGAAAAGATCTCCGAGATGCACATGCTGCGCGCCGAGGGCTACGCGCTCGGCGCCTTCGCCACCATCGCCATCGACAACCCGATGATGGCGGCGACCGGGCACCGCATCTGCAATGACTGCATGAAGGCCTGCATCTACCAGCGTCAGGACCCGGTCGATATCCCGCAGGCCGAAACCTCGATCCTGCGCGACGTGCTCGCCCTGCCCTGGGGGTTCGAGATCTACGACCTGCTCACCCGCTGGAACCCGCTCAACCTCAGGCGTCCGCTGCCGCTGCCCCCCTCCGGGCGGTCGGTGCTGGTGGTGGGGCTCGGTCCCGCCGGGTTCACGCTGGCCCATCACCTCCTCAACGAGGGGCACGCCGTGGTGGCGGTCGATGGGCTGAAGATCGAGCCGCTTGGCTTCGATCCGCAGAAGCCGGTGCGCGATGCCGCCGCCCTCTTCGAGAACCTCGACGAGCGGGTGATGGCGGGCTTCGGCGGCGTGGCCGAATACGGCATCACCGTGCGCTGGAACAAGAACTACCTCAAGCTCATCCGCATCCTCCTCGAGCGGCGCGACAACTTCGCCGCCTTCGGCGGGGTGCGCTTCGGCGCGGGCGGCACACTCTCCATCGATGACGCCTGGGCGCTCGGCTTCGATCACATCGCGCTCGCCATGGGGGCGGGCAAGCCCACCGTGCTCGACATCCCGAACGGGCTCGCCCGCGGCGTCCGTCAGGCCTCCGACTTCCTGATGGCGCTCCAGCTCACCGGCGCCGCCGACCGCCGCTCGATCGCCAATCTGCAGATCCGGCTTCCCATCGTCGTCATCGGCGGCGGGCTCACCGCCATCGATACCGCGACCGAGAGCCTCGCCTATTACGTCCGGCAAGTGGAAAAATTCGCGCATCGCTACCGGGTGCTGGTGGCCGAGCGCGGGGTGGAGGCGGTGAGGCAAAGCTGGAGCGAGGAGGAGGCCGCGATCGCTGAGGAGTTCCTCGCCCACGCCGCCGAAATCGCCGCCGAGCGCGAGCAGGCGGCGCGCGAGGGACGCGCTCCCTTCTTCGCCCCCCTGCTCGAGCGCTGGGGCGGGGTGGTGATAGCCTATCGCCGCCGGCTCCTCGATTCGCCTTCCTACACGCTGAACCACGAGGAAGTGGCCAAGGCGATGGAGGAAGGGGTGCGCTTCGCCGAGGGGCTCAGCCCGAGCCGCGTCGAGGTGGACCGTTTCGGCCATGCCGAAGCTTTGGTCTGCGCCCGCGCCGAGGGCGGCGAGGTGCGGCTTCCCGCCCGCACCATCCTGGTCGCCGCCGGAACCCAGCCCAACACGGTGCTCGCCCGCGAGGACCGGCGCATCGTGCTGGATGGCAAATATTTCCAGGCGATCGACGAGGAGGGGCATCCGGTCACGCCGGAGCGGGGGCTCGCCAAGCCCGCCCGCGCCGCCGTCCTCATGCACCGTGCCGAAAATGGCCGTTTCATGAGCTTCTTCGGCGATCTCCACCCGAGCTTCTCGGGCAACGTGGTCAAGGCGATGGCGAGCGCCAAACGCGGCCATCCGGTGCTCTCCGGCGTGCTGGCCAAGGCCCCGCCCGCCTCGACGCCCGCCGAGGTCATCGCCCGCTGCCGCGAGTGGCTTTCCGCCCAGGTGGTGCGGATCGAGCGGCTCGCGCCGAGTATCGTCGAGGTGGTGGTCAAGGCCCCGGCGGCGGCGCGCGCCTTCCAGCCTGGCCAGTTCTTCCGTCTCCAGAACTATCTCCGGCATGCGCGCACCCTGCGCGAGGACGGGGTGGGCACGACCCAGCTCGCCATGGAGGGGCTGGCGCTGACCGGCGCCTGGACCGACCCCGAAGCCGGCCTCGTCTCCCTCATCGTGCTCGAAATGGGCGGAAGCTCCGATCTTTGCGCTCACCTCGAGCCGGGCGAGCCGGTGGTGCTGATGGGCCCCACGGGAAGCCCGACCGAGCTTCCCGAAGGCAAGACGGTCGCCCTGGTCGGCGGCGGGCTCGGCAATGCGGTGCTGTTCTCGATCGGGGCGGCGCTCCGCGCCCGCGGCAGCCGCGTCCTCTATTTCGCGGGCTACAAGCGGATGACCGACCGCTACAAGGTGGCCGAGATCGAACGCGCCGCCGACGTGGTGGTCTGGTGCAGCGACGAGGGGCCGGGCTTCGCGCCCTCGCGGCCGCAGGATCTGAGCTTCGTCGGCAACATCGTCGCCGCGATGGCGGCCTATGGGGCCGGGCGGCTCGGGGCCACACCCATTCCACTTGCCGAGGTCGATCACTTCATCGTGATCGGCTCGGACCGGATGATGCAGGCGGTGGCCACCGCCCGGCATGGGGTGCTCGCCCCCTATCTCAAGCCGGGCCACACCGCGATCGGCTCGATCAACTCACCGATGCAGTGCATGATGAAGGAGATCTGCGCCCAGTGCCTGCAGCCCCATATCGATCCGGAGACAGGGGCGCGCTCGGTGGTCTTCTCCTGCTTCAACCAGGATCAGGGGCTGGACCGGGTTGATTTCCCGGCCCTCTCCGAGCGGCTCCGGCAGAATTCGCTCGCCGAGAAGCTCACCGCGCTCTGGATCGACCGCGCCCTGCGCCGGCTCGGGCTCCGCGCACCCTCGCGTGTCGAGGATTTCCACTGAGCCGGATCTCTAGGGGCGTCGGGTAAAGATAGAGGAAGGAACGGCGGCAGCCGGGCGCCTGGCCTCGCCGCTCTCCTTTCCCCGTTGACGGGGCTTCCTTGACGGGGTGGGCCCGGGCCTCCCCCTCCTGGCTGCTTCGTCCTATCCTCCCTCTCCGAAAAAGAATACCGGGAGGAGACCATGCCCCATGCCCATACCGATGACGGCATCGCGCTCTATTACGAGGAGGCCGGGAGCGGCACGCCGGTCGTCTTCGTCCACGAATTCGCAGGCGACCTCTGGTCCTGGGAGCCGCAGCTCCGTCACTTCGCCCGCCGCTTCCGGGTGATCGCCTTCAATGCCCGCGGCTATCCGCCCTCCGACGTCCCCGAACGGCCCGAACACTATTCGCAGGCCCGCGCTGTCGCCGACATCAAATCGGTGCTCGATCATCTCGGCGTGAAGAAGGCGCATGTGGTAGGGCTTTCCATGGGCGGCTTCGCCACGCTTCATTTCGGCCTCACCCATCCCCAGCGCGCCCTTTCGCTGGTGGTGGCCGGATGCGGCTATGGCGCCGAGCCGGAACGGCGCGCCGCCTTCCAGCGCGAGGCGGAGGAGATCGCCGCCAGCATCGAGCGCGACGGGATGGAGGCGTTTGCCGCCCGCTATGGCAAGGGGCCGACCCGGGTGCAGTTCGCCAACAAGGACCCGCGCGGCTTCGCCGAATTCCGCGAAAGACTCGCCCGGCATTCGGCGCGAGGCTCGGCCCTCACCCAGCTCGGCGTGCAGCGGGCGCGTCCCTCGCTCTACGATTTCGCCGACGCGCTCGCCAAGCTCGAAGTGCCGACCCTGATCGTCACCGGCGATGAGGACTGGCCCTGCCTCAATCCGGGCCTCTTCCTCAAGCGCACCATCCCCACCGCCGCCCTCGCCGTGATCCCCAACAGCGGCCATACGATCAATCTCGAGGAGCCCGAGACATTCAACCGGTTGCTCGATGATTTCTTTGCCCAGGTCGAGGCCGGGCGCTGGCCGCGGCGCGATCCGCGCACCCTCGTCCGCTCCTCGAGCGGCATGCTGGGACCCTGAGTGGGGGCCCTGAGTTGAGGCCCTGGGGTGGGGCCCTGAGTCCCGCCCTTCGCCCCCTGCCACGAGCCCGTTCCATTTCGCGAGATTCTGTGTTAAGATCGCCGCGTAATGGGCGGAAAATACGTCATCACGCGCCGTGTGCTGATGGGAGCGGGGGTGAAGGCCACCTTCCTCCTCCCTCTCTCGCTCTATGCCGGCCTCCTGGAGGCCGCCACCCTTTCCCCCAAAACGCCGCCGCGCGCCCTCCCCCGGCGGCTCGTCATGCTCGACCCCGGCCATGGCGGCAAGGACCCGGGAGCGATCGGCGTCTCCGGCACCTACGAGAAACACGTCGCACTGGCCACCGCCTTCGAGCTCAAGCGCCAGCTCGAATCGAGCGGGCGCTATCAGGTGCTGCTCACCCGCAGCCGCGACGTGTTCATCCCCCTCGAACACCGGGTCGAACTCGCCGACCGCCACCGCGCCATGCTCTTCGTCTCGATGCACGCCGATGCGCTCTCCGACCACCGGGTGCGCGGAGCGAGCGTCTATACATTCGCGCCCCACGCCTCGGACGCGCTCACCCGCGAGCTCGCCCAGCGCGAGAACAGCGCCGACCGTTACGGCGGGCTGCAGGGGCATTTTTCGCCCGAAGTCGCCGAGATCCTGGCCAGCCTCATCCAGCGCGAGACGCGCATAGGCTCGATCGAGATGGCGCGGAGCGTGGTCGATGCCTTTTCCGTCAACACCATCCCGCTGCTCACCCATCCCACCCGCCATGCCGGGTTCGTGGTGCTCAAGGCGGCCGACATCCCGAGCGTGCTGGTGGAGATGGGGTTCATGTCCAACCCCCGCGACGAGGCCGACCTCCGCCGCCCCCAGCACCGGATGCGGGTCGCCGCGGCGATGAAACGCGCCGTCGATACCTACTTCGCCCTGGCCGACCGCGGCTTCCACAGCATCGGCTAACGACGCGCCGGGAAGAGGGACGCCTCCCTCAGGCGGCAAGCGGGGTGAGGGTGGCGAGCACGCTCCCCTCACTCACCTGCGCCCCCTCTTCGGCAGAAAGGCTTTCCACCTCGGCAGCGAACGGCGCGCTCAGCGTGATCTCCATCTTCATCGCTTCTAGCACGATGAGCGTCTGCCCGGCCGCGACCTTGGCGCCCGGTGCAACCAGCACGCGGCGCACCTGCCCCGGAATGGGGGCGACGAGTTTGCCATCCGCCGCGCCGCCGCCTGCCGCGCCCGCCACGGCGCCCTCCTCACGGATGACGGTCTCGAGACGCGTGCCGTAAAGAGTGACGCCGTCTTCGCCGGGCCGCAGGGTGAAGCGCGCCGTCTCCCCGCCGAGCTCGATCCGCCAATCCTCGCCCTCGCGCCCGAGCAGGACGAGCGGAGCGCGCCCCTCTTCGTCCTCGAGCTCCCACTGGGCGGGCCCGCGCGGCGTGAGAGTGAGAACGCGCCGCGCCGCCCCGGCGGTCAACGCAAACCGCACCCCCTCCGCCCCGCCGGGACGGAAGACATCATTCTCCGCCCACGGGGAGTAGGGATCACCCCGCCGTGCGGCGACCTCGCGCGCCCGCGCCGCGCTCTGATCGAGAAGGGCGAGCGCCGCTGCCGCCACGCCGCGCGGGGCAGCTCTTGGGGGGGAGGCGTGAGGAGTTCGGGATGGCGGGCGATGAAGCCGGTATCGGGCGGCGCGGTGGCGAAGTCGGGATGGGCGAGGATCGCCTCGAGCAGGCGGAGATTGGTCTTGAGCCCGCCGATCTCGTAAGCCCCGAGCGCGCCGAGGAGACGCGTGCGCGCCTGATCCCGCGTCTCGCCCCAGGCGATGAGCTTGGCGATCATCGGATCGTAATGGATGCCGACCCGGTCCCCCTCCGCCACGCCGGAGTCGAGGCGGATCCCATCGGTGAGCGGGGGCTCGCGCAGATGGCGGATCACCCCGCTCGCCGGGAGGAAGCCGCGTTCGGGATCCTCGGCATAGATGCGGACCTCGATCGCGTGCCCGCGCGGGGCGAGCGCCTCCTGCCGCCAGGGCAGGCTCTCGCCCGCCGCCACCCGGAGCTGCCATTCGACGAGATCGAGCCCGGTGATCATTTCGGTCACCGGATGCTCAACCTGGAGCCTGGTGTTCATTTCCATGAAATAGAAGGCGCCGTTCTCAAAGATGAACTCGACGGTGCCCGCCCCGACATAGCCCACGGCGCGCGCCGCCCGCACCGCCGCCGCCCCCATCTCGGCGCGCAAGGCCGGATCGAAGCCGAAGGCGGGCGCCTCCTCGATGATCTTCTGGTAGCGGCGCTGGATCGAGCAATCGCGCTCGAAGAGATGGACCGTATTCCACGCGCGGTCGGCGAAGACCTGGATCTCGATATGGCGCGGGCGTTCGAGATAGCGTTCGAGGAGGACGCGTCCGTCGCCGAACGCCGCTTCCGCCTCGCGCCGCGCCCCGGCGAGCGCCTCGGCGAAGGCCCCCGCTTCGCGCACGATGCGCATCCCCTTGCCCCCGCCCCCGGCGGCAGCCTTGATCAGGAGCGGAAAGCCGAGCCGGGCGGCGATTTCGGTGAGGCTGGCCTCGTCCTGGTCCTCGCCGTGATAGCCGGGCACCACCGGCACCCCGGCTTCCTCCATCAGTGCCTTGGCCGCCG
>KN174004.1:300-4132 GCA_000759655.1 Acidicaldus organivorans | reverse complement strand
TGGCAATCAGCAGGCGTCTGAACATCCCCTCACCTTCACATGCGGAAGACGCCGAAACGAGTGGCGGAAACCGGAGCCTCGAGGGCGGCGGCGAGCGAGAGCGCCAGGATGCGGCGCGTCTCGGCCGGATCGATCACCCCGTCATCCCAAAGCCGGGCCGAGGCGTAATAGGGATGGCCCTGACGCTCATACTGGGCGCGGATCGGCGCCTTGAACGCCTCTTCCTCCTCGGCGCTCCACGTCTTGCCTTGCGCCTCGAGATTGTCGCGCCGCACCTGGGCCAGCACGCTCGCTGCCTGTTCGCCGCCCATCACGCTGATCCGCGCATTGGGCCACATGTAGAGGAAGCGGGGAGCATAGGCGCGGCCGCACATCGCGTAATTGCCCGCCCCGAAGCTGCCGCCGATGATCAGGGTGAGTTTGGGGACCTCGGCCGAGGCCACCGCGGTGACCATCTTCGCCCCGTCCTTGGCGATCCCGCCCGCCTCGTATTTGCGCCCGACCATGAAGCCGGTGATGTTTTGCAGGAAGAGGAGCGGGATGCCGCGCTGGGCGCAGAGTTCGATGAAATGCGCCCCCTTCAGCGCCGATTCGGAAAAGAGGATGCCGTTATTGGCGACGATCCCCACCGGATAGCCCCAGATATGGGCGAAGCCGGTCACCAGCGTGGTGCCGTAGAGTCGCTTGAACTCCTCGAACCGGCTGCCATCGACCAGACGGGCGATCACCTCGCGCACGTCGAAACTCTGGCGGAGGTCGCGCGGGATGACGCCGTAGAGCTCCCGCGGATCATAGGCGGGCTCCTCGGGGGCGAGCCGCTCGATCTCCGCCGTCCGCGGCGCATTGAGCCGTCCCACGATCTCGCGGGCGAGTGCGAGCGCATGGGCGTCGTTTTCGGCGAGGTGATCGACCACGCCGGAGGTGCGGGCGTGGAGATCACCGCCGCCGAGCTCCTCCGCGCTCACCACCTCGCCGGTCGCCGCTTTGACCAGAGGCGGGCCGCCCAGAAAAATCGTGCCCTGGTTGCGGACGATGATCGTCTCGTCCGACATCGCCGGAACATAGGCCCCACCCGCGGTGCAGGAGCCCATCACCACCGCGATCTGCGGGATGCCGGCTGCCGACATCCGCGCCTGGTTGTAGAAGATGCGGCCGAAATGGTCGCGGTCGGGGAACACCTCGTCCTGATTGGGCAGATTGGCCCCCCCTGAGTCGACGAGATAGATGCAGGGGAGACGGTTGGCAGCGGCGATCTCCTGGGCGCGGAGATGTTTCTTCACCGTCATCGGATAATAGCTGCCGCCTTTGACCGTGGCATCATTGACCACGATCATCACCGGCCGTCCGGCCACCCGCCCGATCCCGGTGATGATCCCCGCCGCGGGCACCTCCCCGCCATACATGCCATGGGCGGCGAGCGGGGAGAGCTCCAGAAAAGGCGCGCCCGGATCGAGGAGGCGTGCGATGCGCTCACGTGACAGGAGCTTGCCGCGGGCCACGTGGCGCTCGCGCGCCGCCGGCCCCCCGCCCTCACGGATACGGGCAAGAGTTTGTTTCAGATCGGCAACGAGCGCCTCCATCGCCTGGGCATTCTCGCGAAAGGTGGCGCTCCTGGGATCGACCGCGCTCGAGATCCGCATCAGGCGCTCTCGCGGAAGAGTTCGCGGCCGATCAGCATGCGGCGGATCTCCGACGTCCCCGCCCCGATCTCATAGAGCTTGGCATCGCGCAGAAGGCGCCCTGTCGGATAGTCGTTGATGTAGCCATTGCCGCCCAGGCACTGGATCGCCTCGAGCGCCATGCGGGTCGCCGCTTCAGCCGCGAACAGGATGGCGCCCGCGGCATCCTTGCGGCTGGTCTGGCCGCGGTCGCAGGCGGCGGCCACCGCATAGACATAGGCGCGCGCCGCATTGGTGGTGACATACATGTCGGCGAGCTTGCCCTGGATGAACTGGAACTCGCCGATCGGCTGGCCGAACTGCTCGCGCTGGTGGACATAGGGCACCACCACGTCGAGGCAGGCCTGCATGATGCCGACGGGGCCCGCGGCGAGCACGGCGCGCTCATAGTCGAGCCCGCTCATCAGGACGCGCACCCCCTCGTTGACCTTGCCGAGCACGTTCTCTTCCGGCACTTCGCAGTCCTCGAAGACGAGCTCGCCAGTATTGGAGCCGCGCATGCCGAGCTTGTCGAGTTTCTGCGCGCAGCGGAACCCCTTCATGTCGCGCTCGACGATGAAGGCGGTGATGCCCCGCGGCCCGGCGGCGGGATCGGTCTTGGCATAGACCACCACCACGTCGGCGTCCGGCCCGTTGGTGATCCACATCTTGGTGCCGTTGAGGACGAAACGGTCGCCGCGGCGCTCGGCGCGCAGCCGCATCGAGACCACGTCGGAGCCGGCATTGGGCTCGCTCATGGCGAGCGCCCCGACATGCTCGCCCGAGATCAGTTTCGGCAGATAGCGCCGTTTCTGTTCTTCCGAGCCGTTGCGGCGGATCTGGTTGACGCAGAGATTGGAGTGCGCCCCGTAGGAGAGCCCTACTGAAGCCGAGGCGCGGCTGATTTCCTCCATCGCCACGCAATGGGCGAGATAGCCAAGCCCCGCCCCGCCATAGTCTTCCTCCACCGTGATGCCGAGCAGGCCGAGATCACCGAGCTTGCGCCAAAGATCGGCGGGAAAGTCGTTCTCGCGATCGATCGCTGCGGCGCGCGGGGCGATTTCAGCGGCAGCGAAGCGGGCGACCTCGGCCCGCAACTGCTCGATCTCTTCGGGAAGGCCAAAGTCGAGGCTCGGAGGGAAATTGGGAATCGACATGGCGAAGCGTCTTCTCTCAACGGAATGAGTGGTTACGATAGGGTCACGAAACGTCTGGCCAATGTGGAGGGTATCATGGCGCGGCAGACCTTCACGCCGAAAGCTCCGGGAAATCCTCCTCGCGGAACTCGCCCTCGGGCCGCGCTCCTTTGAGGCCTTCCTCGCGGCGGCGGAGCTCGACCCGGCGGATCTTCCCCGAAATCGTCTTGGGCAGATCGGCGAATTCGAGGCGGCGGATCCGTTTGAAGGGCGCGAGACGGGCGCGGATGTGGCGGAAGATGGCGAGCGCCACGGCGCGTTCGGGCACGAACCCCGGGGCGAGCGCGACATAGGCCTTGGGCACGGCAAGCCGGATCGGATCCGGGCTCGGCACCACCGCCGCCTCCGCCACCGCCTCGTGCTCGATCAGCACGCTCTCGAGCTCGAAGGGACTGATCCGGTAGTCGGAGGCTTTGAACACGTCATCGGCGCGGCCGACATAGGTGAGATAGCCCTCCTCGTCGCGCACCGCGACATCGCCGGTGCGGTAATAGGGGCCCCGTACCGGCTCGATCTCGCCCGCCTCGTTCTGATAGCCGCGCATCAACGCAGCCGGGGCGGGGTCGAGACGGATGGCGATCTCGCCCTCCGCCGCCTCGCGCCCCTCCGCATCGAGAAGAACGATGTCATAGCCCGGCAGCGGGCGGCCCATCGAGCCTGGCTTGATCTTCTGGCCGGGCGGATTGCCGATCTGCGCGGTGGTCTCGGTCTGGCCATAGCCGTCGCGTATGACGAGCCCCCAGGCGCGTTCGACCTGCTCGATCACTTCCGGATTGAGCGGCTCGCCGGCGCTCGCCACCTCGCGCAAAGCTTTGGGGCGATGGGCGGCGAGGTCTTCCTGGATCAGCATCCGCCAGACGGTGGGGGGCGCGCAGAGCGTGCTCACCTCGTGCTCCGCGAGCGCAGCGAGCAGCTCGCGCGCCGAAAACCGCGGCTGGTTGAAGACGAAAACAGTGGCCTCGGCGTTCCAGGGGGCGA
>KN174004.1:0-235 GCA_000759655.1 Acidicaldus organivorans | reverse complement strand
CGGCGCGGCGAAGAGGGTCGCGGTCGAGACCCAGCCCGCGGGCACCGTGCCTGCCCCGCCCTCGGGCCAGGTGATGCGCACCACCGAGGGATCGAGCCCCTCGAATTTGGCGGCGAGACCCGGCTCGGCGACGAGGAAGCGCACCCGGCCGCGGGTGAAACGGTCGGCGAGGTCGGCGGGGGTGAGGAGCGTGGTCGCCGGCACCACCACGGCGCCGAGCTTCATCGCGGCGAGC
>KN174003.1 GCA_000759655.1 Acidicaldus organivorans | reverse complement strand
ATCGCCATCCCCCCGATCGCCGCCCCCTCGATCGCTGCCGCCTGGGCGGCCCGCCCCCTGCCGTTCGGGAGCGAGAAAGGCGCGGGTTGCGGCGAGCACCGCATCGAACGGCAGACGGGCGATCGGCACGCCCGTGGGAAAGGCGGAGAAGAAGCGGCTTGGCATGCGCCGATCAAGGAGGACGAAGACGCCCCTGTCGCTCTTCGCCCGCACCAGCCGCCCGAACGCCTGGCGGAGCCGCGAGCGGATGATGAGATCATCATACCGGTCCGGATCGCCCGCGCCGAGGAACTTGCGGCGCTCGCGGTGCAGGATGTCACGCCGCGGCCAGGGCACCCGCTCGAAGACGACGAGGCGGAGCGCCCGGCCCGGCACATCGACCCCGTCGCGCATCGCATCCGTCCCCAAAAGGCAGCTTTCCTCCTCGGCACGGAAGATATCGACCAGCGTGGTGTTCTGCAGCGGATCGACGTGCTGGGCGTAAAGGGGAAGCCCGCGCGCGGCAAGCCGCGGGGCGAGGCGGGCATGCACCCGGCGCAGCCGGTCGATCGCGGTGAAAAGCCCGAGCGCCCCGCCGCCTGCGGCCTCGAACAGCGCGCCAAACGCCCCGGCCAGCGCGTCGANTCGAAGGGGCTGGGGACGATCACCCGCCCGGGCGGGTCGGGAAGATGATGCCCACCGGTGAGCCGCTCGNGGTCGTCGATCGGAAGATCGGAGACGATGAAGACGCGGGTCTGCGCCGCATAATCGAAGGGGCTGGGGACGATCACCCGCCCGGGCGGGTCGGGAAGATGATGCCCACCGGTGAGCCGCCCGGCGGCCTGCCAGGCGGCCTCGACCGTGCCGGCGCCGAGATCGCGCAGACTGGCCGAAGTGATCAACGCGCCATGGGCAGGCCGCAGCAGGGTGGCGGCGAAGGGCTCGGTGGGGTCCAGCCAGTGGCGGTAGAGGCCGACGTCGAACCCGTCGCGCAGGCGCTGGCGGCGGAGGAAATGGATGAAGCGGGGCGGGACGGTCTCATCCTCCTCGCCCCGTTCGAGGAGGCCGAGCATGTCGCGCCAGGCGATCACCGGCTCCAGCGCGCGGCGGGTCAAGGTGCGGCGGGCGGCGGCGAGCCGGTTGCGCGCCGCGGCATCGAGCTCGGCCTCGGCGAGATGGGTGCCAAGCTCGGCGATCAGGTTCTTGAGGGAAAGCTCGAACCCGGCGAGCCGCTCGGCAAGCCGCGCCGCCACGGGCGGGATCTCGGGATCGAGCGGGAAGAGATCGGCCTCGAGATCCGCATCAAGACCCCGCGCCGCGCCCTTCTCACGGGCGCGGACCTGACGGTCGAAGAGGAGAAGGAGATGGGTGAAGGGCCGGCTTTCCAGGGAAGCGCCGAGCAGACCGGAGGCCTCCGGCCCGGCGGCGAGCTCATCGAAGATCTCGGGTCCCGGCAGGAGGCGGGCGAGCGCGAGCACGTCCTCGAGCCGGTCGGTGAGCTTGGCATCGAGGGCGATGAGATCGAGCAGGCGGGCGCGCAGGCCGCGGGCGCGCGAGGAGCCGCCCTCGGAGCCGAAGAGGAAGCGGCGGAGCTCGAGCGCGGCGCGCGCCGAGAGGCTGAGAGCGAAGGCGCCGTCGGCGGCATCGAACAGGTGATGCCCCTCGTCGAAGACGTAATGGGTCGGGGCATCCTGCCCGCCCTCCTCGTCCTCGCCCCAGTTCCGCACATGGGCCGCCTGCGCCATGACCAGGGCGTGATTGGCGATGACGAAATCCGCCCCCTCCACCCGGCGCAGATTGTGCTCGATGAAGCAGCGCCGCCAGTGCGGACAGGCGGCGTGGATGCACTCGCCGCGCCGGTCGGCAAGCCCCACGAGCAGCCCCGTCCCGAAGAGCTCGGCAACGAAGCCGGGGAGATCGCCGCCGAAGAGGTCGCCATCGCTGGTGGCGAGCACCCAGCGCGCGATGAGGGCAAGCCCGATCCGCTCCCGCGCCGAGGCGCCGGCGCGGTAGAGCGCCTCCTGCAGATTGAGCAGGCAGAGATAGTTCTCGCGCCCCTTGCGCACCACCACCCGCATCCGCCGCACCGCGGGGTCGGGATAGAGACGCGCCATCTCCGTCTCGATCTGGCGCTGGAGATGGCGGGTGTAGGTGCTGATCCACACCGTGCCGCCGTTGCGCTCGGCCCAGACGCTGGCGGGGGCAATGTAGCCGAGCGTCTTGCCGGTGCCGGTGCCGGCCTCGGCGAGCACCACGCGCGGCTCGCCGGGCGCGGCGCGGGGGGCGAAGACGTGGCTCGCCGCCGCGGCATAATCGGCCTGGCCGGGGCGGATCTCCGCCCCCGCGCCGAGGATCTCGGCGAGCCTGCGCCGCGCCTCCGCCTCGCTCACCGCGAAAGCGGTGGGGGGCTCGCGCCCGCCCCGCTCCTCCCATTCGGGAAGCCGGTGCCAGGGGGCGAGCGGTGCCACCGCGCGGGGCGCGCCCCCGGCCGACGCCTCGGGCGCGCCGCCGGCGAGGACCTTCATCCACGGCCAGGAAGCGGCGGCGAGGTGGTCGAGGAGGGTTTCCATCATCTCCGGCAGGGACGCCCGCGCCGCCTCGACATCGGCGAGCAGGCGCCCCGCCGCGGCGCGGAGGAAGGCAAGACGGGCCCCCGCCGCCTCGGGCAGCGCCTCGCCGCGGCGCTGGGCGAGGCCGGAGAGGCTCGGCACCAGCGGCTGGGCGGGACGGGCGAGCAGGTAGAGTTCGAGGAGATCGAGCGCGGGGCGCGGGCGCAGCCCGAGGCGGCGGAAGGTGGCCGGGGCGTGGAGGACGAGCGGCGGGGCGAGGCGCTCGAGGGCGTCCTCCAGCGCCCGGCCAGCAGCGAGGCGGCGCACCTCTCCCTTCCAGCCGAGCAGCCCCGCGCCCTTGGCCTCGATCAGCACCGGATGGGCCTCGAGCCGGGCGGCGGGCGGGGCGGAGAGGGGGGCGGGATGCATCGTCACGTGCCGCGC
>KN174002.1:9653-12066 GCA_000759655.1 Acidicaldus organivorans | reverse complement strand
GCTCCCGCCACTTCGGCTCCCGCCGCACCCTCCCGTCCCGCGCCTCCCGTTCCCACCAACTGAGCGGCCCGATCCATGCGCAAGTCCGATCCCCGCCGCGGCTCTTTCCCGCGGCGCAGCCTCCGCCTATACTGAGCGCCCATGACGCGGTTCATCTTCATCACCGGCGGCGTGGTCTCCTCCCTCGGCAAAGGCATCGCGGCGGCCTCACTCGGAGCACTCCTCCAGGCCCGCGGCTTCACCGTGCGCCTGCGCAAGCTCGATCCCTATCTCAACGTCGATCCGGGGACGATGAACCCTTACCAGCACGGGGAAGTCTTCGTCACCGACGACGGCGCCGAGACCGATCTCGATCTCGGCCATTACGAACGCTTCACCGGCGTTCCCGCCTCACGCGCCGACAATGCGACGACGGGGCGGATCTATTCCGAGGTGATCGCGCGCGAGCGCCGGGGCGATTATCTCGGCGCCACCGTCCAGGTGATCCCCCACATCACGGACGCGATCAAGGAGACCATCCTCCACGAGACCTCCGCCTATGATTTCGTCATCGTCGAAATCGGCGGCACGGTAGGCGACATCGAGAGCCTCCCCTTCCTCGAGGCGATCCGCCAGCTCGGCAACGAACTCGGGCCTGAGCGGGCGATGTTCATCCACCTCACCCTGGTCCCCTATCTGCAATCGGCGGGCGAGCTCAAGACCAAGCCCACCCAGCATTCGGTCAAGGAGCTCCTCAATGTCGGGATCCAGCCCCATCTCCTCATCTGCCGCAGCGAACGGCCCATTCCGGAGGCGGAACGGCGCAAGATCGCCCTCTTCTGCAACGTCCGCCCGAGCGCGGTGATCCCCGCCCTCGACGTCGATACGATCTACGCGGTACCGCTCACCTATCACGCCGAAGGGCTCGATCGCGAGGTGCTCGCCCATTTCGGCCTCGGCTCGGCCCCACCCCCCGATCTCTCGCGCTGGCAGCACATCGTCGAGACGGTGCGCGCTCCGGAAGGGACGGTGAAAATCGCCATCGTCGGCAAATACGTCCATCTTCTCGACAGCTACAAATCGCTCTCTGAGGCGCTGGTGCATGGCGGCATCGCCAACCGGGTGCGGGTCGAGATGGCCTGGCTCGACAGCGAGATCTTCGAAACACCCGATGCGGTGGCGCGCCTCGAAGGCGTGCACGGCATCCTCGTCCCCGGCGGCTTCGGCGAACGCGGCACCGCGGGCAAGATCGCCGCGGTCCGTTTCGCCCGCGAACGCCGTGTGCCCTTCCTCGGCATCTGCTTCGGCATGCAGCTCGCGGTGATCGAGGCGGCGCGCCACCTCGCCGGGCTCGAAGGCGCCTCTTCCACCGAGTTCGGCCCTTGCCCGCATCCGGTGGTGGGGCTCCTCACCGAGTGGCAGCGCGAGGAGGGCACCATCGAGCGCCGGGTGGGAAGCGAGGGCATGGGCGGCACGATGCGGCTCGGCGCCTATGCCGCCGATCTCGTCCCAGGCTCGCTCGCCCATCGGGTCTATGGCGGGGTGGGGCGCATTCATGAGCGCCATCGCCACCGTTACGAGGTCAACATCGCCTATCGCGACATACTGGAGCGGGCGGGGCTCCGCTTCTCCGGCCTCTCGCCCGACGGGATGCTCCCCGAGATCATCGAGATCCCCGACCATCCCTGGTTCATCGGCGTGCAGTTCCACCCCGAGCTCAAGTCGAAACCCTTCGACCCCCACCCCCTGTTCGCCCATTTCATCGCCGCCTCGGTGCGGCAGGCGAGGCTCGTCTGATGAACCGCCCCGTCACCATCGGCCCGCTCACCCTGGCCAATGACCGCCCCTTCACCCTGATCGCCGGGCCTTGCCAGATCGAAAGCCGCGATCACGCCCGCGAGGTCGCGGCGGCCCTGGTCGAGATGACCCGCGCCCGCGGCATTCCGCTCATTTTCAAGAGCAGTTTCGACAAGGCGAACCGCACCAGCCTCAAGGGGGCGCGGGGGGTGGGGATGGAGGCGGGGCTTGCCATCCTCGCCGGGATCCGCGCCGAGTTCGGTATTCCGGTGCTCACCGATGTCCACGAGCCCGCCCAATGCGCCCCCGCGGCGGAAGCGGTCGATGTGCTGCAGATTCCGGCCTTTCTCTGCCGCCAGACCGACCTCCTGCTCGCCGCAGGACGCACAGGCGCGGCGGTCAACGTAAAAAAGGGCCAGTTCCTCGCGCCCTGGGACATGGCGCAGGTCGCCGCCAAGATCGCCAGCACCGGCAATGAGCGCATCCTGCTCACCGAACGCGGGGTAAGCTTCGGCTACAACACGCTGGTCAACGATTTCCGGGCGCTCCCGATCATGGCGGAGACCGGCTATCCGGTGATCTTCGATGCTACGCATTCGGTGCAGCAGCCGGGTGGCCAGGGCAACGCCTCGGGCGG
>KN174002.1:6565-9646 GCA_000759655.1 Acidicaldus organivorans | reverse complement strand
GAGATCGCAGGTCCACATCTCGGCCTGGCCGCGGCCAAGCCCGAGATCGACCGCGATCTCGATCTCACGGCCCTTCATGTGGGCCACCACCGGCGCCTCGTCATAGCCCGGCACCACTGCCCCTTCCCGCGCCACCGTCACGCCGCCGATGGCGATGGCGAGCCGGTCCCGGTCGGCGGGCTCCCCCGCTTTGCCCACCGCGGCGACGATCCGCCCCCAATTGGCGTCCTCGCCGGCGATGGCGGTCTTGACCAGGGGCGAGTCGGCGATGGCGCGGGCGATGCGACGCGCCGAGCGGGCCGAGACGGCGCCGCGCACCGTGACATGGATCAGTTTCTGCGCCCCTTCCCCATCGCGCACCACCTGCAGGGCGAGATCCTTCAGCACCGCATCGAGGGCGCGGGCGAAACGCGCCCGCAGCCGCGCCCCTTCCCGCCCTTCGAGCGGCGGATGATCGGCTGCGCCAGTGGCGAAGAGGAGAAGAGTATCGGATGTCGATGTATCTGAATCGACGGTGATGGCGTTGAAACTGCCCGCCACGCCCTTGCGCAGGAGATCGGCGAGCAGCGGCGCGGGCACCTTGGCGTCGGTGAAGACGAAGGCGAGCATGGTGGCGAGATCGGGGGCGATCATTCCGCTCCCCTTGGCGAAGCCCTGCACCGTCACCTCGGCCTCGCCGAGCCTGACGCGGCGGATCGCGCCCTTGGGGAACGTATCGGTGGTCATGATCGCCCGCGCCGCCCGCTCGAAGCCGCCCGGGGCGAGCGCGGCGCGGAGGTCGGGAAGCACGCCGAGCAGGCGTTCGGTCGGGAACGGCTCGCCGATCACCCCGGTCGAGGCGATGAAGATCTGCTCGGCCCGCGCCCCGAGGAGATGGGCGGCGGCCTCGGCGGTGGCCCGCACGGCCTGCGCCCCGGCCCGGCCGGTAAAGACATTGGCGTTGCCCGCGCTCACCACGAGACCGCGGGCGCTGCCATGCGCCAGATGGGCGCGGCACCAATCGACCGGCGCCCCGGGGCAGCGGTTGCGGGTCAAAACCCCGGCCACCGTGGTGCCGGGGGCGAACTCGGCGAGCAGGACGTCATCGCGGCCACGGTAGCGGATCCCGGCCTGCCCTGCGGCGAGCCGCACCCCGGCGAGCGGCGGGAGGTCGGGAAAGGGAACCGCGAGCGGCGAGAGGGCGCCCGCCACGGTCAGTTCCCTTTGCCGCCCTCATCGGTTGGGGCGGGCGGCGGTTCGGCCTTGTCGGTCGCCCGGATGGGCGAGCCGTCGAGGTTGAATTTCTCGATCTTCGCCCCCTGCTTGGCGAGTTCGAGCTCTTTCTGCACCGCTTCCTGGATCGCCTTCTGGCGGAGCTGGTCGCGCGCCTCGGCGAAAGTGGGGGGCGGGGCGGTGCGGGTTTCGAGCACCTGGATCACGTGCCAGCCATAGCGGGTATGGACCGGCTTGGTGGTGAACTGACCGGGCTTCAAGGCGAAGGCGGCGTCGGCGAATTCGGGCAGCATGTCGCTCTTCTTGAACCAGCCGAGATCGCCGCCATTGGCCGCCGCCGGATCGGTGCTCTCTTTCTTGGCGAGCTCGGCGAAATCGGCGCCGTTCTGCAGTTCCTTGATGATCTTCTCGGCCTCGGCTTCGGTGGGGACGAGGATGTGGCGGGCATGGACCTCGAGCTCGCCCGGCTTGCCCGCGTATTCTTTCTGGTAAGCCGCCTGCAGCGCCTGCTCGGTGATGGCGGGCGCCACGGCGCGGTCGATCAGCGCGTTCTGGAGGGCCATGTTGGCGGCATCCTCCATCGCCCGCTTCACCTCCGGATCCTGGTCGAGCTTCTGCTTGCGGGCGAGATCGATGAGGAGATCGCGGTCGATGATCTGATCGATCAGGATCGGATAGAGCATGTTGGGCGGCATCTGCCGGATCTGGTCGGGCAGGTTCTGGGCGAGGTTTTCGAGATCGCTCAGGTGCTCCTCATGCCCGTTCACGCGGGCCACCACCGGATCGGGCTTGGGGGCGGGCACGCTCGCCCCGGACGGAGGCTGCAATGCTCCCCCGGCCCCCGGCTGCGGCGCGACGCCCTGATCGGCGGCGAAGGCCAGGAGAGGGGTGGCGAGACTCAACGCCGATACACTGAGGAGAAGGGGCAGGAGACGCATCATCATTCCTTTCGGGAGGAAAAACCCGCCCAAGGCGCTCGCCTCGGGCGGGGGTGCGGTTCAGCCGAGCGCTTCGCGCGCCTTTTTGACGATCTCGGCGAAAGCGGCCGCATCATCGAAGGCGATGGCGGCGAGGACCTTGCGATCGAGTTCGATCCCGGCCTTCTTCAGCCCGGCGATGAACTTCGAGTAGGTGAGGCCGTGCTCGCGCACCGCGGCGTTGATCCGCTGGATCCAGAGCGCGCGAAAGTCGCGCTTGCGGTTGCGCCGGTCGCGATAGGCATAGCGCCACGCCTTCTCCAGCCGCTCCAACGCGATCCGGTAATTGGTCGAGGAGCGTCCGAAATAGCCTTTCGCCTCCCCGAGAACCTTCTTGTGACGGGCATGGGCCGTCACACCCCGTTTGACGCGGGCCATTTTCTAGTCTCCCTTCCGCTCAGCGCTCAATCCAGCCCGTAGGGGGCCCACTGTTTCACCGTGCGCGCATCCGCCTTGCAGAGCACCTGCATGCGGCGGTTGGAGCGCTTGGCCTTCTGGGTGCGCGCCGACAGGTTGTGGCGCTTGCGGCCTGGCCCGGCCAGAACTTTCCCCGTCGCCGTGATCTTGAAACGTTTCTTGACCGACGACTTGGTCTTCGCTTTGGGCATTTTCTCTCAACTCCTCGACTTGCCAACAGAATGGCGGCCAATGCCGCACTCGCGGCCGGGCATGCCCTTCCATCGCCCGGGCGCGCGCAATGGACCGGGCCCTTAGCAGCCCTGCTCCCGCCTGGCAAGCGCCATTCCCGCGCCGCCCTTTCCTTTGGCGGCAGGGTCTTTATATAGCACCCATGCCTATCGCATTCACCAAGATGCAGGGCGCGGGCAACGACTTCGTCATCATCGACGGACGCCGCAACGCCTTCGCGCCCTCCCCGTCCCTCATCCGGGCG
>KN174002.1:4159-6353 GCA_000759655.1 Acidicaldus organivorans | reverse complement strand
TCGGCGAGGGCGGCGAAGGGGCGGATCTCTCCATGCGGATCTTCAACCCCGACGGCTCGGAGGCCGGGGCCTGCGGCAATGCGACGCGCTGCGTCATGGCCTGGCTTGCGGAGAGGGAGGGGCGGCGGGCGGCGGTGATCCGCACCATCGCCGGCCTCCTTCCCGCCGAGTGTCTCGCGGAAGGGCGCGTGCTCGTCGATATGGGCGCCCCCCGTCTGGAGTGGCAGGCGATCCCGCTCGCCAGGCCGGTTGCCGATACCGCCCATCTGCCACTTCGCTTCGAGAGCCTCGCCGATCCGGCAGCCTGCTCGATGGGCAATCCTCACGTCACCTTCTTTGTGGCGGATCTCGCTCACATTCCGGTCGAACGATGGGGTCCAAGCCTCGAACATCACGAGATTTTTCCTGAACGCGCCAATGTCGGCTTCGCCCAGATCGAGAGTCCCGCCCGCCTCCGCCTCATCGTCTGGGAGCGGGGGGCGGGGCGGACGCTCGCCTGCGGCTCAGGGGCCTGCGCGGCGCTGGTCAACGCCGCCCGGCGCGGGCTTACCGGCCGGCGCGCCGAGGTGATCCTCGACGGCGGCATCCTCGACCTCACCTGGCGTGAGGCCGATGACCACGTGCTGATGGCAGGGCCCGCCGTCTTTGTCTTCGGGGGCACCCTCGAGCCCGAGGCCCTGCTCGCCGCGCTTACGCAGAAAACCCCTGCCAGCGGGCGCACGTCCTCCGAACATGCTCCTTCCGCGCCGGTGGAGGCCGGACATGGCGGCTGAGGTCATCACCTTCGGCTGCCGCCTCAACGCTTACGAGAGCGCGGTGATCCGCCGTCATGCGGCGGCGCTCGACGATACGGTGGTGATCAATACCTGCACCGTCACCGCCGAGGCCGAGCGGCAGGCGCGCCAGACCATCCGGAAGCTCAACCGCGAGCGCCCCGAGGCCGCCCTCGTCGTCACCGGCTGCGCAGTCCAGCGCGACCCGGAGGCCTGGGCGCGGCTTCCCGGCGTGGCGCGGGTGCTGGGGAATGCCGAGAAGCTCGATCCCGGCTTCTGGCAGGAGAGGACGGGGGAAAGCGCGGTCGGGCCGCTTGCCGCCCGCCCTGCCCCGCGCGCCTGGCCGGTTGCCGAGCATCTCGGCCGCAGCCGCGCCATCCTCCAGGTCCAGCAGGGCTGCGATCATGCCTGCACGTTCTGTGTCATCCCCGCCGGGCGCGGCCCAAGCCGGAGCGTGCCGCCCGAGGAGGTGATCGCCACCGCCCGCACCATGGTGGCGCAGGGGTTTCAGGAAATCGTGCTCACCGGCGTCGATCTCACCTCCTATGGCGCCGATCTCAGCCCCCCGCTCCGCTTCGGGGCGCTGCTCGCCCGATTGCTCCGGGAGGTGCCGGAGCTTCCCCGTCTCAGGCTTTCCTCGCTCGATCCCGCCGAACTCGACGCGGATTTCTGGGAGGTGCTGGCGAACGAGCCGCGCCTCATGCCCCATCTCCATCTCTCGCTGCAATCGGCAAGCGCCCTCATCCTCAAGCGCATGAAGCGCCGCCACTCACCAGCAGAGGCCGCCGAAGCGATCGCCCAGGCGCGGGCGCTGCGCCCCGGGCTTGCCATTGGGGCCGATCTCATCGCAGGCTTTCCCACCGAAACCGAGGCCCTCTTCGCCGAGACGCTGGATTTCATCGAACGCATGGACATCCCCTTCCTTCACGTCTTCCCCTTCAGCCCCCGCCCCGGCACGCCGGCGGCGCGCATGCCGCAGGTTCCCCCGGCCATCGCCCGCGAACGGGCGCGGCGCCTGCGCGCGGCGGGCGAGCGGGCGCGGGGCCGTTTCCTCGCCGCCAAGCTCGGCACGGTGCGTCACGTGCTCGCCGAGACCCCCGAGAGCGGGCGCGATGAGCATTTTATCGTGGTGCGAAGCAATGCCCCGCTCATCCCGGGCCGGGTCCATGCGCTCCGCGCGGTGGCGGCGACGGAAGACGCGCTGGTCGGGGAGGCGCTCTGATGGCCTTCGGTTTCCTCTCCCGCCTCAAGGAGGGTCTCGCCCGCTCCACCCAGAAACTCACGAGCGGGCTTGCCGGGATCGTGAGCCGCCGCCGCCTCGATGACGAGGCGCTCGCCGAACTCGAGGAGATCCTCATCCTGAGCGATCTCGGCCCCGAAGCGGCGCGGCGCATCATCGCCGATTTCCGCCGCACCCGCTT